>NZ_JAENHX010000020.1:0-2952 GCF_016757845.1 Lysinibacillus sp. HST-98
TTTTTTATAGGCTTAATAACTTGGTTAAGTTATTAAGGGCGCACGGCGAATGCCTTGGCACTAGGAGCCGAAGAAGGACGGCACTAACACCGATATGCTTCGGGGAGCTGTAAGTGAGCTTTGATCCGGAGATTTCCGAATGGGGGAACCCACTACGTTTAATCGCGTAGTATCTTGACGTGAATACATAGCGTCTTGAAGGCAGACCCAGGGAACTGAAACATCTAAGTACCTGGAGGAAGAGAAAGAAAAATCGATTCCCTGAGTAGCGGCGAGCGAAACGGGAAGAGCCCAAACCAAGAGGCTTGCCTCTTGGGGTTGTAGGACACTCAATACGGAGTTACAAAAGAGCGAGTTAGATGAAGCGACTTGGAAAGGTCCGCCAGAGCAGGTAAAAGCCCTGTAGTCGAAAGTTCGTTCTCTCCTGAGTGGATCCTGAGTACGGCGGAACACGTGAAATTCCGTCGGAATCCGGGAGGACCATCTCCCAAGGCTAAATACTACCTAGTGACCGATAGTGAACCAGTACCGTGAGGGAAAGGTGAAAAGCACCCCGGAAGGGGAGTGAAAGAGATCCTGAAACCGTGTGCCTACAAGTAGTTAGAGCCCGTTAATGGGTGATAGCGTGCCTTTTGTAGAATGAACCGGCGAGTTACGATTACGTGCAAGGTTAAGCTTTAGAAGGCGGAGCCGCAGCGAAAGCGAGTCTGAATAGGGCGAAGTAGTACGTGGTCGTAGACCCGAAACCAGGTGATCTACCCATGTCCAGGGTGAAGGTGAGGTAACACTTACTGGAGGCCCGAACCCACGCACGTTGAAAAGTGCGGGGATGAGGTGTGGGTAGCGGAGAAATTCCAATCGAACTTGGAGATAGCTGGTTCTCTCCGAAATAGCTTTAGGGCTAGCCTCGTGATGAGAATACTGGAGGTAGAGCACTGTTTGGACTAGGGGGCCATCCCGGTTTACCGAATTCAGACAAACTCCGAATGCCAGATATTTATACACGGGAGTCAGACTGCGAGTGATAAGATCCGTAGTCAAAAGGGAAACAGCCCAGACCACCAGCTAAGGTCCCAAAGTAATCGTTAAGTGGAAAAGGATGTGGCGTTGCACAGACAACCAGGATGTTGGCTTAGAAGCAGCCATCATTTAAAGAGTGCGTAATAGCTCACTGGTCGAGTGACGCTGCGCCGAAAATGTATCGGGGCTAAACGATTCACCGAAGCTGTGGATTGACATCTACGATGTCAGTGGTAGGAGAGCGTTCTAAGTGCGTTGAAGTCAGACCGGAAGGACTGGTGGAGCGCTTAGAAGTGAGAATGCCGGTATGAGTAGCGAAAGACGGGTGAGAATCCCGTCCACCGTATGACTAAGGTTTCCTGAGGAAGGCTCGTCCGCTCAGGGTTAGTCGGGACCTAAGCCGAGGCCGATAGGCGTAGGCGATGGACAACAGGTTGATATTCCTGTACCACCTCCTCACCGTTTGAGAAATGGGGGGACGCAGTAGGATAGGGTAAGCGCGCCGTTGGTTGTGCGCGTCCAAGCAGTAAGGCGTGTGTGTAGGCAAATCCGCACACTGTAACGTTGAGCTGTGATGGCGAGTCCGTATGGACGAAGTTCCTGATTTCACACTGCCAAGAAAAGCCTCTATCGAGGTGAGAGGTGCCCGTACCGCAAACCGACACAGGTAGTCGAGGAGAGAATCCTAAGGTGTGCGAGAGAACTCTCGTTAAGGAACTCGGCAAAATGACCCCGTAACTTCGGGAGAAGGGGTGCTCTTGAGCGTGCAAGCGCATGAGAGCCGCAGTGAATAGGCCCAGGCGACTGTTTAGCAAAAACACAGGTCTCTGCAAAACCGTAAGGTGACGTATAGGGGCTGACGCCTGCCCGGTGCTGGAAGGTTAAGAGGAGTGGTTAGCGCAAGCGAAGCTGCGAATTGAAGCCCCAGTAAACGGCGGCCGTAACTATAACGGTCCTAAGGTAGCGAAATTCCTTGTCGGGTAAGTTCCGACCCGCACGAAAGGCGTAACGATCTGGGCACTGTCTCAACGAGAGACTCGGTGAAATTATAGTACCTGTGAAGATGCAGGTTACCCGCGACAGGACGGAAAGACCCCGTGGAGCTTTACTGTAGCCTGATATTGAATTTTGGTACAACTTGTACAGGATAGGTAGGAGCCAGAGATCTCGGAGCGCCAGCTTCGAAGGAGGCGTCGGTGGGATACTACCCTGGTTGTATTGAAATTCTAACCCATGCCCCTTAGCGGGGCAGGAGACAGTGTCAGGCGGACAGTTTGACTGGGGCGGTCGCCTCCTAAAAGGTAACGGAGGCGCCCAAAGGTTCCCTCAGAATGGTTGGAAATCATTCGTAGAGTGTAAAGGCACAAGGGAGCTTGACTGCGAGACCTACAAGTCGAGCAGGGTCGAAAGACGGGCTTAGTGATCCGGTGGTTCCGCATGGAAGGGCCATCGCTCAACGGATAAAAGCTACCCCGGGGATAACAGGCTTATCTCCCCCAAGAGTCCACATCGACGGGGAGGTTTGGCACCTCGATGTCGGCTCATCGCATCCTGGGGCTGTAGTCGGTCCCAAGGGTTGGGCTGTTCGCCCATTAAAGCGGTACGCGAGCTGGGTTCAGAACGTCGTGAGACAGTTCGGTCCCTATCCGTCGTGGGCGTAGGAAATTTGAGAGGAGCTGTCCTTAGTACGAGAGGACCGGGATGGACACACCGCTGGTGTACCAGTTGTCTTGCCAAAGGCATCGCTGGGTAGCTATGTGTGGACGGGATAAGTGCTGAAAGCATCTAAGCATGAAGCCCCCCTCAAGATGAGATTTCCCATTACGCAAGTAAGTAAGATCCCTCAAAGACGATGAGGTAGATAGGTTCGAGGTGGAAGTGTGGTGACACATGGAGCTGACGAATACTAATCGATCGAGGACTTAACCAAAA
>NZ_JAENHX010000021.1:0-2422 GCF_016757845.1 Lysinibacillus sp. HST-98
GAATAAAAGTCTAGTGATGATGGCAAAGAGGTCACACCCGTTCCCATACCGAACACGGAAGTTAAGCTCTTTAGCGCCGATGGTAGTTGGGGGCTTCCCCCTGTGAGAGTAGGACGTCGCTAGGCAACAAAACAGTCAGCTGTGCGCTGACTGTTTTTTTATTGTATCTTTTGAAAACTCCTTGCTATGCGAGGGGCTTCAAATGGATAATAAAAATTTAGCACACACTACATGGAATTGTAAGTATCACATCGTCTTTGTGCCAAAATATAGAAGGCAGATATAGGTAGAATTCTTCGTCGGTTATGTGAAAGAAAAAAGGAGTAGAAATCATTGAAGCTACAGCCTATCCTGATCATATTCGTATGTTGGTGAGATTCCGCCCAAAATAAGTGTTCCATCGTCTGTGGTTTATTTGAAAGGGAAGAGTAGTTTAATGATATTCGATTGCCAGATGAACCTGAAATAGAGATATGGAAATAGGAAGTTTTGGTGTCGCGGATATTATGTAGATACAGTAGAACGAAACAGAAAAATCATACAGGAATATATAAAATCAATTGCAAGAGGATAATCTTGAGGATCAAACGACCATGAAAGAATTCATTGATCCATTTACAGGAGAAGAAATACAAGCTAAAATAATAAAACCACTTTAGTGGTAGCGTGAAAACGGAGTGCGGTTGGCAGACCTTTCAGCGTGTCTTTAGACATGGGCCAGTACCCCAGCGTTTTAGACTGGTGGTTCTGATTCATTGTAATCTTAGCACTATATAGCAGAGGTTAGAAAGCTATTAACTAAGTCAGTTTAAAATTTTCAGGCCTTCATTGAAAGGATAAAATTAGAAGTAAACAACAGCGTAACTTTTTTTCAATTAATTAATATTAATACCACCAGTAAACCCTTATAAGACATAGTTAATATAGATAAGAGCTTTCATTACTGTTAGGGGCTTGAGCCCTTTTTTTCTTATTAAAAATATGTTCTACACTAAAAATTTTCGAAACTGAAATTATTGTTGCAACATAAATTACCATTTAAGTAGATCTATACATTTATTAGAATAACCATATTTCGCTGCATATTCTTATATGGAATTTTAGCTAAACACTTGGTTAGAGTTTGCTGCTATCTACATAAGAAACGTCAAAAAAGTAGAAAATTTAGTTCTATTCGTCATTCTTCATCCTTATACTGTAAAGATTACATCAAAAAGGAGAGGAAATTTTGTGGATTGATGGCGTATTTTCTGGTGGCGGTTTGAAGGGCTTTGCATTAGTAGGGGCATATCAAGTACTAGAAGCTGAACATTTTCGATTTAAACGTGTAGCTGGTACAAGTGCAGGTGCCATTTTAGCTGCCTTTATTGCAGCAGGATATAGTGGAAAAGAGATAGAAATGATGCTAGAAGAGTTAGATGTTCCTTCATTACTTGATCCAAGAAGAACAATTTTACCTTTTCCTTTTATGAAATGGGTAAATGTTTATAATCATTTAGGTCTCTATAAAGGAAAGGCGTTAGAAAAATGGTTTTTCCAAAAGCTAGCGGCAAAAGGAGTATATACTTTTGGTGATCTACCTAAAGATTCACTTAAGTTAGTAGCTTCAGATTTAACGAATGGTAGAATGATTGTTTTACCAGACGATTTGCATAAATATCAAATTGAAGCAGAGAATTTTTCAGTTGCTTGTGCGTTACGCATGAGTTGTGGTATACCTTTTTTCTTTGAACCAGTTACATTAAAGACTGGGAAGGGGGAATCTGTAATAGTGGATGGTGGTGTTTTAAGTAATTTTCCACTATGGATATTCGATGATAAAGAAGGTCGGAAAGTACGTCCGATTTTAGGCCTGAAACTGAGTAGAAGAAGAGAAGAACAATGCCCTCAAGAAATTAAGAATGGTCTAAATTTATTTGAGGCACTATTTTCAACTATGAAAGATGCACATGATGAAAGGTATATATCAAGACGACACGAAAGAGATATTATTTTTATTCCTGTAGAAGATTATAGTGCTACCCAATTTGATTTAAATGAAGAAACAAAAGAAACTCTATTAGAAATAGGAAGAAACCGTACAATTCAATTTTTACGAAATTGGCCAAGGTTGAGGTTATAATTCTTTTTAAGAAATAGTTATAAAACTATTGACCAATGACAAATAGGGTGTTATTATATAAAAGTTGCTGTTGAGATATGCAGCTACTAAAATATAAAATAAAATAACTGTTTGACATTAAATATAAAACATGTTATTATATAAAAGTTAACTCTTACAGAAGAGTAAACAAAATGAACCTTGAAAACTGAACAAGCAAAACGTAATCAATAAAGTTTTAAGTAGCTAGCTTTGCTAGTGAACGAAACATAATTTTGGACATCAAACATGATGCCAGCAAAACAATTTGAGCTAATCAAA
>NZ_JAENHX010000022.1:0-1482 GCF_016757845.1 Lysinibacillus sp. HST-98
GGCATCTCTTTAAACGCACTATCCACATGCAATCGCTCTGTTTTTTGATGGGCATCCTTACCAAATGGTCCGACATTTAATACAGGACCTTGTAATGCTGCCATCTCTTTGAATGGAATATGGTACGTATCGCCCCATACAGGTGTGTTCCGTTCAAATGCTAGCCACTCATTGGATGCATCTGAATAGTTGACATAGCTTAAATCACAAATTCCGTTAAAGTAGTGGATCTGCTCCACCTCAATATCAAATGTTTGAGCTGTTTGCTTCATTAATTCAATCGACTGTTTCACTAATGGGTGATTGGATGAATTAATGGCTGGATAGTAAGGGGGTGCATATAGCAGGACTGTGGCAGGTGCTAATTCCTGACAGCGAATCATGAGCTGATCCACAATACGAATGGATTTTTCACGATCATCCCATACACGATGCTGCTGAACCTGCTGCTTAATCGCTTGTACTTCCTCAGCCCCTAATTTACGGATCGCATGCTCCAATAATGCCTCGTAGCGTAAGACCTTTACCTTGCCCACACCCTGCACATTTTCTCTTGTACAAATGTCTTGATAGTGCGCATTGCAAGCAGCCATTGCCTGTAACGCAACTTCCTCAAAAATAGCCATTACCTCTGCCGCTGTCCGTTTTAACAAAAAGACATTGTAAAGTGCCGCCGCACGGTATGGTGTTTGTGTAGAATACTCCATTTTTAAATCTTTTAATTGTAGAGAAACAGGTAGTGGTGTACTTTCACCTAAATCTGTTTCACGGAAAAGGGGATTCCACTCCATATGCTGTGTCATATAGGAAGCGATAAAGGGAGCCGTCATCCCTTTTAATGGCTCACCAACATGTGTCTCTTTTCCGTAGAACAAAGCAGCAGGCATGATTTTACCAATTGTACCTGAATAAATATATTCATTCGTATCCGATGGCCCTTGTGAAAACGATGGCTCACTATTTAAAAATAATTTATAAGTTAAACCGTGCTGTTCCCGCAGTCTCACCAGTTCCACAACAGCCGCTCTCATACCGGCAGAGTTGACTTCCTCATCAGGAACCGTCGTTAAAATCAAATTAATCGGCCATTGCTCTAAGCTTGCCTTTTCGATCAACTGCATGTGTAAGGCAAGACCCATTTTCATATCCATTGTGCCGCGACCAAATAAATAATTCCCAGACGCCAAATCAATCCGAGCTGCCTCTGGTAAATCTTTTAGGTATTTAGGTTCCATTAGCTTTTTCGTTAGTTCTTCTGGATAAAAGGCTAACGGCTCTAGTTCACCATATTCCTCCGTATGCACGGTATCGAAGTGACTGATTAACACAACGGTTTCTGTTGCCGTTGGATGCTTATAGAAGGCTGTCACTGCATTTCTGCCAAGCCCTGCATCATGTAATTCAATCAAGTCTGGATGCTTTTCAAAGTATGGAAGCGTTAACAATTTATCTTTTAAGCGAAAGGCAAATTTATTTTCGCCC
>NZ_JAENHX010000023.1:0-1472 GCF_016757845.1 Lysinibacillus sp. HST-98
GGTAGTGACCCCTTAAAGTTAGAGTTTTAGTTATGCAGCTAATTGGCTGGCATGAGTTCGGTATTTTACCGGGCTCATACCGGCCAGTTTTTGTTTAATTCGTTCATTATTGTAGTAATCGATATACTTCTCTATTTTCTTCTTTAACGCTTCATAGGAGACTAATTCTTCCCCGTAATACATTTCTTGTTTGAGTAAACCAAAGAAGTTCTCCATTGCGGCATTGTCTGCACAGGTTGCTTTACGAGACATGCTTTGGAAAATCCTGTTTCGCTTTAATGTTAGCCCCCATAGATGATGTTGATAGTGCCAGCCCTGATCTGAGTGAATCGTTGTACGGTATTGGGCATGTCCTTGAATAATTGGGAGTACTTGTTTCAATGAGTCTATTACGAAATCAAGTGTAGGGCGTTTAGACATACTAAAGCCCAGTATTTCACCGTTATATAAATCCATCATCGGACTTAAATAGAGTTTTTCGTTGTTTGTACATTTGAATTCTGTTACGTCTGTCACGAGTTTTTGTAAGAAATACTTTGTATGGAAACGGCGGTTTAATCGATTCTTCGCGACTTTTCCTACAGTACCTTTATACGATTTATAGCGTGATTTACGCACGAATTTCACGCATTTTAAATTCAATTCACACATGATTCGTTGTACTTTTTTATGATTGATTGTATGTCCTTGACCCTTTAATTCCGCATGAATCCGACGATATCCATATCGCCCTTCATGTTGCTCAAAAGTCTCTAAAATCAACGTTTTCCACGCTTGATCTGGATCTTCGTTCTTCAGTTGCTTGATGTGATAGTGATACGTTGCTTCTGGAATATCAACTTGTTTAAAGATGTCTTTTAATCGGAATCCTTCTTCTTTGAGTTCAAAGGCGATTGCGGCTTGTGCTTTTCGAGGAAGGCATCCGGGTTCTCTCGAAAAGCCTTCAACTTTTTTAAATACGCAACCTCTAGACGAAGTCGTTCATTTTCCCGTTCTAACTGCTCCTCACGAGACATTGTTTTGTCTACTTTTGTCACGGTAGCTTTTGATTTTTTAGACATAGATGACCTTCCCTTCGCATGTGTCAGGCCTTCTACTCCTTCTTTTAAAAACTTACTGTTCCAAGTTGCGATTAAACTAGGTTGATTCATGTTAAATCGAATGGCTGTATCTTGGTAAGAAGCACCTGTTTGTTTCATAAAGTTTAATACATCTAATTTGAATTGAACAGGATATTCCTCATACTGGTTTTTCCGTTGTAAACCTTCTTCTCCAAAAGCTTTATAAGCCCTAACCCAACGTTTTATTGGGGTTGGAGATGGCATACCATATTTTTTCGCTAATAATAGGTAGCCCAGATTCCCTTTTAAATACTCATTAACGATCTTTAATTTAAAACCTTGGCTATATTTCGCCATACAAAAACACCCCAAAAATTAGATTTATTACTCTAACTTTTGGGGTGCAGCACC
>NZ_JAENHX010000025.1:0-1324 GCF_016757845.1 Lysinibacillus sp. HST-98
TTTCCTAATTTCAGAAAAGTGCCCGATTGTTGAAGATCGTTTTTGAACTAAAGCACCTGGTTAGTTCAATAAGAAAAAAAGAGCTGCATACGCAACTCAATTATTTTTAACTAATTCTTAATATATATTTACCCCTATAATATATGTCAATTCATTCATAGATTTGTTATTTATAGTTTTCAAGATAGTTTCCTTTTTCAAAAATTTCTTTTGCACTTAAGGCAGTCCATTCCTCTGGAGTTTTATCAGGATTTAAGTCAAGATAGGATTTAACCATCTTGTAGCCTTCACTATAGCCGTAAGATATCGGCAACCCTTTTCCGCCATTTAAAATTTCTAAACTACGATTACTGTCATAATTTTTTAAATCAGGTTTAACTTTAGACCACAAAACCTTGTTGTAAGTCAAGTAAATCGGAGTATAGTCGTAGTCAGGATATACAGATTTTTCAAACATGACCGCTTTTCCTTCAAAAACCATATTATCCAAAACAGAAAACCTGTCCCCATTGGCATGCTTTTCCGCCCAAACACTGTGATGGTATTCGTGGGCAACAATTGACTTTAAAGCATCCCCCAAACCATTTAGATTAAGTGGGATAATAATTTTGCCCGCCCCTACTGCGAATGCCCCCCTATTATTGGTAGAGGAAGGGAATACACAAACTGCTACATCCCTTTGAGAGGGTAGGAGGTCAGCTGATTTCAAAAGGGATTCTTGTATAAGTTGATTGATTTCTGCTTTACGAGTCTCCATTTTTTCACTTACCACTTCTATTTCTGTTAACCCATTAGGAATCGTATTAAGAAGGTTTTCTGCCATATGAAGGTATTCTCCATTTTCAAAACAATCTTGATATATGGGTTGAATAATCTCATTATTATACAGTTCTAAGGTTTCCGAGGTTGAAAGATTCGGATTATCTTTGACCTTTTCAATATACGGATAAAACAGTTGATTGGCATAAATGATTTTGTATTTTTGTTTGGTTTGAGGGTGCTCAAATGAGAACACCATTTCTTTGTCAAGTATTTTTTGCTCTTTTTCTGTTTTTGTACAAGAAGTAAGGGTTAGACATGAAATTATTAGAATAAAAACAACAACAATTTTTAGATATTTTTTCAAAAAAATCCCCCTTATGTAAAAAAGACTATTTGTAAATAATATTACCATATTTTAGTCCCTTTTCGTCTATCAATTCTTGAACTAAACTGCCCCGTTAGTTTAAGTGAAAAGCTTCAAAATCTTTTACTCAATAATTCAACAATAATATCCAATTTTATTGAAAAGGTTTATCAATAATCTGGCCCTTTAATTAAAAAA
>NZ_JAENHX010000026.1:0-800 GCF_016757845.1 Lysinibacillus sp. HST-98
TAGGTGACTACCGTACCGGTTCGATTCCGGTCCTCGGCACCATTTTAAATGCGCCCGTAGCTCAATTGGATAGAGCGTCTGACTACGGATCAGAAGGTTATGGGTTCGACTCCTGTCGGGCGCGCCATAAGAACAACGGGAAGTAGCTCAGCTTGGTAGAGCACTTGGTTTGGGACCAAGGGGTCGCAGGTTCGAATCCTGTCTTCCCGACCATTTCCTAAAAATAAAAAAACGGGGCCTTAGCTCAGCTGGGAGAGCGCCTGCCTTGCACGCAGGAGGTCAGCGGTTCGATCCCGCTAGGCTCCACCAATTCAAATACATGAACCTTGAAAACTGAACAAGCAAAACGTAATCAATAAAGTTTTAAGTAACTAGCTTCGGTTAGTGAACGAAACGCAATTTTGGACATCAAACATGATGCCAGCAAAACAATTTGAGCTAATCAAATTTCTTTTATGGAGAGTTTGATCCTGGCTCAGGACGAACGCTGGCGGCGTGCCTAATACATGCAAGTCGAGCGAACAGAAAAGGAGCTTGCTCCTTTGACGTTAGCGGCGGACGGGTGAGTAACACGTGGGCAACCTACCCTATAGTTTGGGATAACTCCGGGAAACCGGGGCTAATACCGAATAATCTCTTTTGCTTCATGGCAAGAGACTGAAAGACGGTTTCGGCTGTCGCTATAGGATGGGCCCGCGGCGCATTAGCTAGTTGGTGAGGTAACGGCTCACCAAGGCGACGATGCGTAGCCGACCTGAGAGGGTGATCGGCCACACTGGGACTGAGACACGGCCCAGACT
>NZ_JAENHX010000003.1:0-455534 GCF_016757845.1 Lysinibacillus sp. HST-98
TATATATTAAGAATTAGTTAAAAATAATTGAGTTGCGTATGCAGCTCTTTTTTTCTTATTGAACTAACCAGGTGCTTTAGTTCAAAAACGATCTTCAACAATCGGGCACTTTTCTGAAATTAGGAAATCGTCTTTCTTCATGAAAAGGGCCATATTGTTGAATAAAAGACATTGAATATGGTAACCTTTGTCTAGTGAAAGTATTTTTTCTATAGATTGATTTTGCTAAGTGTTTAATTAAAAAGGAAATAATCAAAATGAGTAAATCTTTAATAGTAATTGTTGGTGCAGGACCCGGGGTAAGTGCTGGCATTGCAAGAAAATTTGGTAGTAATGACTTTAAAGTAATTCTCCTTGCAAGAAGGAGGGAATATTAGACTTACAAATCGCCGAACTTCAGAATGAAAACATAGAGGCATATGGAAAATCACTGCTGATGTATCAGATTCAAATTCATTTATAGCTGCATTTAATCAAATAAAATCAGACTATGGAGTACCAGACGTTTTAATTTATAATGCAGGTGCGAATACTATAAACAACCCTTCAATTTTGGATCAACAAGATTTATTGAACGATTTTAATGTGAACGTAGCAGGTGCTTTAACTAGTTCCCAACAAGTCATACCAGAAATGATTGAACGCCAAAAAGGAACAATCCTTTTCACTGGTGGAATGCTTGCATTAAATCCTGTTGCATCAAGAGCTTCTGCAGCAATAAGCAAAGCAGGATTACGCAAACTAACTTTTACACTTGCAGATGAATTGTCACCTCATGGCATTACTGTCGGTACTGTAACCATAGGTGGTGTAGTAAAACCAGGAACATTTTTTGATCCAAATCGGATTGCTGAAGCATATTGGGTACTTTTTACTAAACACGATAAAAAGGAAATCCTATATAAACAATAAATGTTTATAAAAACAATAAATGTTTATAATTCTTTACAGTTCCATTATTGGGCGCTATTTTAAAAATAGCGCCCGTTTCACAATGATGCACATTTTTGATAACTCTTGTGTCAATGTTTTCTTAACTTGCGACATCTCAGCTTTTGTTTATATGGTGACATATGTTGTACTAACAGCAACTATGAAAATATTCAATTAACCAAGTTTTCCTTTCGCTTTTTATAATATTTCGCTAGAAAGTCACTGGCTGCGCAAATGATTAGAAATAAGATAATCGTCGTCAAGAGACCTAAATTATTCATTCCGAAAACTGCAATAAGTAGAGCTATCAATACCCAGTGGATGATGTACATAGAATTTACGTTCTTACTCCATTGTACTAACGTATCGGTGACAACTTTTGGGAACGCCTTGGATGTGTAAAACAAGATGGAAATCCAAACAATAATAAAAGATGTATAAAGAAAATTATTGTACAATGTGTGGTGAGCGTACGAAACTTCACTCATAAGTCCTGTGTCTATTTTAAAAATAAATGTCAAAAAGGCTAGCAACATAAATACTGTGCTTGATAATAGAAGACTTTTTTTGTAGAAGATTTTTTTTGATTGTGCATTTTTGAGCAGAATTCCAAAGCAATAACCTGTCATTGGATAAAAAATCCACGTGATTAATGGAAATGAAGCCCATTCCCACGAGCCCCAGAATAAACCGGTGACCGCACCGATATAATCATTTTTTGTCTGGAAGGAAAGCATAATATAATTTGTGCTCGCTAATAATACAGTAAGTGTTAAAATTGGATAGATTCCTATTCCTGATTTTTTAACTAGTCCTACACAGATGATCGCGAGTCCCGCAAACTGAAGTATATCAATGGTAAGAAGGCTCTTGATTATGAAACCAGTTTGGTTCACCCATTCACCTGACAGTAGCGAAGGAAAGAAAATAATTACGGTTCTTAAGATGTTTAATACATATCCCAGCGCAAAAATCCTCAAGCCTCTGTCGATAGATTTTTTCAGGCTGTTATTACGCGAGTATACTGCCCCCGTTCCCAATAAAAACATAAACACAGGCGCCGCAGGGAGCGTACCCAGTAGCTCAATAATCCCACCTGCATTTGAATGAATGATTGCATTTACTGATAAGCTACTTTGTATATGCACTGCAATCATACACATAATCGCGATCCCTTTGGCAATATCCAATTCAAGTTGACGTTTTGGTAAGCGTAATAATTCTTCGTTGTTTACTTGATATTCTTTATTCATTTCTTTACTCCGATCTGATTTGGGCAAATCACAGCTACTTCATTGCATTGATAAGTACGGAATGAAGTGACACTGAATTTTTGCCTTTACGTTTTATCCAGCCTATAAACGTAACTATAGCAGGGTAAATAGGACATATAATGTCTTATTTGAAATAATTCATATTTTTTTATTTAGTCATATGAAGTTGTCTTCTTGAGATCGGTTGAGTAAGTAATACTTACTACTATATTGGAGGGGAATATCATTCGAAATCGTCAATTTGAAATCGTGCTCTATTTGCTGAAAGTGAAAAAAGCAACCCATAAAGAGTTAGCACGTACCTTTGAGGTAAGCCTTAAAACCATTCAAAGAGATATTGATAAATTATCTATGATGGGAATACCAGTAACTTGCAAACAGGGAAATCAAGGTGGGATATATATAGAGGAAAACTTTAAGTTATCAAAAAGTTTTTTGACAAAGGAAGATCTGCAAACGATTACCTTTGCGTTATCTATGTATGATAGTATTTCAACAAAAAAACATAAGGATAGTGTGTTGAAGAAGTTGTCTCTTATTTCACCTGATTTGATTCACCTTTACGAGAACGATGCAGAAAATTATTTAGTAGTAGATCTTGTGGAAGAGAAAATTGATATGACAGAAGGCATATATAAGAAAATAAATCACTGTCTGGATGAAGAGCAGCTTCTCGATATTTCAGTAAATGATGAACAGCTCGTTGTTGCGCCTATTAGTTACGTGCTGCGGCCTGAAGGTTTATATTTATATGCTTTTGAGAAAGAATATCTATTGATTAAAATCTCAACAATTAGTCAAGCGGACATCACAGATGTGGAGTTTGAAAGAACCTTTATCCCTTATAAAGATAATAAAAAGATAGCACTCAAATAAGACATTATATGACTTGTTTTGAGTGCTATTATGATTTTAGGGGGGATAAAACATGAAAGATAATATATATGAAAGTCAATCAGTAAATAAATTAATTATGACATTCTCACTTCCGGCAATATTCTCGTTAATAATAGAAACGATGACTTCGGTCGTGGATACATCCTTTGCGGGACATTTAGGTAGTCAAAGTGAAAATGCTTTGACTGCAATGGGATTACTATCACCACTCTTGGCTGTGTTTGTTGCACTTCAAACACTTTTTGCTATTTCTACTGCCATTATGATTTCCAAATATTTGGGTCGGAATGATATGTTGAAATTGAACAACTATTTTAAGAGCGGCTTTATCATGACGCTCGTTGTCAGTATAATTACGTCACTGCTTGTCTACTTATTTATGGACCCAATATTAACAATGTTTGGTGCTGAAGCGGAAGTATATACTCTTGCACAGGATTATTTGAAAATCATTATTATCAGTAATATATTCAGTGCCGCTGGTTACACGCTTACAAGTACTATCCGGGCATTTGGAAATCCAAAAGCTGAAGCCGTGATTATTGTTCTTTCTGTGATCATTAACATTGTATGTAATGCTATTCTCACATTCGGCTTTCAATTAGGCATGGTGGGTATTGCACTAGGAACTCTGATTAGTGAAGTTGTGTGTGCTTTCCTATCAGTTATGTACCTTGTGAAGAATAAAAACTGGTTTACATCGAATCGATTTTCATTTAAAGAGTTCGTTTATATGTCATATAAGATGTTTAAAATCGGATTTGCCCAAACGACTATTCAATTGCTGGCAGGAGTCACTGCATTTATCGTGAATTATCAGTTACTCACTGTAGGGGGCAATGCCCATATCGCGATGTGGAATATTGCCAATAAAATGTACATGCTTATGTTAATACCAATCATCGGCATCACACAAGCTGTTCAAACAATTATTGCTTATTTCAATGGAAAAGGCGACGAAGTGAAAAAGCTTATGGTTGTGAAGAAAACAGTGCAATATTGCTTCTTTTACGGTATCGGGATAACGGCAATTGTATTCTTGGCCGGAAAGTACATCCTCATTATATTTACAGGAGATCAAGCAATTATTGAATCGGTTATGTCCATTATCAAGGTTATTTTCATCACTTTCCCTATGCTTGGAATTACTTATACAATCATGACGTTACTGCAAGTTACAGAAAGTGAAATGAAAGCAGTAATCATTGGGATAACGAGACAAGTCGTTTCAGTCATTCCATTAGTCGTAGTATTGCCGTATATTTTTGAGAAATATGATGTTTTCTCCATTAGTCCGTCCTTTTCAATCTTCTTTGCAATTCCGCTGGCAGATATATTGACTCTGGCTATTGCTTTACTATTCTTTAGGAAAGCTAAAAAAACCACATGATAGCGGGAATTAAAATATACAGTTTTTTCTTCTGTTGCAGTGATAGTTAGCTCTACCCAGTTATAATACCTTTAGAAGAATAGAAGCTGAATTTTTCAAACGATATTATGCTTGCTTTAGTAAAGTTTGCGGAAAAGATAGTATGCTGTAAACGGGCGCTTTCCTGGAAACAAGGAAAGTGCCTTTTAGATTAATTAGAGTTCAAAACTATCACTATTTTTTAGGTTGTTGAATATCCTTGTATGAAAAAACCTTTCATTGAACATAATAGAATTTAGAATTAATAGATTTATAGGTGGGAGAGTGAAAGACACATGTTATTATCCGAAGCATGGAAAAGGTATCAACAGGATAAAAAAATCGAGGGATATTCATCGCTTACATTAAAAACATATTGTTCTCAATACAAACTATTATTACGATTTTTTGGTGATATTGATATGAACGAATTTAATACAGATAGATTAAAAGAATATTTAATACGATCAGGAGGCCACTTAAAGCCTTCCAGTTTAGGACATAGGATTCGTTGTGTTAAATCATTATTTAGGTGGTCACATGAAGAAGGTTATACTCTAAAAAATCCTGCAGCTAAATTAAAAGAGCCGAAATTAGGTAAAAGGAT
The DNA here is from genome assembly GCF_016757845.1 of Lysinibacillus sp. HST-98. NCBI lineage: Bacteria > Bacillati > Bacillota > Bacilli > Caryophanales > Bacillaceae > Lysinibacillus > Lysinibacillus sp. HST-98. The sequence goes on from NZ_JAENHX010000003.1 coordinate 5,120, forward strand.
TCCTAAATTTCTCTCAGAATTAGAGATAGAACATCTAAGGGAAGCATGTCAAACAACGATGGAGAAAGCCCTATTTGAGTTTATGTATTCAACCGGCTGCCGTATTGGTGAAGTTGTAAAATTAAATCGAGAAGATATCGACTTTCAATCGAATTCAGTAATTGTACAAGGGAAAGGTGATAAAGAAAGGGAGGTGTACTTTAATACCCGTTGTTCTATTTGGTTAAAAAGGTATTTAGATGAACGAGAGGATAAGGAACCTTGTTTGTTTATTACGGACAGACGGCCAAAAAGGCGAATGAGCATTGATAATTTAAGGTATATTATCAAGCGCATATCAAATCGTGCTAGTATAAAAAAGAGTATACATCCGCATCAGTTACGACACAGCTATGCAACGCATATGATTAATAACGGTGCGCCAATTGATGTCATTCAAAGTTTACTGGGTCATGAAAAGAGTGAGACTACAAAGATATATGCTCAGCTAAGCGGAAAGCTAAGACAGGATTTATACAGTAAATACTTTTAAACAACTTTCATTCAATTAAGACACTCATGTAGAAATGGGTGTTTTTTTATTATAGGGCCATATTTTTGAGGTTTTCGTACACTTCCAGGAAACATTTACCACAAAGTTTCGTTCTCTATATTGAGATTATGAATAATTGTATTTAAAGCAAAAAGGAAAGTTAAGGGTTATAGAAAAACACTACGAGGTGAGTAAATGAGTGGAGATTATGGTGAAGTTCCAATAAAGTGTACAGGTGTCGCAATTGTTCTTTTAAAAAAGATCGAAAACGAGTATAAAGTACTGTTATTGAAAAGGTCTACATCTGTATTAAATAATGTTTGGTGTTATATTGGCGGAGGTATCGAGGAAGGAGAAATGGCTTGGGAGTCTGCTGTAAGAGAGGTCAAAGAAGAAACAGGTATTACAAAGATTTTATTATATACTACTAATAAATTTGATCAAATATATTCACCAAAAGAAAATTATATTTATGTTGCACCTGTATTTGTTGGATATGTTGAAGAACAACAAGAAGTCACATTAAATTACGAACACAGCGAATATAAATGGTTATCGTTTAAAGAGGCAATTGCCACGGTTTCATTACCTGGAAATGATGAAGTCCTAATGTCTATTGAAAAACATTTTGTCATGAGAAATCCTTCCGAATATTTGCGTATTGAAAACTAATATTGGAGGTTTATGAACTTGAAAAGAATAATATCCATTATTTTTCTTTTTGCAACAATGTTTTTAGTTGCCTGTTATAGTGAAGAAGAAAGGGAATTAACAAGAGTAGATTTTCAAAAGTTAAGTAAAGAAGGAAATTACGAAGAAGTTTTAATGATAACAGATAATGAATCAATTGATTTATTAAAGAAAACAATCGAAAACATTAAATGGGAAGATACAGGGGTTAACATGGCTAGAAATCCAGATGTAAAAGCTACATTTTTTTACACTGATGGTAATAAGCCTGAAAGATTGAGGGAATTAGGAATTTGGTACAATGAAAATACTGGTACAGGAACAATTGGTAGCATTGATGAATACAACAGTCACGGAGAACTAAATAAAGATAATGCAAATACCTTAAAAAATATATTCTTATTTGAATAAGCTTCACTTTTCTTGTTCAACTAACGGGTGCTTTTCCGTAATAAGGAAGGTAGTGACCCCTTAAAGTTAGAGTTTTTATTATGCAGCTAATTGGCTTCATAAAGTTTAATACATCTATTTTAAAATGAACAGAATAAAACTGCTTCGTTTTCTTAACTAATAAGCCGTTACGTCCAAACTCTTTATAAGCACGTACCCATCTCCTTAATGGAGAATCACCTATACTATACTTCTTCGCTATCGCTCGATATCCTATAGAACCACTTAAATATTCTTGAACCACCATCAATTTAAATTCTTCACTATATTTAGTCATAAAAATCACCCCAAAAGTTAGTTTTTCACTCTAACTTTTGGGGTGCAGTACCGAACAGCGCTCGTTTTCATTAAAGGGCCATTTAATGGAGTATAATTAATTAGCATTCAGGGAGGTTAATGAGTGAATTATATATCTGATTTAAGAAAACTGATTGGTAGTCGTCCTATTATAAGTGTTGGGGCAACTATACTTGTGATAAATGATAAAAATGAAATACTTCTACAACATCGTTCTGATACATTGGATTGGGGATTACCGGGTGGCTCTATGGAATTAGGAGAGACTTTAGAGGAAGTTGCTTCTCGTGAGTTAAAAGAAGAAACAGGACTTAAAGCTAATGGCTTTGAATTAATTGGTATATTTTCTGGTCCAGAATATTTTTTCCGTTATCCAAATGGGGATGAAACATATAGTGTAATCAGTCTATATCGAGCCATAAAAGTAAGTGGCAAGCTTGAGATGAATGATGGAGAGAGTATTAATCTCGAGTACTTTGGTAAGAATAATCTACCAGAGAATCTTGAAAAAAGAGCGAAAGCCCTAATGAATGCTTTAGGTAAGGTTACCTGGGAATTAGATTCTTCCTTTTAGAAAAAACAGTACTATACTGATATTTCGTCGTTTATGGTTATTCCATGAATTGAGCGCATTTCAAATAAGAAATGCGTCTATTTGCATTCGAGGGTGAGTTAGCTGAACTGATTTGTCTTTAAGGCATTAACGTGGCTTTAGAAAAATAACTGAGTGCCATTTTATATTCAGTAATCGGGAGCATTTCTTTAATAAAGAGATGCGTATTTTTAATTAAAGGGCCAGATTGTTGAGCAACTCTGTTAAAGAAAAGCGAAATCTATGCTAAATTTTAGAAGAGATTGTGAAATTCTGTACTTAAAGTAACCGAGCGTTTAGTGTGAGAAGCATAGAGTAAGAAATAATGGGGGGGTAAAATGGCATATCAAATAAATTTTCAATGGAGAATAACTAAATACAATCCTGCTTTTAGAGATGATAATGGACACTACACATTAAAAGAAGAGTGGACTTGTCCTTCTGAAATTGGAAAAATAATAGACGGAAAAGAGTTCACTTTAGATGAGTATTTCAGGGTTGAATCTGCATATTTAAATACCGTATCAACATTTTTAAAAGAATCCGGACTAAATAAATTGAGAGTTTTACAATTATCTAAATTTGATATTTCACCTGAAGAAAAGTCTATGGCGTTGTATGAAAAAGCATTTGATGAACTAGATCTACAGGAAGATTTAGAAGTAAATCCAAACGAAATACGAACAATTTGTAAAATGATTTTAAGGAACTTTGGTTGGTGTCAATTGTATTCAAAAGGGAACTTTTTTGTGAACTTCGGTTGGGATTATTACATGTATATCGGTTCAAGTGTAAAATGTGCGTCATCTATTTCCTTTGCGAAGGCTAATGGACTTTTTGTTGAGGATGCTAGGTCACCCTATTGTCTCACTGAAGAAGAAATAATTAGAAGAATCGAGTGGAAAGAAAAGAATGATGAGGATAAATTAATTGTAGGAGAGGAAGAACTTATTGGTATCCCTTTAAATGAATATCGTAAACTATTTAATTTATCAGAAGAACATCCAGTAATTGGCTCATTTTCACTCACTAACAAAAAAGCAGCTTCCATTCAAAAGTTTATGAAACATCAAATGGACTTCTCTAAATATGAATATGTATTATGGGGTGGTAACTAATTATATAACTACCATGTAAGAACCGTATTTTCTTACGTTCTTTGTAGTGAAACATGGCTTCATGGAAGGCGAAACCAGCTAATAGAGGCTGATCGATATTCAATTAAAGGGCGCAATTCTGTAGCAAGAATTGTGCTTTTTCCTTTTTTGGGGGGGTATTATAGTGTATGGAATCTGTCATTTATCAGTGTATATTTTGGAAAAATCTGATAAAATTTAAATAATTATAATTAGAAGGAGGCGGTATATTATGAAAATCGCGAACATATTTAACGGGGTGAATCTATTTTAAGGGATGAACGTATAAATCCCCTATAAACTACGTGGTCCCTAAAATCCGGAGGGAAAAAAGTGATTATTAGAGACTATAGAGTTAATGACGAGACTGGTTGGGTAAGATGCCGAACACTTGCGTTTTTACAGACTGCCTATTTTGATAATGTACTAAATAAGAAAGAACGTTATGAAAATCCAGCAATCGAGCTAGTCGCAGAGTTGGACGGTCAAATTGTTGGGCTTATTGATGTAGAATATGAAACAGAAGAACGAACAGTTTGCTCCAGAGGAGAAGGGTTAGGAGGGATGATTTGGCATATCGCTGTTCATCCGGATTTCTCCCGACGAGGAATAGGACAACAATTACTCTATGCTGCTGAAACTAAAGCAATAAGAATGAAATTAAATCGATTTGAGGCTTGGACAAGAGATGATTTATGGGTTCAAAACTGGTATGAAAAAATGAATTTTAATATCGTTGATTCTTATTATCACGTTTATTTTGAGGGAAATGAAATGAATCATCGAATTCAAAGTAACATGCCCAATTTATACTTAGTTAACGCTTTTACTCATTACGTTGGGAAAGATATTCACCAATTTACAAATAATAAACGTATTCACCAATGTGTTTGTTTTGAAAAATCATTTTAATCATTACTAAGTTAAAAATGACATATTTATCAATAATACTATTAATCGGGCGCTTTTCCGGAGTAACGATAAAAGCCCAATTTCTCAATTTTAATGCGAGAAATTGGGCTTATTTATGTTTACTTATAGTGCAAAATAACGCTTAAAATAAGCGCAAATTACCTCCAAAAGTGACACAATGTATCAGAGTGTTCATTATAAGTTGTTCAATTAAAGGAGTCGATACATAATGATTTTTGGTTACGCAAGGGTTAGTTCTGTTGATCAAAATTTAGATCGCCAGCTGAAAGAGCTTGAAGCTTTCGGATGTGAGAAAATTTACAGTGAAAAAAAGTCAGGGAAAGATTTTGCTCGTTCTGTTTATCGTGAAATGAGATCGAAAATGCGGTTTGGTGATGTGTTGGTCGTTCATGATTTAAGTCGGTTCGGGCGGAACAAACAAGAAATCCTTAATGAATGGAAGCAAATAATAGAAGATGAAATTGATATTGTTGTTTTAAATATGCCGATCCTTGATACACGAAAATATAAAGAATTAGCAGGTGTTGGCCAGCTGGTATCCGATCTCGTTTTGACACTTCTTTCGTGGATGGTTGAAGAAGAACGGAATCGAATTAAAACAGCACAGTCAGAAGGTATCGCTATTGCAAAAGAGCGCGGAGCTTTTAAAGGAAAGCCTAAAAAATATCATGCTGAAGCAAAGGGAAAGGATCGCCTTATCTATAATGTAGTGGTCCAATTATTAAAGCAAAATGAATCAGTAATGATATTCATCGAGAAACAGGTCTTGCTAGAAATACTATTTATTCAATTAAAAAGCAATTGGAATTGGATTAGTAAACCATCTCAACAACAATTATACAGTTGATAAAAGTAGTTCTTGCTAGGTACATACACAGTATTAAAGTATCGCGGTAGCCAAGGGCAAGCGATACTTCGTACAAACCGCGTACAAACCGCGTACAAACCGCGTACAAACCGCGTACAAACCGCGTACAAACCGCGTACAAACCGCGTACAAACCGCGTACAAACCGCGTACAAACCGCGTACAAACCGCGTACAAATTGCGTACTTTTTTTCGGAAAATCTGTGCTAAAGTATTAGTATCAGAAGATTATGTCCTGAAGAAAGAAAAACTTTTGACAGGATACATAAAGGGTCTTTCCTATTTATAGGAGAGATCCTTTTCGCTTTTGAGATATTAATATTTTTGATAGGAGGGAAAAGAGAAAATGGAAGAACGTTCAAAGCAACAAATCTATGGGTATGAACTTGAGCCAGTGGACATTTCAGATATGTTGTCTTTTGTAGAAAGTAGGCAGGAAGTACACGGCAATAAACCAAAAGTTACTTTGAGCATGTACGGAGATGATGGAAAATGGCATGTTGACGCAGCTGTACGCTACAAAGGTCGTGAAGGAAAGGATGAGTTTCAACCTTTCTTATTAAAATCCTATAAACAACTGTGGCGTGCGGAAAAATATGCGAAGAAAATTGCTGAAGAACATGGCTTTTCATATGAAGGACTTAATCCTTCATTAACTAATTCAGATATGTTCTTACAATATCAAAAACGAAAGCATGTAAAGGATACATTCACAAAAGACATGCAAAATGAAATTGAACAACATGGTACTGAATTAATGAAGGTTGTCGAAACACAGGCAGTTGGTGATGAAAATGACCAATCTTTCTTAACTAAGAAAGAGGTGGAACATTTAATAAGTGAGCAATTTAATCGTATTGAAATAGGTATCGAACAAATGCTCAATTCTGTGGATCAACAATCAAAGAAGAAGACATTCGCTGACTATCGTGATGAAATGAAAAATCTTCTAAAGGAATGTCGCCAGCATTTCAAAGATTCTATTATTGAACGTACATTAACATCCAAACAAAAAATGGATGACAAGGTAATTGGGCTACGGAATGGTGTTCGCGATAGTATTTCCGAAGTAAAAGATTCAGCTAAATCAAAGTTGATGCAGAGCATTCTTTATATGAACGAACGCTTAAAGGACTTTACAACTGTTATCGATCAAAAGTTGTACGAGCATGAGCCAGTACAACTTGATCGAAAGCAAAACAAAGCTATGGCTGCACAAGCTCATGAACGATAGGGATTCCCCAAATTTGGGGAGTCCTTTCTATTTTTAAAAACTAAGATACTAAAAAAGGATGGGATTATAGTGAAAATGACAAAAAACCTTAAACGTAAAGTGATGGCTGTGCCATTCGCTGCTGTGGCATCTATGATGCTAATGACATCAGCATTTGCTGCCGAAACAGAAACAAAACCAGTTAACCAGGTAGAACCAATTGTAGAAGTAGCACCAGTAAAAACAACAACTCAGCAAAAACTACAATCAAACAATGATAGTGAGCGTCGACAAGCATTAGAAGAAACGTTTAACGTGAAGCTTTCTGACACAGATATTTGGGCAGATAAAGCAGGTGAGTATACTTATGATATGTATGGAAATAAGCATGAGTATACACCACACGAAGCACTTAAAGCATTAAATGTTTATGCAACAAATGCAAATCGCCAAGAGTTAATTCAATACGGCATTCGAGAAAATGACTGGCAACCATATCGTGCATTTGAAGCTGAAAAAACACCAGCGTACTTTGAACTTGTCGATGGTAAATACGAGTACAATAAAATTTTCTGGGGAAATTTAATTGAACATGATCTTACAAATTTTAAAACAAAATTGGCCGATAACTGGAATGACCTTGAAAAGCGCGCTGTAATTGAGGCTGAAATGAAAGCCTACATTAAAAAGCAGGCTGCTATTTTTAATGAAGCTCCTGGAATCGTTCCTTACGTAATTGGACTTAATCACACTGTAACTTTGGCGAAAGAAAATGGTGTTGCTGAAGTAGCTAAAGATTACTTTGACAGTAAATATAATCATCCTGATGTTATGGCAAAAGGTATCTTTAAAGATGGTTCTAATCCATTTAAAAAATAATGTGTTTGATAGTTTATTAATGTTCGACAGGCAGCTTGGGGCTGGAACTAAATATTAATGCATTCAAGAGAGGGGGGCGTTGGCCACTCTTTTTTTATTGCCCTTGAAGGGAGGTGGAGAATTTTGAATAACTACAAAGCAGAGATCACTCTAGCTATTATCGTTTTAGTTTTATTTGGTGGGATGGTAGCCTTTGCTACTGGTGTAGTCGATCCTTTAATGGCGAAAATCGGTGCTGGATGGACGAAAATGGTAGACAACGTATTTGGCGGAATTGGCGTTTAAAAAGACAGCCTTTTAGAAGAGAGCGTGAGAGACTCTTCTTTTTTTATTGCTCTAATTCAATTGAAGGGGGGGATAGGAATTGAATAACTATAAAGCAGAGATCACATTAGCCATCATCGTTTTAGTTTTATTCGGTGGAATGGTAGGCTTTGCCACTGGCGTAATCGATCCTTTAATGGAGAAAATCGGTGCTGGATGGACGAAAATGGTAGACAACGTATTTGGTGGAATTGGCGTATGATAAAGGCTTTATTTAGCCATGTAGGGGCAGGCAGTCATGAGCAGAAGATAACAATCTTCTGCTTTTTTATTTTATCGAAAGGAGAATTACAAATTGACACCATCAGAAAGAAAACGACAAAGCAAAGTAAAGCCAGAAGGTTTTGCTGAAACTGAGGCCTTAGTAAAGGAAATATTTGAGGCACAGGGACAGTCTTATTTTGATTGGCTACATCAGCAACATCAAGCTCTAATTCTTGAATTTAGCTTAGAAAATAAAGGAATGATAGCTTCTCTAGCTAAGGAAAAGGAGGTATAAAGCATGGATAATGCCATTACGCTGATTAATGAGATTGCAAATGATGTACAAAAGTTTGCTCCTGCAGTAGCTGGTTTGGTTTTAATTATTATTGGTCTTGTTTGGATGTTTGCAAAAGATCCTCAAAAGAAAGAAAGTGCGCAGTCTTGGATGATGAACGTATTTATCGGATTCGCCATTGTTTATCTAGCTGCATCTTTCGTTGCTTGGATGACAGGAAAAGTATCTGGATTCTGATCTAATATTTTACTGAGGGAAAGCAAGGGAAGGAGAAAACAATGTGTTACGAAAATTATTGATTCGTTTCAAGGATGACGGTGATTACTTTCGAGAAATTGATGAAGAACGGAATTATTTTTTTACCGAAGCAGAAGGAATTATTGATAGGATTCGTGACAGAATTGCAAAAGAAAAAAGGGCAGCCTCTACCAAGTCTTTTGAGTTTTGGATTGATGGCCAATGTTTAGTTATCAGCCAAGTTCATTTTGACAAAAAAGATAGCCTCCAAAAACAGCTTGAGCATACAATTCTAACATTTGATAGTTGGGAAGAAGATATACGACATAAGTATGTCAACACCCTAAAGGAGTATGTTGAGGAGGAAAAGCAGCTGTTTATTAATAAAGAGTTTGCGACATTTGCGATTCGCTTTGATCAACTATTCGGTGTTTCTGCTTTTGAACCGTTCCCTATTTATTTAGATGGTTCACAACTAAATCAAGTATATGGGACCATGCAACCACTTGTTAGAACAGGCTTTTATGCAGAACTTGAGCAAATGATGGCAGCTATAAAAACTGCTTTAGAAAAGTTAGTCCTCGATGCTCAAAAGACTTTGCAAGGTGAGCAAACAGACTTTCTTCAACAGCAGAAACTGTTAGAGGAGAAGGTAAATTTGATATTGCAAGAGGATACAGCTTTCAAACAATTTTCTCAATATGCTGGTGCAAGTTTTCAGTCTGTAGGAAAACATCGTATTGAGGCTTTATGTCCCAATTTCAAACTATATCAGGCTGTTCAGCTGATCCTTTTTTCAACTTTTGTAGAACAATATAGTTTTGCTGAAGCTTACGAAATTCATTTAACACTGGTTACGGCTTTAAAAGAAAAATATGATGCTATTTTATCGCAAGGCTTCTCGCTTGCTAATGATGAAATGATTGAATCTCTTGTTTTAAGTCCAATTTTACAACAATTTAAGTTGGATATTGAAAAGCAATTACAGAGAGATGAGGTGAAGGAGGATGAGCCACAATAAATTACTTTATCAAGATATAAATGAGATGTTGGCCGAATTAAATGCAAAGGATCGAGGCAGATATTTCATTTGTACGTGTCCAGAGTGCCAGCAACAGGAAGCGTTTATTTATAAAAACAATATGAATTTCATTCAATGCAATCGAGAAAATAGTTGTGGTGAGCGTTTTATTTTATCCTACGAAGAAAAAGAGGCTGAAATCTCTTACTCTACTGATCAAGATAAAAGAAAGGGACTTAGCGTTAAGGAGTCTAAGCAGCTGGCCGACTTTACAAAATTAATGAATCATGTCCTACAAAATATCGAAAGTGACACCTTAGACAAGGGTTATCGAGGACTTTCACGTGCAACTACTTCCCCGTTCATTGCTGATTTTTCTAATCCAGAAGGCGTGAAATTTATGTTTGAATATGCGAATGGATTATTACCGAAGAATTATGCGGATAATCATTGGATGTGTCAAAGAAACCTTGTCTTTCCGTTATTTAGTGAGGATGGTCGTATAGATCGAATTTTGTTACGTTCATCCATTAATCCAAATATTGAGCCTAAAGAAATACAACTAGTTGTGAATCCCTCAAATGAAGCGAGGGATTTTTTTGCTGATATTCCTGAAGAGGCAAAAACCGTTGTTATTGGTGAAGCTATTTTGGACAGTTTATCATTTCGTGAAATCGATAAAACGCTTGGAATTATGGCATTAACAGGTTCTCGGAAATACCGAACTCTCTGCAACTATATAAAAGAAAATCCAGAAAAATTTAAGAATAAGCGATTTCTTATTGCTATGGACGATGATGTTGCTGGTTATAAAGCTTCCAAAGAAATCGCTAGTTGTCTGGAAGAAATACATGCTGATTATCAAATTTTTATATACCCTGAAACGTGTAAAGATGGAAATGACTTTTTAGTAAAGGAAAAGGAAAAATTTCAGCGATATGTTCAGTTTTTTGATAAGAAATTTGAGTCAAACAGCAGAAATTATATTGATATTAAAAAGTCCATGCAACATGTAGTAATATGCAATTCGAGAATGGATGCTTTATCGTTCCGAAGTGTTGATGCAGAATGTGGCGTATTAGTTTTACAGGGAGAGGACAATGTTGATTTTAAAGAAGCTATCCAGAAACTAATGTTAAACAGGGATTTACAGCATAAAACATTTATTCTAGCTATGCCACATACAGCTGAAGGTCAGAACAAAACACATGAGTTGATTGGATTTTTTGAGAAAATGAATTTAGAGTACAAAGTTTTTGAATATCCTGATGATGCCTTATCGCCAATAAAATTTTCTCTGGATGATCATAAGTCTTTTGAGAAATGTGTTAATCAACAACTTTTCAAAAAAGAAAATCAAATGCGGAAACTTCAATATGAACGATAAGACACAAGGAAGGAGATATTATGACGACTTTTTTGAAATGGTTTGTACCACTACTAGCGTTCGTAGCTTTTATAGGGTTTATTGCCTACGGGGCATCAGTTCAGAATATAACGACACGTACAATGGCCGAAACTGAAGTGGTTTTGGAAACTGCTCATGTAGGAGCCATTCGAACAGGCTTAAATGAGCAGGGACGATCAGAGAAGGACGCTTTGTATATAGACAAAAAGGAATTAGTAGAAAATTTGTTGACTGAAATTGCAGCAACTCAAAAAAATCTTACCTACAAGCTCCAAGTAAATTATGCATTTGTAGATGCAGGAGGTAAAGTAACATCCATTGATAAAGATATTCGCGGTATCCAATATCGTATTCGATATATTGATGAAAAGGGTAAAGTGAAGGGTACTGCTGAACGACACTTAACACTGAATGAATTAGAGTAGGTACTCACCAAATTTGGTGAGTGCCTTTTACTTTAAGGGGAGGGTGGTGAAGCACAGGCATGTCAAATCTAAAAGGTGCAATTTTGGCGATGGCACTATGGGTTGGTGTAGTGTTTCCTTTCTTATTAAGTTTTGGAATCGACTCTTTGCAACAGCGTGCTTATCTCAGTACAACAGAAAAAATAGCAGAGCTTCTTAAACAAGAAGGTGGCGTTTCCGAACAAGTACAACAGGTAGCGAATAATTTAAAGGGCAAAGGCTACATAGTGACTTTTTCTAAACCTAGTTTAGTTCAGTTTGGAGAAGAAATTGTTATTAATTATCAATATGAGTATCAAAATGTACGTGGTAAACAAAAGTTAGCTACACAAAATAAAGTGGTAATAGACAAACGTATAGTCGCAGGTGGCGGTAATCCTACCACGCCAAAGGAACCTCAAACATATTCTGTGACAACGCCTGAATCGTTAAATGCCAATGGTGAATTTACGTTTAACATACCAGGATTAAAAAATATACTAAATGTAACTTCAAATACTGGAAATGTTGAAATTGTGCGTGTTAACGGTGAAGAAGTAACAGCGAGAGTTTCTAATGGAGCCATCTCAAAGAAAGTTCAAACAGGTGGAGCATTTATTCCAGCTGATACGAAATTTGTTCGAGTTACAGAAAAACGAAGTAGTCCTAGAGTAGCGAAATACTTGAATTATAACCAAGATGGGTATGTAGGTAAGTTACAATACGTTGGATATTCAGGAACAGCACCAAGTAAACAAGTAACAGGTGATAATTTGTGTATACATTTGGTAGATGGAAGCTCTTCATTTTATGTTTATAAAGATGGAGATTGGACTCGTACTAGCGGAACAACAGGTTGTAGTAACACTGTTTTCAAGTACAAAGAAACAGATTCAAATGGTGTAACTTGGGTAGGTGATTTAATTGATTATGTGGATACCTTCTTCGATGAACCTAAGTATGTTTATAGAGCTGGGGAATCATCACTAGAATTATTAAACGGTGTCGAATATCCAAATAAACCTGATCTTAATACCATTGTCCCTAATCCTAAAAATGGAGATACCCTTGAAATTTTAGCTACTAAGGGTATTCGTAAATTTACTGGTATAGCTTATGACAATTCTAAAGGTAATCCAAGTTGGGATTACGAAGGATACGTCACAAGATCAGAATCAGATACACGTACTTACGCCAACTACTATCAATATCAACTACAATTTGAGTATATAAGTAATTGAGGACGATAAAACTTTCTACCTTTAAGTGCTAGAACCGAAAGGTTTAGCAGAGTGGTGAGTCATTTCACAAGAAGGGAGTGAGAGATTTCATATGTCTAACCTAAAAGGTGCTATTCTGGCCACAGCGTTGTTTGCAGCTGTGGTTTTTCCTTTTCTTCTCATGATGTCTATCGATGCTTTCCATCAACATGCCTTTTTGAAGATGACAGAAGAGGTTACAGAGCTTGTCAAAGAAGAAGGCGGTGTGTCTGAACATGTTTCACAAGTAGTTCAAAGATTAAAGAAAAAGGATTTAACAGTGACTTTCTCTAAGCCAGGGCTTGTTAAGTTTGGAGAAGAAATTGTTATTGGGTATGAATACAACTATCAAAATGTGCGTGGTAAGAAAACGCTAGATGGTCAAGATAAAATCGTGATTATGAAACGTTCCACAGGTAAAAATGGTGGTAATTCTAATGAACCTAATCTGCCAACTGAGATTGCAAAGTCATACTCTACAAAAACACCTGAGTCATTGCAGCCAGATAAAGAGTACACATTTACGGTACCAGGATTAAAAAATCTGCTGGGTGTATCTGTAGATATGGGGAAAGTAGAAGTTGTACATGTTGAAGGGGAGAAAGTGACCGTTAAAGTATCAGGTGGAAAAGTAGTAAAAAAAGTACAAACAGGAGGAACAAATACGCTGGCAGATGAAAAATATGTGACAGGCGAGGACTCAGCTGCGTATAACCAAAATGGTTATACAGGCACCCTAGAACGCTATCTTTATAGTGGGAAACTTATGCCAGCTGATAGTAAGGTGATCACGACAACTAAAACATCCTTATTTACTAGCGTTTTCCCAGGTTCTATAGATTATGGATCGGACGGGTATAGAGGTAATTTGTTGAAGAGTGGAGATCCAGTTAAAACGATTTTTAGTGGCGAATACACACCTTCAGATACAAAATGGATAGAGGGTGCTACAGCTGAAGAATACAATGAAAATGGTTATACAGGCAAGCTTGAAAAGTATCTTGTAAGTGGAACGTATACTCCAAGCGATACTAAGTATGTTCAAGACCAAAATTCAGCCAATTATCATCAAGATGGTTACTTTGGATATTTAGAACGTTATCAAGTTGAAGAATTCACTACTATAAGCGAGGTTTATCCTAACTTGGGGACGGGTGGTTGTTCTCATTTTTATTATATAAATGGACAATCTTTAACTTTAGTAGATCGCACGATTGATGGGGATACTACAACTTGCTTTTACAGTGGATATATTTTGGTAGATAAGTATAAAGGAATGGTCACAAAGCCTGCAGTTGATACACGCGTATATGCTTATAAGGGAACAGTAACAAAACCAGCTACAGATACACGTATTTATGAGTACGTCCAAAATTACACTGGTACAGTTACAAGACCTGAAATGGATACACGTATTTATAAGTACCGAGGAACAGTGGTAAGACCAGCCTCTGATACGCGTACTTATGAAGATTATTACCAGTATGAATTGAATTTCCAATACAAATAAGGTGAGATATATGAAAAAATTTCTCAAAAAGTCAATTTGGTTTTTGTTTTTTGTATTTGTAGCTGCTATAGCTTATATAAATACGGACTATGGGAATATTGCCCCTCAAAGAGAGCAACAAGAAATCAAACACGTTCAGATGTAACTACTACATCCAGAGCGTGTTTTTTGTTGGAATTTGAAAGAAAGGAGTAATGTCTATGAATGAAACAAAATATTTACAACGTTTAGCACAACCTAAAGGACTTCTTGTTTTCTCTATAGTTTTTTGGTCACTCATGTTTTTTGTTTCGAATTTTGTGCTTGCATTCCTTCAATCTATACTGGCATCGTTCCATCAATTCCAGGCAGATCCCAAGAGTGTATATTTTTCGATTGATTGGCGAAGCTTTTTAGAATTTCAGTCAACTTGGATTCCGTTTTATATAGGGTTTGCAATTCTAAGCACGATAGGATTTGTGAAATTTATCTATAAAATTCGCTTGAATTTTGTGGATTTGAATAAAGGGCAGCACGGCACTAGTGAATTTGAACAGGTGCGTGAATTAAAAAAGCAATACAAAATTATACCTGCTGCAGAAAAAGAATATGACGGTGATGGTGGCGTCATTATTTCAGCTTTACAGGAAAAAGGGCGTCCGTACCGTCTATTAATCGATGAAGGACCCATTCATACGATGGTTATTGGGATTACGAGATCAGGTAAAGGGGAAACTTTTGTATTTCCTCAGATAGATGTACTGAGTCGAGCCAAAAGTAAGCCCTCCTTAGTTGTCAACGATCCAAAAGGGGAACTTGCAGCTGCTAGTTATGACACGCTAATTGCTCGTGGTTACGAAGTGCATGTATTTAATTTAATACAACAATACATGGGAATGGGATTTAATCCATTACAAGTAGTTATCGATGCGTGGAAATCAGGAAATACGAGTTTAGCGCAACAGTATGCGAATAGCGTAGGGTTTATGCTATACAATGATCCATCAGCAAAAGATAAGTTTTGGTCCAACTTAGCTCAATCTTTGGTGACGGCAATCATTTTAGCTTTGACTGAGGATGCGTTACTAACTGGTAAAGAAGATACGATTAACTTATATTCGGTAGCTAATTTCCTTTCTACACTTGGAAGTGATAATGACGAGGGGACAGGTGAAAACGCATTAGATTTATTCTTCCGAGCCAGAGATGAAGTCAATCCTGCCAGAATGATGTATGCAACAAGTAACTTTGCTGCTGGTAATACACGTGCAGGAATTTTCTCATCAGCGATGGATAAATTGCAAATTTTCACATTAGAACCCAATGCAAAACTTACAAGTTACAACAGTTTAGATTTAACAGAAATTGGATTTGGCGACAAGCCAATTGCGATTTTTATGGTAACGCCTGACTATGATAAATCGAACCACGTTTTGGCCAGTATTTTTGTGAGTCAATTATACCGAGTAAATGCTGAGAAGGCTACTATGAGTCCTAGTGGCAAAATGAAACGCCATGTACATGCTTTACTTGATGAATTTGGGAATATGCCAGTAGTGGATGGTATGGACGGTATGGTTACTGTAGGGGCTGGCCGAGGGTTTAGGTTCCATTTAATTATACAAGCTTATTCTCAAATGAAATCCCTATATGGTGATGACGCAGATACAATCATTGGTAACTGCTCTAACCAAATATATATTTTAACGAAAGATAAAGCGACAGCAGAACAGTTCTCCGCGCTCATTGGTACAAAAACAATTACAGATGTGAGTCGTAGTGGGAAATTACTGTCTACAGATAAGTCGCATAGTGAATCCGTGAAAGAACGTGCATTACTGATGCCAGATGAATTAATGCAGTTAAAAGAAGGGGAATCTGTAGTCGTTCGTGCTAATAAGCGTCAAGATAATGAGCGTAGAAAAATTGTGCCTAAGCCTATTTTTAATACGGGCGTTACAGCTGCTAAGTTCCGTTGGGAGTATCTAGCAGAGGACTTTGATAATAGTAAGTCCATATTATCTCTACCCATTATGTCCACTAAGTATCACAATTTAAAGATGTCTGAAATGGTCTTCACTTCAAAAAGTGAAAGAGACCTTTTTGTTTGTATGTCTTCAGCGATGAGTACAGCAGAGTTTTCTAATTTGACAAGTACCTTGTATCAACTATTACAATCAACGGATGATTATTTAGATGAAATCCCTACCTGGTCATTTTTACAGCTCTTTAGTTATCTTACTTACGAATCAACGATTGAATCACTACCTATTGAACGTAGAATTTTCAAGGATTTAAAAAAATACTTACCAGATAAAGTTTTGAGGGAATGGACAGATATTCTGCGAGAACAACGCGAAAAAACGATGCAAAAAAACATGTCTTCATCTCAAGATGAAAAGATAACAACTATTCAAAAATTGATTATGGAAGGGAGTCAATAAGATGTTTAACGAGTTGTTAAAGGAACGGTTGCTTGACGCTCATTTGGAGTTTTTCGGAAAAGATAAAAAGAAATTTCTAATCCATCGTATTTTATACGCTGTGGTTGTAACCATGCTGTATACAATGATTATTATGGTGATTAAAAAACCAATATTGTTAATTGGTTTACCAGCTGGCTTTTATCTAGGATGGAAATTTGCTTATATAAAATTGCTGGCAACCAAGAAAAATATTGATGTAAAAAATTCCTTTTTATTTCCGCAATTTTTGCAGAGCTTCATAGCATTACTACCGAGTTCAGGAAATGTCTATCAAACATTGAAAGTAGCGTTGAAATATACGCCTGATCCATTGGATAAAGAATTGATCAAACTTATTCGGAAAATCGAGAATGGAAATGATCGAAATGCCTATTTAGAATTTGCGGATTATATAGGTTCTAGTGAGGCTTACATGGTTATGAATATGATTTACCAATTTAGTGAACAAGGTGTAGAAAAGGAATCTATACAAGAATTAGAGCGATATATCCAAAACCTTCAGGAAAATAAGGTTGATGAATTGATACAACATAAGATGAATGCGAGCGATAAATTTGGTTTATTTCCAATTCTAATATCGCTTTTTTTAGTGGGTGGATTTGCTGGTGTCATTTTCTTGCACTACATGACAAATGTGACAGATGCATTAAATACCATGCCTAAATAGATTTTAAACAATATGACAAAGGAGGATGGTGGTGAATGTCTAAGGAAACGTTTGAAATTATTGAAAATGTTGCCCTTTTGCGAACTGCTGATACGGGATGGACAAGGGAATTGTCAAAAGTAAGTTGGTATCATAAACCAACTACGATTGATATACGTTGGTGGTCTCCTCAAAAAGAAAAAGCGGGAAAAGGCGTATCACTTACGATGGAAGAAGCCCAACTATTGTTGGAAGGATTACAAAAATGTTTGTCTATTGAACAAATGGAGGTATAAAAAATGAACGTAATGAGCGATCAGGAACGTCTAGAAAAAAGAATTAATGAAATATTGGAGCAAAGTTTTTTAGGGCCTTATTTGAAACAATTAACTATCACAGATATTAGATTTAATGGTACACAATTGAGGATACAAGATAATGAGAAAGGCCGTTATTTTCCGCCAGACCAGCCAAGTAAAGAAGAAGTCCAAAAGCTAGTGAAACAAATATCTGATATTCAAAAAGGAAACTTTTCGCACGCTGAGCCACAATTGGATACAGAAATCGGTATTCTACGAATCAGTGGTACACATCAACGTATTAGTATTGACGGTGTTAATCTTGCCATTCGTGTTTCTCGCCCTCATTTAGCGATTAGTTCAATAGCTGCTTTAGTCACGGGTGATTATGAACCTCTAGAGCAATTGTTTAAAGTATTAATGCTAGCAGAAAGTAATCTTATTATTTGTGGACGAACAGGTTCAGGAAAAACAGAATTTCAAAAATTGTTAGTTGGATATACAGCTGAAGATGCAAACATTGTATTAATTGAAGATACAAGGGATAGTCATATAAAAACATTATATCCTGAAAAGGATATTACAAGTTGGAAAACGATACCAGGTGTGTTTGAAATGAGCGATGGTGTGAAAGCAGCACTTCGAAATAATCCAGATTGGACCATTATCGCTGAAACCCGAGGTGCGGTATCTGCGGATGTACTTGATAGTGCGAAAACCGATCATGCTATTATCACTACTTTACACGCTAAAGGTGCAATGAATATTCCATCTCGTTTGATTCCGATGATTCGACAATCCCCTGCTTATGCGATTATTGATGATCAGTTAATTGGGAATGAAATCGTAGAATTTTTGCGTTGGGGTTGCTATTTACAAGGGACAAGGACCAAAGAAGGGAAAACTGTTCGAAGAATCAAAGAATTGGCCGAGTATACGGAGTTTACTTCTAAAGGAACAGTAGGGAATTATGTGTATAGAGAAGTGAAAGTAAGGGACCAAGAGACAGGTAAATATCGTATTGAACAACGCTATCAACCTTTATCAGAAAAGACATTGGCAGAACTAGAAGATAAAGAATTAATTCATTTAGTTCCAGACGAATTTTTGCCAAAAGGAGGCAGTAAACAGTCATGAAACAATTATTAAAAGAAGCTCGTGTGTTGTTCTATGGCTGGGAAATCGCGTTTTATTTACTAATATGGTTCTTGGCCAACTATCAGTTTTTCTATCTCATTTCAAAAGAGCGCACCATTAGTATTATTGTTGGCTGCATAGGTGCTCTCTTTTTCTTTTTTGTCTTTACGGTACAAAATCGTCAATTAAAAAAGTATCAAATGCATTTAAGTGAGTTATTGAAGTATGTCACAAACATGATTTTCTTTCTACAAACGGGTGAAAATGTTCTTCATGCATTCAAGGAAACGAAAGAAACTGTCCATCCAGACATACAAAAAGCAATTGAAATCAGTATTCAACAGTTAGAAAAAGAGGCTCAATTAAATACAAAACAGTTTGAAAAGTATGATTTTCCAACCTTAGATCAGTTTCATCAAAATTTAAAGATTCAATATGAGCATGGCGGTAATCCAGGTGACTTATTTAGCCAAATACATAAAAACATGATATTTGAGCTAAAGAAACGTGATGAATTATACCGTAAACGTAGAGGTTTCGCGATGGCTGTGTACATGTTGCTAGGCATGGTAATGGGGATCTCATTAATGCTGCGTTTTATCGTTGGGGAACTATGGGACACGTTTTTAAACGTTGGCTATGCTGGTCTAGGCGTGTTACTAATAACACAGGTGTTTGCCCTTTTGAACCTATACTTCTTACAGAAAAGAAGTATGGATATTTCAATTCGTTACTAGTTTATTCATTACTAAAGGATTCGCCAAAAATGGCGAATCCTATTGAGATATTGAGGTGACAAAATGAGTGTTTTGGAAAAAAGCTCTTTAGTAATTTTTAATTTGATAATAAACGTTGGACATGCAGGATTATTGTATTTAAGTTTGAGTTATTATTTGCATGGAGCAAAGACTACAGCTATTACTGGTTTTTTGTTTTTGTTATGTTTGGTTATTTTCCAATGTCTTCAGATTGTTAAATTTGTAGAGCAATGTAAATACAGAAAGGAAGGTTATTTTTGATTGTTTCTATAAGTTCTTAGTTTTGTTGTAATTAGCAACACTTTAGGTTATAATAATACTATCAAGTAAAGGGTGAGGGGTGTAAAACGATGGAGAAATCTTTAAATTACGAACAAACTTTCAAAATTGAAGTATTAAACGAATTTTCTAATGGTGTCTATGCACGATTACTAAATTTTATCTTGAAAAATGGTGTTGATAAAAACGATAGTAATAACTTTTATGTTAGTCTGTTACAACAGTTCTCAGAAATGCTTAATGTAGACTTATTTAAAATGTCAAATGTTGAATTAGATAATGTTAAGTCTTATTGGGAGAATATGAACGATTACATTAAAGGAATCACAAAGGAAAAATCAGCATGAATAAGTTTGATCTCGCTTATTTTTCAGAAGATGAGTTCCAGGAACGTTTGCAATTTACCATAGATAGATTAAGTAAAAAAAAGAAGCCTTTTCAAAAGCCAGTTGCTTATCTTTTAGGGGGACAAGCAGGTGCAGGGAAAACTACATTACATGCTATTATAAAGGATAAATTGAACAACGATGTTATAACCATCGATAATGATACCTTTAAACAAATGCATCCTAATTTTGATTTACTGGTTGAAAAATACGGTAAAGATTATGTGGCACATGTTACGCCCTTTTCTAACAAAATGACTGAAGCCTTGATTGAACATTTTAGTAGCCAGGGTTTCAATTTAACTATTGAAGGCACTTTACGAACAATTGAAACGCCTATGCAGACTGCTACATCTTTAAAAGAAAAAGGCTATGAAGTCAACCTTTATGCAATGGCAGTATCAAAAGATTTGTCTTATCTAGGTACAATAGAGAGATATGAATCAATGTATTTAATCGATCCACAAACAGCAAGATCAACTGATAAGGTTATCCATGACACAATAGTTTCAAATTTGCCTGATAACCTCGATATGCTTTTTAATAGTGGTTACTTCGCTGAAATTAGTCTTTTCACAAGAGAAGGAACCAAAGTATATTCTAGTGTTGATACGCCTTCAATTAGTCCAAAACAGATTATTTATGAAGCTTTAAATCAAGAAATACCCAAAGATGTGTTGATTAATAAAATTGATCATATTATCCATTTGACTAAACACAACAATCATCAAGTGCCAGATTTGTTAAATTGGCGAAAAGAACTGATACGACAATCTATTTCTCCTTTCCAAGACAATGAGAAGAAACAAGACAAAGTATTTAATAAAGTAAATAAAAATAAGGTTTTTGAACGTTAAGGAAGCGATGGCATTGGAGAAAGTATATTTAAGTCAAACCGATATAGGGAAGATGACTGAGAAGGTTGGATGGGGAGATCGTCGGAAAATTGCTGTTCTAATAGGCAGAAATCAATTTCCTCCACATGATGTACGAATTGGGAGTACAAAAGGTTGGAAAAAGGAAACGATTAACCAGTGGTTCGAAGACGTAGTGGAGAAAGATTTAAAGAAAAAGCCAAAAATGCCTCTAAAGCCACAAGTCTAAGGTAGCCTAAAAAACTATGAGAAAAAAAACGCATGAAGAAAATATGGAAGAAGTAAAAGCTGTTTTAGCTTTCGAAGGCGTAGAATTATCACCAGAGTTTGAAGAATTAATTCTAATGGAGGCCAAAGGAGAAATTACAACTTCGCAGATGCATCAAAAGGCAATGGCAATTTTGGAGTTGGATAATGGAAATGTTCAATCAACAATTAAAATAAAAGCCAAATTAAAAAAACACAATCAAGAGTTTTAAATCAAGGATTCACCAAAAATGGTGAGTCTTTTTTCATGGAAATAAATTGATTATTTTAACAGATGTGGTATAATATAGTTATAGAAACTTCCTATTTAATAGTTATTGGTTTGAAATATAGATTGAGCAAAAAAATACCATTTGTTGAAGGAGGAAAATGAAATGAGAAACAAATTATTTATGGCGACAATAGCAGCTGCTATTGCTGTTCCAGTGATGGTGGCACCTATTCCGACTCATTATGCTGAGGCTGCAGGAACAAAAGGAACTGTAGTGTTGGCCAATAATCCTTTCAAAGATGTAAAAGTAAATTCTCCATACTATAAAATTATTCATGAAATGCGAGATGCTGGGATCATTCAAGGCTATGAAGACGGCACTTTCCGTCCAGATACAACAATCAGCCGTCAACACGCTGCTGCATTAGTTAGCCGTGCGCTAAAAATCAATGATCTAACGCTGGAAAAAACAAATAATTTTAAACAACCAAAGGATTTACGTACAGACAGCCCTTATTACGAGGACATCAAGGGCTTAGTAGAAGCAGGGCTTTTAGAATTAGATAGCCAGGGCAATGTCAACCCAAATAAAGCCCTCACTCGTGGTGAAATGGCGAAAATTATTGCTGTAGCTTTCAATCTTGAAGTGAAGGCAGACTATGTGTTTGGTGATGTAAAAGGTTCAAAATATGAGGAATACGTGAAAGCATTGTATTCAAATGGCGTAACGACAGGTTATGAGGACTATACGTTTAAATTGAATGGTTCTTTAACGCGTGTTCACTATGTCCTTTTCATGCACCGTGCTATGAATATAGATGCTGATTTCGTAGCAGAGCCAATTCCAACACCAACACCAACACCGAAACCAACGCCAGAACCAAAACCTGATCCTAAACCAACAACTAAGAGTCCAGTTAAGTACAGCGATTGGAGCTATCAGGATATTAAAACAAAAATCCCACGTCCAGCTGGCTATGTAGCAGGTGAACATGAGAAGAAGAATGCTGAAATTTTAAAAGAGCTTATCATAGAAAATGGACATAGAGGAAAAGGGGGCTTTACTATAGAAGCGAATTCTCCTTTCTGGAGTTCTTCTTTTACATTTGAAGACAGACTACGTTCAAGTGCTGAAAATGCTGGTGTAACTTATGAGGAATATGTCCAGATTATTAACCGTGTTATTGAAACAGGTGAAGTATATAATGGAGGAACATTCGCTATTTATTTTGATTACCAGAGTGGAGGAATACGCAACTCTAGTATTTAGGATGCCATTTAAGTTGAACTAGTACCTTAAAAGACCTTTTTATATTGAAAGGTCTTTTTTGTATGGAGAAAATTGTACAAGATAAAGGCGGTTTGTTTATGAAATTTAAAATATTTATTTCTAAGTTATGTTTAGGGTTTTTACTACTCTCAATCTTTAACTTTAGTGGTAGTAATGTGCTTGAAGTAGCCAATGCTGCCACTGTTCCAATTAAAGATACAATTACTCTTACAGTGAAGTTTCCTGATACTGTTGGGGAAGGATTTGGTGTAGAACCTACTGATCCTGAAGAGATTCACATGATGATTAATACTGAAGGTCGAAGTCATCCCCACCGCACAGGATGGGGAGCCCTTCCATATGCGTGTGTACGAACAGATACACCTTATATAGCTGGCTATGACTATAATGGAAACCCTATTTGGGATGTTCATACAGTTTCAGGCTGGAGACAAGATTTTGGTTGGAGTACAGAAGATAGCCATGTTCCCCATCAACCTTCCGAAGTTAAAAAAGAGATCATAGCAAAGTATGGGCAAGAGATGTACGAACTAGCAGAAGCTGCAGGCGCTGTATTTTATTATGACGACACAACACCGATTCCTACTCGTTTCCTTACAGGTGATATTGGTGAATTTAATAAACGTGTGAATGGTACAACGGGTCGCTATTCGATTTATTATAAAGACTCTACCTACACGGATCGCCATTGTCAGAATGGAGAAAAAGCCTATTTTTATCGAAATAATGATTTCTTCGTCACAACAACTTTTGATGTTGAGTGGAAGGAGCCAGAAGATAAGCAAGGAACAGGTTTAGGGAGAGCTTATTGGGAATTAGAAAGAACGGATAAAAATGGCCTGAGTGAAGTAGCTGTCTATAGTAGCTTTAAGGGAGAATACGATAAACATGTTGCAGTTCGAAACATTAAACATACAGTAAATCTTGATACGAAACATGTTGAACAAGAAGGACCGATTGAATTTACGATTAACGCGAAACAAGTACAAAACAAGGACATGCAGTATGGCTTTGAATATGAGTATACCAACAAAGAAATTGGTTGGGTTTGCACAGGGAAAGGCGAAGATCAAGAATGTCATTGGGATGATCGTCCCGATTGGCGAGCCGTTCAAAAATTTGAATTAGGTGGTTCTATTCCAGTTGATCATCAACAAAAGAAAGCCGAAAAATCGGATAAATTAGATGGTGTTTTAGTGAAAAAATGGGTCGTGGGTAGAGAAGATAAGTATGGTCCATCGAAAGAGTCAAAAGCTTATTATGAACAATATCATCGTGCTGAAGGGAATGTATGGCAGGATGAGATAAAGTTAAAGACACAAACTACTTTGCCTATGACACCAGGGAAATTATTGTATAGCGTAGAGTTACCTTCAGGTAAACATAAAGACGGTGACTTTTATCCACTTATGAAAACACAAAGTTCGGGTACTTATAAAGCAGCTGAATTAGACGAAAGCCTACAAGCTGAGTTTGAGGATGGCGTACAGCTTCAACAAAAAGTATTGAAAGATATGGGGATGAAAGGTGATCAACGTCAGTTCGAAGGGGAATTTGTTTCTGATTTGTTTTTCACGGCCTCTGGAACAGGCTTTATGTCGGGCTATAACTATGCGGAAAAGGTGAAGCAAGCGATTAATAATGATCAAGCACTACCGAGTTTCGCGCAAGTAGTACAAGAGGGTGCAGCTAAAGGGGAAGCAGACTTTGTTCAATACACAAACGTGCCATTTGAGGATGAATGGGTCTTTACAAGTTCAGAAGAGGATCTTCCTCACTTACAACGTTATTCTTTACCAATTACACCCTATTCTGAATTAATGCCGAATGAAACGTACAAAAACCAATTAGAGTTAGTGGATATGGGATTAAGTGATCTGAGCTTTACATTTGATCAATCCTTTAGCTTTGAACATTTCTTATTTGGTTCGGGGTATGATGATGCCTGGATTATTGAACAGCCTGAATCGAGGGTACCTGTGACAGAATTTGAGACGGTGGAGTTAACGCATGAACAAGTAAAAAAACTTGCTAAAGCTGAAAGACAACACTCTAATAACAAAATTCATAACTTCAGATTTGTGGATCGGACTTTCCCTGATAAAGTAAGAGAAATAAGAGGCGCGCGATAAAATGACTATGATTTATCTGATAATCATTCCTATCCTAGTCTTTGTTATTTCATATTTTTGTGCAAAATATGTTTTATGGCCGATTTTCAAGATAATTAGTCAAATAGATAAGGATTCACCAAAAATGGTGAGTCCTTTTTCTATTAAAAAGTTTGAATGTAGAAAATAAGAAGGGGGGATTCGTTCATGGAAGATAATGAAATTATTGAGAAACATAAGATACTGGAATCCATTTTGCATGTGAGTGATGGCTTTCTTTGGCAAGATGTGTTTAGGGCGCTTGGAAGTGGCATTATCTACACGTTAAGCTGGTTGAATCAATTATTAGAAGACATCGTGACCAAAATTATTACACTCAATGACTTTTATGCTACGGGCGCAATGGGAGAGTTTATGGATAAAGCAAGACCATTAATATGGATTGTATTCTTTATAGCTCTTGTTGTCCTGGGCTTTCAATTTATGTTAAATAAAGTGGAAAAACGGAATGAAATTCTCCTGAATATTGTGATGGCTGTAAGTTTTATCGTCATCATTCCAGATTTAATGTCTAATATGCAGAAGATTATTGGTGTCGGAATTGAACAAATGAATCCTGAAAATGAAACGCTTGCTAGTAATATGATCAAAAGTAATGTGGCTGACGTTTTGTATTATGCCGAACATGATTTTCAATTTGCTAATAGTACACGTGGGGATGAAGGTTCACCTCCAAGACCTGCAAGTAAAGAAGATAGTTCCATAGGAACTACAGATTATACCTATGCAAATCGTTTTTCGGATTCATCAGCCTTGCATGTCCCCTTTTTACAAAAGCTTGACTTACATGAAGATGATGGTTGGCTTTTTAAAGAAGATTGGGTAAAGCAATTAAGTGATGAGTCAAAAGAGGTTTTAAAAACGAAATCTGTTCCAACAGGTGTTGGCGACAGTTATCAAGTCGAAGAATTACAAGATAATGCGGTCCCTATGACGAAAATAGGTCGAGAAACTTATTATCGTTATCATGTCAATTGGCTGTCTTTAATTGTGTCCTTACTGGTAACGTCTATTGCTTTAGGTATCACAGTTCTAAAAATTGGCCGTGCTATTTTCGATCTAGCGTTCCATCAAATTTTTGGTATGTTCATTGCAGCTAGTGACCTTACAGGTGGACAACGTACAAAAAAAGTATTGGTGGAAATGGTCAATACTTTTGTCGTGATCTTTATAATGACGGGCCTCCTCCAACTATTCGTTTTGTTTGTAAATTGGGCAAATGGATTAAAGACAGATATTGGGATGTTAGGTGTGATCATACTCATGATTGCTGGGGCTTGGGCATTGATTGATGCTCCTGATATTGTGCAACGTACGCTTGGTATTGATGCAGGTTTACGCAATGGATGGCAAGCGATGATGGGAGCTTATGCAGGAGGTAAAGCATTGACAGCTGGTGCGCAGGCGCTTAAAAACGTAGCTCAAAAAGGTGCTGCAACTGTAGCAGGAGGAGCAAATATGGCGAAGAGAACTGTCGAAGGAATGCGTACAGAAACACCGTCAGAGGTAGGAAAACGTACTTCTGTGCCAGCGATACCTGGAAGTGGTGATGTAAAATCCATGCCAAAATCAGATGAACAGCATTCAAATTCTACTATGGGAGGTACTTCAGATCCTATCCCGTCATCAGTTGAAAGTGATGGATTGAATGCATATGATCAGATAGCTGCAACTTCACAAGATTATGAGCCAATTCCGTCTAGTGTTAACAGTAACCAGGTGGATATGCCAGGAAGTATGGGAAGTATTCAACCTGGTCAAATACCAAGTCAAGGTGGAAAGGAAAAAGGAAGTCCATCAATCCAACCAAAGACAGTAACAACACCAGCTAAATCACCAACAAATACAAGCACAAGTGATGTTTCACAACGGGGTGCTATGCAACGTCAAGAAAGTCAACCTATATCAGGAAGTCCTAGTGTTGATTCTTCAATACAAAGTGTAACTGGTCAAGATGACAATATGCATCATGGACCAATTCAGCGACAAGAACATGAGCCAATTCCATCTAGTGAAGCAATCCCGTCTGAAGGGATCTCACTACAGCCAAGTACACCAGGCGTGACAAGACAAGTAGATACAGCAGCAACTATTCCAACAGGAGGTCCAAACGTTCGTCAAACAAGTGAGGCAATCCCGTCTGAAGGGATCTCACCACAGCCAAGTTCACCAGGCGTGACAAGACAAGTAGATACAGCAGCAACTATTCCAACAGGAGGTCCAAACGTTCGTCAAACAAGTGAGGCAATCCCGTCTGAAGGGATCTCACCACAGCCAAGTTCACCAGGCGTGACAAGACAAGTAGATACAGCAGCAACTATTCCAACAGGAGGTCCAAACGTTCGTCAAACAAGTGAGGCAATCCCGTCTGAAGGGATCTCACCACAGCCAAGTTCACCAGGTGTGACAAGACAAGTAGATACAGCAGCAACTATTCCAACAGGAGGTCCAAACGTTCGTCAAACAAGTGAAGCGATCCCGTCTGAAGGAATCTCACCACAGCCAAGTACACCAAGTTCGACAAGCTCAGGAAATGTTCCAATGAGGTCGAACGTCCGACAAACGAGTGAAGTAATCCCACCTGGAAGGGTTACACAACAGGCAGGCACATCAGGAGTAATAACACCATCGAGTACAGGAAATGTGTCGACAGGTTCAAACAAACGTCAAACAAATGAAACAATCCCATCTGTAGGAGTTGGACCACAGCCAAATACACCAGGAGTGACAGCTCCAACGGTTATAGGAAATGGGCATCAAACTGTTACTAGTGGAGTAATTCAACAAGGTTCATCAGGAAATGTCCAACATGTTGCACCGCAAAATTCAACACAGGCACAAGTAGTTAGTCAACCAACAGGAGGATCAAACGTTGTACAGCAAGGACCAGTTGTTTCGACTGTAGGAGGACAAGGTGGTACTGTTCAGCCTAATCAAAAGTCAACTACCATTGATCCTAAAACATATGGACATAAACAGGTGGTGCATACAAATACCATTCTTGGTGGTAATCCATCTGTACAACAATTGAAAGAAAGCGTGACACGTGCTGGTAATAGTGGTTTTACACTTGGTCAAAATATTCGTCGTATGACCAATAATATAGGAAAAAGAAAAAGACAAGGGAGTGACCAAGAATAATGTATGATATTCCAAAAGAAATTAAGGCAAAGCCTAAAATTGTTGGTTTAGAAGTAAAGGAGTTAATCATTTTATTGGTTAGCTTCTTTCTTTTTTTCACCGTATTAAAAGATTTAGTACATGGTATTTTGTTTATTCCTTATATATTGATGGCAAGTGGTACCTTGTTTTGGATGGTATTACCTTCCAGAAATAACCCTCGACTCAAAAATTACATGTCATTGTATTTATATTTCAAGCGTAATAAATACACTTATCATGCAGTAGATGTCAAAAAAATAATGAATGATTACTTATATGGAAAGGGGGATCATCGTGAATAAAGAGGAAATCAAGCCTATTATTGTCCCATCTTATACCGAGGAAAAAGTGTCTAAAAAAAACTTCCTTAAAAAGTATCCTTTTTTTCTAAAAAATAAGAAGGCAAAAAAGAAGGTTGAAAGAAAATCTCATGTTTTACGGAAGACCCCTATGATTATGCCATTTTTAGATATAACTGAAGAGTACATTGTGATGAAGAAAGGCTACTTTATGGACATCTTTCAAATTACGCCAAATGATTTGCATTCACTAACGGATGACGATATTACAATAAAACTGTTAGAAAAAGCTCGCTTTTACCGTAGTTCGGCATCTCAACATAAAGTAGTAGGGCTAAACTTTCCAGCCAATACAGAAAAGCAGAGGCTCTATTGGGAGAGAAAAAAAGAAAGAACGACAGATCCTTTACGCATACGTTTTATCAACCGTAAGTTATTTGAGTTAGAATTTTTAGAGCGTGAAAGAACAAATCGTGAATTCTTCTTGTTCATCTATGCTGAATCAGCTCAGACTTTAGAGGATGAAAAGAAGCAAGTAGTGAGAGGGCTACGACAATCATTCCCTTTGCAAAGTTTATCAATTGAAAAGAAGCAAGACATTTTATTTATGATGTCAAATCAAAACTCAAAATAATTAGGAAGGAGAGGATTAACAATGAAGCTATTAGACTCTGTTTTGAAATTTAAACAGCCAGTTGAAACAAAGCGAGAGAAACAAGAGAGAGAGTATAATCCCACTTTTTTAGCTGCCATACAGCCACAAGGCGGTATTCAATTTAAAGATAAATACATCCAAAAAGGAGATGGTTATGAGGCCTGTATACATATATGGGACTATCCAACGGGTGTATCAAAATTATGGTTAGAAAAAATATTTTCCATGCGTGATGTCATTGTCACGATGGATATTGCCACAATGCCTAAAGATGAAACCGTTAGTTCGATTAATAAAAGTATGTTAGAGCAGACCGTACGTTATTCAAGTGGTAAACATCAATCTGAAAAAATGGATGCTCAAAATAGTTATCAAGAGTTAGAAAGACTTTATCAGGAAATTTCACAAATGGGTGAGGTCGTAAAACTTGTTGATATTCGTTTATTTGTACATGCCAAAACAATGCATGAACTGGAACAAAAAATACAAGCAGTTGAAACGGATTTAGTTTCGTATGGATTTAAGGGAACGACATTCCTTAATGAAAGTAGTTGGGAATGGCAGTCCCTTTTTGTTCCTTATCAAGAGCAACAAACATTTCCAAATAAAAGAGAAAGTAAAGGCATACCAGCGCTTTCATTAGCTGCAGGTTTGCCTTTTCATTTTTCAGAGCTTAACGATCCCACAGGCAGTTATTTAGGCACGACATTTAGTGGTGGTAATGTTATTTTTGATCTGTTTCATCGAGACAAACAGCGTACATTTTTTAATGCCGTTGTTGCTGGAACGATGGGGAAAGGAAAATCGACACTGCTGAAAAAGCTGACAACGGATAATGCTTGTCGTAGTAATGTGATACGGGGTTTTGATGTAACAGGCGAATTTGCCACGTTAGTAGAAGAATCTTTGAATGGCCAATTAATTAGTTTAGATGGCAGTCAAGGTATCATAAATCCTTTGCAAATTTATCGTATTTCAGACGGCACAGATCAAAAAAGTGAAGAACTTAGCTTTATGCAGCACCTTTCTAAAGTTACAACCTTCTATCAATTTTTAACGAATAATCCTTCAACGGAAGACTTAGAAGAATTTAAAAAAGTATTACGTTTGTTTTATGTATCTTTAGGTTTTCAAGAACGGATTCAAAGTACGGGTGTAACCCAGTTAGCGAATGAAGAATATCCGACATTCAGTGAATTTTTACAGTATGTGCGGAATGAATTATATGAGGATTTACCGCAACGTATTATTCGTAAAGAGTTGTCTATGACTAGAGCCAATCGTCTAGAAAAAATTGAATTAGTAATTGATAATTTAGTACACAGTTATGGTCATTTATTCGATGGACACACATCCATTCCAGCTTTTACAGATGAACAAGTGATTTTCTTTTCTGTCCGTAATCTAACAAGGTTAGAGAAAAATATATTTAATGCCCAAATGTATAGTGCATTAACGTTGATATGGGATAATCTTATTCAAATTGGTACACCTCAAATGCGAGCAATTTATGAAGATAGTAATTTCAATGAAGAGGATGTTATTCGGTTTTTCCTGGTTATCGATGAATCTCATCGTTTTATCAATGCCAATAATCTTTTAGCTGTGGACTATTTAATCGATTATGAACGAGAAGCCCGTAAGTATTTTGGTGGAATTGTATTAGCTAGTCAATCCATTCGAGATTATGTACCTGACCATGCAGATTCGGAAGTTGTGACAAAGATTCGTACTTTATTTGAATTAACACAGTACAAATTTATCATGGGACAAGACGCCAATACATTAGATGCTATGCGAACGATTTTTGAGGGACAAATCAGCGAAAGCGAATTGGCTCAAATACCGCAGTTCCAACAAGGAGATTGTCTATTGTCTATTAATGGAGTAGGGAATTTAATGTTCAGCGTAGAAGCATCAGAAGAAGAGTTGGCAATGTTTAGAGGGGGAATGTAACGTGGAACGTTCTACAATGTCAAAATTAATCTTGGTATTATTCATTGGTTTGGTCATGTTAGGTTTCATGATAAAAATGTTCTTCTATGATGGTAAAAATAAAGATGATACCGGCTTTGAGGGAGAAAATGAATACAGCTACTCAGAACCAGTAGAGGAAGAAAGAACAGACTCAGAGACGGAAAGCGATAAAGATCGACAAGTACCTGTAGGGAATACTGAAATCGATTATGACGCTGAGTATGGGGCTAAATTCGGTGAAGATAAGGTACAGGCAGCAGAGAAATTAGCAGAAAAAGTTATGCAAGCTTGGCTAGAAAATAATACAGATATGGAGATGTGGAAGGAAATTTCTACAGCTCCTTTTTTAATTGTTGTGCAAAATGAAGTAATGGCTCCGAAGGATCAATTAACAAGGAAAGTAAAGTCACTTGATGTTTCTCCTACAAAGGCTTCAGGAGATCAAGATATACAATTCATGGTCTATGCGACATGGGATGTGCTGTCTGCAGGTAAAAAAGTTAGAGAACAATCCAACATGTATAAAATATCTTTGACACTTTCTGAGTCGGGAGAATGGTTTGTAAAAGAGTTGAGTCGAGTATGAAGCAAATCATTAATTTTATTGGACAGCAGATTGGTAAAAAGATTTTGGTATGGATTGCAGGGTCGTTAGGGTTTTCATTCTTTGTGATTGTAGCTGTCATTTTGTTGGCCATCATCATGATAATAGGTGCAGTAGGAGGCTCAACAAACAATCATTCTATTGGAGGGAATGGTTTATCAGCTTGTTCTGTGACAGGAGAAATCGATGAAGTAAGCTGGAATGCAGCCTTTTCAAATGCAGGGGCTTTCACTGGAAAAGGAGACTTATTTATTGAACTTGCACGATTAAATGGCATTGATCCTGTATTGGCTGCAGCGATTGCTTTTCATGAAACAGGGCGAGGTACATCCAATGCGGTTGTAAATAAAAACAATCCAGGAGGCATCATGGACCCAGCTACAGGTTGGTCCAAGTTGATGCATTTTTCCTCATTAGAGGAAGGGTTGTCATACACAATGGCGAATTTAAAGCGTCGAATTATTGATGACGGACTCTCAACAATTGAGTCATTAGGGAGCGTTTATGCACCCATCGGGGCAGCAAATGATCCGAACGGATTGAATGCACATTGGGTTCCAACGGTCACTAAATTTGCTAGTGAGTTGGGTGGATTAACGATGAATTGTTCGCCTATGGGTTCTCAAATTGTTGGAAATGAAGCTTTTAAAACGATTTTAAACGAGATGTTAAAGTACGAAGGCTGGTCCTATGTTTGGGGTGGCTACAATCCAAATATGGGCTTTGATTGTTCAGGATTAATGCAATGGTCTTACGCAAAAGCAGGCATCCAACTTCCACGTACAGCCTATACACAATACAAATTTGCTCAACCAATAACACGGGATCAATTGCAACCAGGCGACTTAATTTTCTTTAAAAGTGCTAATTACGCACCAGTTACACATGTTGGTATGTATGTAGGGAACGGAAAAATGTTTAACTCACAAAATGATGGCGTGCGTTATGATGACGCGTTAACAGGTTATTGGGGATCTGTCATTGTGGGTTATGGAAGAGTGGCCGATTTCTCTGAATAAAGGAGGGCGTTAACTTGTGAAATTAAAAATAAATAAAGGCTTAGAAAATAAATTCTATGTAAGTCTGATGTCGTTTCTCATCATTAGTTTTTTGATTATCTTTACATCCAAGTTGTGGATGTATGATGATAATCCAATTAAACAAACACCTTTTAACAAAGACATAGTAGGTTTAGAACAAACGACATTAATCTTAAAAAAATGGCACTATAATCCCGAAAAAGGGTTCATGGAAGTATTACTGGAAACACAACACACAGGTTCAGATAACGTAAAACCTACATTTGCATTTGCAGCCAAAGCCTCGAAATCATTGGAGTCTTACCCTGTGAAAATTATCTATCAAAAGGATAATCAGTACGTTCTTCATATTTCAAAAGTGCCTAAGGAGTATTCTGTTATTGGTTTATTTGTTAAGGAAATTCGTGATCAAAAAATACTTGAAAGTGAGGCAAGGGACAAACTGTTGGCTGAAAAAGGCGCTGTCGATCCATCAACTGTTTTAGATTTACCACAGCCGAAAGAAAAAATTATTGTTGGCGATTATCGAAAAATAAGTGAGGATAAATCCTTGAAAGAAAAGACACAGTTCGCCTATCAAGAAGAATTTATTGCGCTTGAAATTGACCAAATTGATAAGAAGATTCGTACATTGGAAGGAGAACAGATTCCCTTACAAGATGACATTATTGCATCAATACAAAACGAAATGAAGCATCTAGAAAGTGAGCTTGCCTATAAGACGGAAGACGAAAAACAAGAAGTACGTCTACAACTTGTAAAGAAAAAAACAGCGATTGAAAACGTCAATGAGAAGAAAAAAGACTATCAAAATCGACTAATAGAATTACAAAATAAGCGAAAGAAGTTGCAAGAAAAAATTGACATGATTGGCTCCGATGAAATGAAAAAGAATGTAGTTGAAGTCGAATAATACTAGTAGTAAATGGATTGATTTTAGCAAAAAAGCTAGGAAGAAAAAAGGAAGAACATGATAAATTTCAGGAAGAAAACAGGAAGAATTGCTCTTTTTTATGGGGACACCGAAATACTAGGCTCTGCCTAGTCTATCACCCCAGGTGATAGCAGATTTCCCTTATGCTCTTTCACTCAATAGCCTGCGCTCGCAGACTATTTTCAGTTTCGCCTCTTTTAGAGACGAAACGCTCAACGCCCTAGCGACTTTGAAGCAAAGGAGAGATTGCACAATGGCCGAAATAAAGGCACGGGTTGATCCAGCATTAAAGAAAAAAATAACAAGCATGGCCAAAAAAAAGAAGATGACACAAAATGATTTTATTAATCTTCATTTGAAACGAATAACCACTCCAAATTTATTTCAAGAAGAAAAAAATCGCTTCGAAGAAATGCTGGGGATGCATATAGAAGTGTTTGCAACATTTGCAAAATCGAATGAAGAGTTGCTGAAGAAACTGATTTCAATTGAGGGCATTTTAAACCAAGAAGTGCAAAAAGTTTTTGGGCAAGAGGTGAACGAATAATGGGTGCTATATTAATTCGAGATGTCGATGATTTAGCAATAGATAAAATTGATAAAGCTGCTAAAAAAGCAAAGGTGTCACGCCAGGTTTATTTAAAATCTTTGCTTGAACGGATAGCTTATTATGATGTGTTCATTGAGGAACGAGATCGCTTTGAAAAAGTTGTAACAGCTTCTCAAACACAGATGGAGCAATATTTATTACAACAAAGTGAGCTATATAAACATGTGCTGCAAATTGAATCGATGTTGTACCTACTATTAGATAGTGATGCAGAAGAAATAAATCAACAACTGACAGAATTAGTAGGAAAGGAAGTGAAGTAAAGTGACAGTTACGAAAAAGAAAAAAAACTTCTGGTTAACGGATTCTACAATACTAAAGCTCGAACAGTTAGCAAATGAAAAAAATTTAACTCTTGGTGGTGTTATAGAGCACCTAATTGAGACTCTTTATGCTCATGAAACTTCTCAAAATCAAGCCCTTTTAGCAGAAGTAGAAGCAATGATGCACAAACATTTACACAGTATATTGGAGCCAATTACAGAAGACTTAAAACGAGTACGTATAACAGGGAATGTTATTGATCGTAATACTCAGATGATGCTTGAATTTTGGAATCACTATTTCATTATTACAGATGCAAAACAGTTAGGTTCTACTGATCGATTAAAAACAGTGCCTTTTAATCAAGCTGAGGAATTAATAAAAAATCGTATTGCACATAATCGTCAAAAGAAAATAGATCAGGAAACAAAAAGAGCGTTGCCAGATAATCAAAGTTATTAATGGATAGAGGGAGATAAATATGAATAATTCTCCTGGCGTTGTTTTAAAAAGTAGATTTGTTATGCCATCAAGCGATGAATATCAGGATTTTATTAATTATATTGATCGTGATGCTGCGAAAGTGAACGAGAAAATTATTACTGATGAAAATGATTCCTTCTCTGTTTTTTATGAGTATATGGACTATATGGGAGATGAAAACAAGCAAGGTGCATTGTTTTCATCTACTGAAGATACTATCAATATGGATCAAAAAAATTCATTAAAAGATTTGTTCAAGCAGGCTCAAGAAAATGGTTCTCCACTTTGGCAAGATGTGATTAGTTTCGATAACACTTGGCTACAAAAGTATGGATTAATGGATGAAGGTGGACAGGTCAATGAAGTGAAAATGAAAAATATTGTGCGCGCTGCAGTAAACGAAATGTTAAAAGCAGAGAATATGATCGATAGTGCGGTATGGTCTGCAGCTATCCACTACAACACAGACAACCTTCATGTTCATATAGCGACAGTTGAGCCGATACCTACACGGGTTAAAAAGTGGACAAAGAATTTTGAAACAGGTAAATGGGAGGAACAACTACGTGCCAAACGAAAACAAGGTTCTCTTGATAAAATGAAGTCGAAAGTGGCCAACCTTATTATGGATCGTTCAAAAGAACGTAATCTTATTACCGATTTGATAAGAGGTAGTGTGAATTTAAAAAAGGAAAAGAGAGTCGATCTATCTACACATCGTCAAACGAAAAGGCTTTTTCGAGAGGCACTTCAACGATTACCGCAAGATCGTTCTCAATGGAGGTACGGCTATCAATCTATTAATGAAGCAAGGCCGTATATTGATCAGATCGTTGATATATATTTAAAACGTTACTATAAAAATGAAATGAAAGATCTTCATCGGCTACTGGATGAAGAAGTTGAAGTCATGAAGGAAAAGTACGGAGAAGGTAGCAAGTATCAAAATTATAAACAAACAAAATTAGAGGATTTAAAAAAACGTATGGGAAATGCGGTTTTAACTGAAATGCGTGCCTATCAAAAGGAAGCCGATCATCGTTTGTTTGAACTATCTAAATCCCAACGGAAGTATCAAGCTCCTATGTATCGTCAAAATTTACATGTTTCTAAAGGGTTAAACCAGGCACTAAATAATTTGAATTATCGGTTACGAAAAACGTACCACGACTTTAAAAAAGAACGAAACATGGAAGAATTTGACCGCATGTTAGATGGATATGAGCGTTAGAGGAGGTTGTTAAATGATCTATGAAGTTAAGTGTGAATTATGCAATAAAGTTCTTGATGTAGAAAAAGAACCTTATCAAGGGGCAAAGTGTATGTCGTGCATTGAAAATAACCTAGATAAAAAGGATGAGGAAAAATGAACAACATTGTATATGCATTTATCAAAGAGTTAGAAGAACAGCATGTTACGCTTCGAGTAAATAGTGTAGAGCTAAAAGTAGAGCTAACAGAGGATAATCGACAGTTTATCTTTGGGGCAATTCAACAAGGTACATTTATTGTGCCATTCAATCAAGAAAGCCATGAAATAGTTATGTATACCTCATTACTTGAATATTTTCCTGAAGCAGAACGTCATGAATTAGCAGATGCCCATTTGGTACCTGAAGAACTTTAAAGGAGTAGAGATTATGGTGATGACACGTAAAAAATATACAGCAAAAACAGCAGAGGAAAAGCAAAAAGAGATCGAAGAATTATCAGAAAAAATGACCAATCAACTAAGCTCCTATTTTATAACAGAGGATGCATTAAAAGAGCATTTAGCTTTTATGTCAATATTTTATAACTATTCCTTGCGTAACATGGCTTTGATTCAAAATCAATTCATGGGTGCAAAAGCAGTAGGTTCATTTAAGTTTTGGCAGGACAAGGGTGTATCTGTTAAAAAAGGTGAGAAGGGGATTCAAATATTTGTCCCTACACCTGTCACATATTTTAAACGTGATGATGAATGGATACAGATGCAATTCGCTAATTCCAGAGAGAAAGCACAAATTAAAAATGGCGTGCTAGAAACTGAAAAAAAGTTGTTTTTTAAAATTGGCCATGTATTTGAATATACCCAAACAGATGCAAGAGAGAAAGGGATGCCTGTCTCTGAAATCTTTGGCCAGTATCACCAGGATGGAGTGATAGAAAATGAAGATGAAATGTTAGCAGCCTTGCATAAAGTATCTAAAAATATTGGGTTTGAAATATTACCAGTACCTCCACGTGAATTAGGAGTAGCGAAAGGTGTTGCTTATCCATATGAAAAAATAATTGCCTTAAACCCACGAAATACAGCTTACGAAAATGTTACTACGTTACTTCATGAGTTAGCACATGCTAGGCTGCACACTCCTGATGTACGTGATAGCTTTACTAAAGCAGAACGTGAATTTCAAGCAGAAATGGTGTCCTATGTCGTGGCCAGTCGATATGGAATTGATACCGAGAATTTTAGTCTTTCTTATTTGGCCAGCTGGACACAACAAGGTAAAGAATTAAAAGATAAAGAAATGTTACTAAATGGTGTGAGAACAGCAGCGAGTGAATTTATAGAAACCATCGATAATCATTTTTTAGAAATTCAACGTGCAAAAGAGAACGAATTAATGAAGCCTGCGCAGCTGCTATTAATTGAATACGGAGCTTTATCAAATGCTAGCTTACGTACAATTGAGGCTGAGGACTTAAAAGAAATTATTCATGACATAATCACTAATAAGGTTGAGCAATTACAACATCCAGCATTTAAACAGGAATTGGATCAACTTAGAAGTGTCAGTGATGATTTACTTACCTTTGAGCAAGTAAATGCAGATTTTATCCAGGTGTTTAATAATACGTTTAAAGATAATTTTGCTCTCATTAATCAGCAAGAAGTGACTAATCCGAAGATTCTAATCCAATGGTCTGAAAGTGAACTAATGTCTAATGAATTAATGGGGTTTGCTGAAGGAAATGAACGCATGGCACTGCTTGAAAAGGAAGTGTTTTCTGATAAAGAAAAAGCATATAGTTATCTCAAAACTCGATACCATGTATTGATTCCAAACGGAGATACAGTCGATCTAGTTAATCCAGATCGATTAGATATTGGTGATGGAGAGTACAAGAGTCCATATGATCAACTCATTGCAGAAAATAAGCTAACTGATCCGCAACATCAGGAAATTTTAAAGGAACTCGCTTTGTATGCTGATGAAAAGCAGCGTGGTGGCCAATTAACTGAGTCAGTCCAGGTAGAGAAAGAGTTGCAACAAAAAATACCTGGTGCTCATGAAGAAGTATTGAAAAATGAAGTTAGTATCAAAAACAAACGAAGAAGTATTGCATATGAACGGTAAAGAAGCGCAGTCAATTTGACTAGCGTTATTTTTATTGAAAAATTAAAGAGGCTTGTCCCTTCAAGCCTCTTTAAAAGTATGTAAAAGAACACTCGTTCTCCTGAATTTATTATAATATGTCGGGAGGAAAAAAGCTATGAACATTAACAAAAATACTATTTACAACATGGATTGCCTAGAGGGTATGCAGTACATACCTGACAAATCAGTTGATTTAATCCTGACAGATCTTCCTTACGGAACGACTACCTGTCGTTGGGATACGATTATTCCGTTTGAGCTTTTGTGGGAGCAGTATGAGCGAGTAATCAAAGACAACGGAGCTATTGTATTAACGGCAAGCCAGCCATTCACTAGTAAATTAATTATGTCCAATCTTAAACTGTTTAGATATGAGTGGATTTGGAAGAAAGGAAAGCACACAACAGGTTTCCCAAATGCCAATAAGATGCCACTAAAAAATCATGAAAATGTATGTGTCTTTTATAAAAAACTGCCGACATACAATCCACAAGGAGTTATATATTGTAAACCTGTATTAATAAAAAATTCTCTTAAAATGAAAATACTTGGAGATAGAAATGAAACATTAAGTAAACCACATATCGTGAAAAGGAAAAACTACCCTAAGTCAGTAATTGATTTTCCACGTGACAGCAAAACTTGGCACCCGACACAAAAACCATTATCACTATTTGAGTATCTTATTCTAACTTATACTAATCCATTTAATTTTAAAGAGATCAGGACTCATCAAAATTGGTGAGTCTTAACAGTTAAACGACTATTGTTATTATCATTTTATAGAGGGAGATGTGTGTATGGCTGAAAAAATAAAAATGATTGCGGTAATAGAAGTTGATGAAAATATAGCGAAAGATCACAATTACAACATTGAAGAGGAATTCAAATGGCTAGTTGATAGTGGTATATCTTTAAGAAATCTTGTGAATGTTCCTCCTGATTTTGATATTAATGATTATGTGCAGCAAGAAAATAAACTAAAGAAAGAGAAAAAAACAATTAGAAAACAAGACAAAGGATTTTATGAACGTTAGTGAAAAGATTTTTAAAATCTAACAAATACTAAAAGGTTAAGGATTCATCAAAGTTAAAAAAAGAGTTCATCACTTCAAACAATCTGTTTAAAGTGATGAAGATTTCATGCTTAATTAATTTTCCTAATCTTAGCAACAACTATTAGTACAAGTGGGAGGATGACCGCATAAGTCGCAACGAAGGGGATCCAAGGTCCCTTGTTGTAACTGTCTGAATGAATTGTATTAGGGTGAATAAATTTAGAGAGTAGTATTAAAACAAATCCTACAGGCAAAATAAGAATTCGATAGTTTTTTATTTTTAGTATTTGTCCTAGACCAATAACAGACGCATAAAAATAAACTAACGTTTTAAAAAAGATAGCAATAAACCACATAAATGCCAAAACAATTTCAATACGTTCTATAAAATTACCAATAGAAATAAGCTTAGCTAATTCATAAGTTGGAAATCTAGAGTGAGCAGTGTCATTAGGATTTAAAACTAATATACATAGAGTAATGATAATTATTAATGCAATTCCACCTACAATAGTACCAATATAAAACCCTTTTTTTGCCCCCTTTTTATCCTGGATAGAAACAGGAAATATCATTAACAATGCAATCATTGGAAATGAAAAATAACTAATAAATAGTAATGCTCCAAATAATATAGACTTTGGGCCATTCACTAGTACAGGTTGAATGTTTTCTACATTTATCTGGGGGGAAATTAATAAAATTAATAGAATGAATAATATAAAAAATATAGGAAATAGAATTTCTGCTGATCGAGCAAAGGTTTCTAAACCTAAACTACAACCAAAAATAACGAGAAGCCCAAAAATTATACTAAATTGATATGAAGGTGAATCATGCATAAAACTTGTACTCAAGAAATCACTGACAAAGTACAACAGCTCTCCAGCTGTGATAAAGGTAAAAAAAACAAAAGTCATCGATACAAAATTTCCTACCCATTTGCCCAGTATCCTCCTGTTAATATCTACAAGAGATATATTTGGGGCGATATTACCTGTTGCAATAAACATTTTTATTAATAATAAACTGACGAGGACTGCTAAAATAGAGCTCATCCAAGCATCCTGCTTAGATTCCCCTACAATAGACCCCGGAAAAATTAAAATACCTGTACCTATAGCAAAAAAAGTAACTATTATTGTGAATTGACGGACACTTATAACATGATTCTCCACTGTTTTCTTGCCTCTTTTTCTATTTTATATTCAACTTAGCTATTTCTAAGTAAATGTTCGCAGAATAAAATCACTTACAGGTTTATAAATGAAGGAGACCCAATCTATAGGATTAGGTATGTTAACTTGGAAAGTCATAGCAATACCTAACCCTGTAGCAAATATCAGTAAAATAAAGAAAATCCATCTGTCTTTTATGTTACGTTTTGAAAAAAGATAAGAAAATTCAATAAGGGTTATTACACTTGATATAATTACTATTCCTAGTATTGCTAGCATAACCTCCTACTCCTTTTTATCATGTTCATATAATGTCGAATTTATTTTAGTCCCTGACCCTGTGGTTTCTACATCTACAGACACATTTACCTTCACATATGGGAATATTTCACCCCATTCATTTTTTATTTTCTTCCACTCTTTATAATCTGCTCTATAAATTGCTTCTCCAAATCCCAATACATCAGCTCGATAATCTTTTTGGATAGCATCAAGCGCTTCTTCTACGATTTTCTTTATTCGGGCTTCTGTTTTTTTATTAATATAGTCGTTCGTCTTCTTTTTAGAAAGGTCAATAGAACAATTTACTTCACCTACATTTTGTTTGATATTAATTTTTAGATTAATTGAAGGTACACCATTCTTTACTTTCCCTTTCATTTTGGTTTTTGCATTTGTAATTTCGACTGATAAATTTCCACCTTTAGGACAAGCTATTATTCCTAGTGTGTTTTTTACATTATTTTTTATATAGTTGTAACCTTTACTTTCGTTTTCTGTCAGTGTTCCGACTAATTTATCTTGTTTAAATAGTGCTAAGCCAGAGTACTTTAAATTAGCTGTTGGCTCTATTTTTTCTATGTTAATCCGCTCTTTTCCAAGGTCGGCTTCACCAACAATACGTATATTAGTTAAAACTGCATTTTTTCCTTTTTCACTAATTTCTTTTATTAAGTCATGTATGTGGATATGAGTAGTAGGTGCCCATGCTTTATCCGACACTTCAAGAGAGTTGTACAACTTACTTGCTGGAATTTTTTCTAAAGGTGTAAAAATGGACAAAATTTCACGTGCAGAAGTTTCATCCGATACAATAACATAAAAATCACTTCTTAATTCGTGATCTCTTGAAAAAAAATCGAGTGATTCACTAATTCCGTTTTTGGCCAGTTCTTTTCCCAGAACAAGTATTTGAATATGTGAAAAATAAGGTTTACGTGGTGTAACGGTTGTCATTTCTCTAATTGCTTCAAACACACTTTTACCTGTTGCATGGTAGGTTACAACAGAAGATTGACCACTATTTCCTTGTTTGGAGGAAACTGAAGACGGATTAACGACTTGTAGTGTTACCTCATATCCGTTCTCTACCTTATCAATTCCCATAGCTACAACGATTGCTAGTTCGTTTAGTTCACGTTTCCCTTCACACCCACTTATAAATAGGGCAAACAAAATAAATAAGAATATTGATGTTTTTTTCATTAGTTCCTCTCCTCGTAGGAGTTATATTGATAATAAAAAGGTTTATTTCCTTCCTTTGGTTGGTTTATTTAACGGATTGCTTCCTCTTTTTATATTATTTGGACTAATTAAACGAGAGCGATTTAGTAATGCCCAACGCGGAAAGCGTAGTATTGAATCTTTTTGTTCAGACGGAATAAATGGTGCAAACGGACTCATATAAGGCACTCCAAACGAACGAAGGCTACACAAATGAAGAATCAAAGCAGTAATACCAGCCATCACGCCAAACAAACCCCAGAATGCAGCTAAACCCATCATAGGGAAACGTAATAGCCGAAATGTATTAGAGAGGCCATATGAAGGAAATAAAAAACTACTAATAGCTGTTAACGATACGACGATTACCATAACAGCGGATACAATTCCAGCCTCTACTGCTGCCTGTCCAATAACTAATGTACCTACAATAGAAACTGCTGGTCCAATTGTTCTAGGCATACGAATCCCAGCTTCTCTTAAAATTTCAAAAGCAACTTCCATTATTAACGCTTCAGCGAAGGCTGGAAACGGGACTCCTTCTCGCTGAGCTGCAAGGCTTAATAGCATAGGCGTTGGTAGCATTTCTTGATGATGGGTAGTAATAGCTACATAGAATGAAGGACCTAATAAGGCAATTCCAATTCCAAAATAACGCATGATTCGAATTAGGCTACTTATATCCGAACGTTGATAATGATCTTCCGCGGCTTGTAGAAATGAAGTAAATGGAGCAGGTACAATAAGAACAAACGGTGTACCATCTACTAAAATTGCTACTTTTCCCTCCAATAGTTCAGCTGCAATTACATCTGGACGTTCCGTGTTATAGACAGTTGGAAAAGGAGTCAATGTAGAATCCTGAATTAGTTCTTCGATATAACCACTTTCAAGTACTCCATCCATGTCAATTCGATCTAGGCGTTTCATAACTTCTGTAACAACTTTATCATTCGCGATACCGTTAATATACATAATCGAAACTTCAGTCTTTGTATATTTCCCAATGATTCTGGATTTCAGCCAAAGATTAGGGTCTTTTATTTTTCGGCGAATTAATGCCGTGTTGGTTCGTATTGATTCAGTGAATGCTTCGCGAGGGCCCCGTATTACTGATTCATTTACAGGTTCAGAAATTGCCCTTCCATTTGCATTTTTTGTACTTGTGGATATGCCTTTTGTATAGCCATCAAGTAAAATGACCGTGTCACCATTTAAAATAGAGTTATATAACGCTGTAAAACTAGAAATATCCTTAATATCTCCTATCGTTAGGCAATAGTCTTTTAAAAACTGAATAATTTCTCCTGAGTTATGAATATTGGCGCTTTCAATATCTAGCATCAAAGATTCCATGATAAAATTGCTTACAACAGACTGATCTGCTAATCCATCTGTGTATATTATTCCAACTAATTGATTTTTGAGTTTCCCAACTTTTATTTCACGAATAATAATGTCATTACTATTACCGATACTTTTTTTAATTTGTTGTATGTTTTTATGAAGACTTGTATTTAGTTTGTCATCAAATGGTTCGCTTTTTTGCGATTTTTTATTTTGTTCATCCCAATCAGGGGTCCATTTTTTATCAAAACCCACTTAAAATCATCTCCATTTACATTTCTTATTTTCATCAAGTATGTATCAATTTTCCAATAATCAAACTAAGTACTGTAATAATTTTTAGATTTATCAAGTACGCTCGATTGTTGTTACCATGATAATGTCGACAGCGAAAAGGTTTGAGTCGTACATATCTTTTTATTGCTAATTATAAGTGTCGTCAGTTAACAGTTTGCAAAAAGAGGTTAACATCTCCCCAGTTTAACCATTCGTTTAAAGACTAAATAAGTTGGATAAATTAGCTGTTCATTGTGACCTCAAAACTTTTTAGAAACTAATTTCTTTGATTATGACACCTTTAACTTTTTTGTTAAAAATTTGTAGTATGGTTTGGTTTTTAATTGTCATTCATTTATATATACTTTTTCATAAAGCTGAATATATCTATTGTGGTAAGAACAAAAAGTTATTAAATACACCATATACTATATTGACTTTTTTTCTTACACTTATATAATTTAATAAGAATTTGATTTTGATAATCATTTTCAATAACATTCGATAGGGGAAGTAAAAAGTGAAAAAGCTATTTGCATTTTTATTATTAAGTGCTCTATTTTTATTAGTAGCATGCAGTGATAGTAGTTCTAACAATCAAAAGGATTCAAAAGAAAAAGCAGTCAGCTCTCAAGAAGAGTCAAAGGAAGTAAATTTATATACAAGCCGTCATTATGATGTTGACGATAAATTATATAAAGAGTTTGAAAAAGAAACAGGTATTAAGGTGAATATTATTAAAGGAGAGCCAGATGAGCTACTAGAGCGCATTAAGCGGGAAGGTAAATCCACTAAGGCAGATTTATTTTTAACAGCTGACGTTGCCCGTCTATACCGCGCGAAAGAAGATGGACTATTACAAGTTATTTCAAGTAATACATTAAACAAGCAAGTACCTAAAAAATTTCAAGATACGGATCAAATGTGGTACGGTTTAACAAAGCGAGCTCGCGTTATCGTTTACAATAAAGAAACAGTTAAACCAGAAGAACTTTCAACTTATGAAGCTCTAACAGAAGCACAATGGAAAAATCGAGTACTAATCCGCGG
This sequence comes from Lysinibacillus sp. HST-98, assembly GCF_016757845.1. NCBI lineage: Bacteria > Bacillati > Bacillota > Bacilli > Caryophanales > Bacillaceae > Lysinibacillus > Lysinibacillus sp. HST-98. The sequence continues at coordinate 50,000 of NZ_JAENHX010000003.1, forward strand.
TGCTGAAAATGTCTACAACCAATCATTACTTGCTTCATTTATCGAAATTAGTGGGGAACAAAAGGCTAAAGAGTGGGCAAGTGGCCTTGTAACAAACTTCGCCCGTAATCCAGAGGGTGGGGATCGAGATCAAGCAAAAGCGATTACTGCTGGAATTGGTGACGTTGCCATTATGAACACATATTATTACGGACAAATGTTAAACTCTACTGATCCAGAAGAAGTGAAGGTGGCTGAAAGCTTAGGCGTATTTTTCCCTAATCAAGAAACAACAGGAACACACGTTAATATTAGTGGTGCTGGTGTAATTAAAACTTCAAAAAATAAAGATAATGCAGTAAGATTATTAGAGTATTTAACTGCTCCTGCAGCACAGACTGTTTTTGCAGAGACAAATTATGAATATCCTGTTAATCCAGAAGCAACATCCTCAGAGTTACTTAAGTCATGGGGCGAATTCAAAGAACAAGATATTCCACTCTCTACTTTAGGCGATCATAATGCAAAAGCTGTGATGATCTTCAATGAGGTAGGCTGGAAATAACAAAAAATATTAAACCCTTGTTGCATGTTGCAGCAAGGGCTTTCTATATATAGAGGTGACAATTAATATGCGAAAGTTCTTTAGCAAAATGAACATCTGGTCATTTTTAGCAATTTGTATCATCCTATTTCTTATTGGCCCCAATCTTACAATTATTGAAGGTCTATTCATGCCTGAAAATGAAAATTGGGTACATATTAAAGAATATATATTAGCTGACTTTATACGTGCATCATTTATTCTAGTATTTTTTACAGGAATTTTAACAATTGTATTGGGTACAAGTCTTGCGTGGCTTATTGCTCAGTATGATTTTCCTTTGCGTAGCTTTTATAAATGGTCACTTATTTTACCCTTGTCTCTTCCTCCATTTATAGCAGCCTATACGTATCACGGCATATTGAATTATACAGGTGTTGTTCAAACAATATTCCGAAACAAACTACATGTCGAAGTTAATACCGCCTACTTCGATATTATGAACATACCAGGAGCTATTTTTATTTATACGATGTTTTTGTTTCCCTATGTATATACAATTGTGCGTGTATTTTTATCACATCAGTCTGCAACTTTAATTGAAAGTGCAAGGATGCTCGGAAAAGGACCCTTCAAAATTTTTTTTCAAGTAGTAGTCCCAATATCCCGAGCGGCAATTATAGGCGGAGTGAGTTTAGTTATTTTAGAGGTATTAAATGACTATGGGGTAGTAAAATATTTCGGTATTCAAACATTCAGTACTGCTATTTTCCAAACGTGGTTTTCGTTAGGTGATATTGATTCTTCATTAAAATTAGCTGCCTCACTTATGGGATTTGTTATTATGATTTTAATTATCGAGAAGTTGCTACGTGGGCGCAAACAGTTTAGCTATGCTACCACTAAAATTAGACCTTTAAAGCTTGTGAAATTACGCGGTGGTAAAGCATTATTAGCAACGATATATTGTACGATAATTTTCAGTCTGAGTTTTTTAATCCCAGTTTTTCAGCTAATCGATTGGTTTATCTTAACATTTGGTCAAATCCCATTTCAGGACTTTTATATTTATGTGAAAAATTCGATCATCGTTGCAGCGATTAGTGCAACAATCATTATTATATTCGCATTAATTATTGGTAACTTTAATCGACTTTTCCAAGGGCGTATAACTAAAGTGTTGACTCGACTATCTATATTAGGCTATTCGATTCCGGGAGCTGTTATAGCAGTGGCTGTTGTCACTGCATTCATTCAACTAGATGAGTGGCTAACACCTCTTTATTTAAAGCTAGGGCTCGATTCCACACTTGTTCTTAGTGTCAGCATTGTGATGCTGATTGCTGCATATATAGTACGTTTCTTTGCAATTGGCTTTAACTCTATTGAGGCAGGTTACGAGAAAATCGGTACGAATTTCCGAGATGCTTCAAGATTATTAGGGGCTGGCATTACAAAAACCTTTTTTAAAGTAGATGTTCCAATGATGAAAGGTGCAATAATTAGCGGTTTCATTCTAGTTTTTATTGATATAATGAAGGAAATTCCACTAACACTCATCTTGAGACCATTTAATTTTGATACCCTTGCTACTAAGGCCTTTCAATATGCAAGTGACGAAAAAATCATGGAAGCCTCACAGGCCTCGTTATTCATCATTGTAATTAGTGCCATTGCGATTTTTATTTTTAATAAGCTACTGGAAAAGGAGTCCAGCTAACATGTACTTATCTATTGACAATTTATGCTTTTCATATCCTTCAGCAAAAAGAGAAACAATCCAATCATTTACGATCACAATTAAAAAGGGCGAGGTCATTTCAATTTTGGGAAGAAGTGGCAGTGGTAAAAGTACGATATTGCGAATATTAGCAGGATTAGAATATGCTAGTAAAGGCTCTTTCTGTATAAATGATGAAGTGATATTCGACAGTAAAACATTTATTCAACCAGAAAAACGTGATATCGGGATGGTGTTTCAAGATTATGCATTGTTTCCGCATATGACAGTTCGTAAGAATATATTATTCGGTATTACAGATTTAACAAAAGAAGATCGCCTTAAAAGATTAAAGGAAGTGTTAGAGCTGGTGGAAATGGAGGAATATGAAAATAGATACCCCCATCAGTTAAGTGGCGGTCAGCAGCAACGAATTGCAATTGCAAGAGCGCTTGCCCCTAACCCTCGTTTACTATTATTAGACGAGCCTTTTAGTAACTTAGATACCGAGCTTCAAGTGAAAATTAGAAAAGAATTACGTGACATTTTAAAGCGCGCAAATATTACATCTATATTTGTTACACACGATGAAGAGGATGCCCATGCTATCGCTGATTTTATCGTGCAATTAAAAAATGGAAGAATCGAACAAATGGGAAATCCTTGCGATCTTTTAAAAAAGGGGTAAAAGATTGTCCTATCTGAACATAGTGTGAAAATATCATTTAACAATTTAGGGTACTGAGAAATTAGAGCTTCACAGTACCTTCTTCTTCTTTGTTTAATAAGGGGGCGGGTTTTGGTAATCAAACTGAGGCTAAAAGTTTTTTATAAAGTGTTTAAAAACTCATGTGTCTTGAAGGTGATAAAACGACCTCTTAAACAAGTGGAAACATTAAAACAGCATTTCTCTGACCGAGAATACTATCAACTTTCTGTCAATAATAACACGTTGATTTCCATCCTTCTCTAACTTAAATCTAACGTGATAAGGGCTTTAATTCTCTCAACTAATTCCCTTTTCTTTGAATTTAAGGATCTCTGTAGCAATAAAGGGAAATCATTTCATAAGCATTAGTTAAATTAAAAAAATCTATTTATCAAAATGCCATTTCTAGAAAATGATACTCCTGAGAATAAAGCAACATATTCTTCAATGAACAAGTAATTGGTTGTTTATTTAATTCTCCTCCAACTCACATAACACACGTTCTAAATGTTCCTTCTTTACATGAGTAATTCCCCATTCACAAATCATATCGAGTAAAGGAATAAGGGACAATCCTTTTTTAGTTATGGAATATTCTACACGAGGAGGAACTTCTGGATATACATTTTTTACTATTAATCCATCCATTTCAAGTTCTCTTAATTGTCTGGATAGTGTTTTATGTGAAATATCCTCAATATATCTTTGAAGCTCTCCAAATCGTTTGAGAGGGTTTTCGTATAGTTCATATAAAATCATTATTTTCCATTTTCCTTGAATAATTTGCATTGTAGCATCAAACTCATTTAAATATTTTTTCTTATCCAATTCGTTGCTCTCCTTTATTAAGTACCTTAAGGTTACTAAGGGACAAAGAGGTGCCTACTTTATCTTAAGTAGATTTAATTGTAAACTGATTTTACTTAGAAATCAAAGAAGGAGTGACAATCAGAATGAAAACAGGATATATTGCAATAACAGGTGCTTCATCAGGTATTGGTGAAGCAACAGCAAAGAAGTTTATACAAAATGGGTATAACGTTTTAGTTATAGCACGTCGTGCACATTTGTTAGATCAATTTACAGGAGATCATGTAATTAAAGCAAGTGTGGATGTAACAGATAGAGAGGCTTTAGATAAAGCTCTTATGGCAGCTGAAGACAAATTTGGACCAGTTGAAGCAATTGTAAATAATGCTGGACGTATGTTATTGGGCGATATCGCTAAACAAAATCCTCTTGAATGGAAAGAAATGTATGATGTAAATGTGTTAGGTATGTTAAATGGAATGCAAGCAGTATTGCCTTCTATGATTGAACGTCAAACAGGAACTATTATTAATGTAAGTTCTATTGCTGGAAAGAAAACATTCGCTGATCATGCGGCATATGTGGGGACGAAATTCGCAGTTCATTCAATGAGTGAAAATGTTCGTGAAGAGGTTTCAAAGCATAACGTACGTGTGATAACAATTGCACCAGGTGTGGTTGAGACCGAGTTACTATCACACACATCTGACGAACAAATTAAAGAGAACTACATAGAATGGAAGGAATCAATTCATGGTGGTTTAAATCCAAGTACAGTAGCAGAAACAATTTATTTTGTATTTAATCAGCCTCAAAGTGTAAATATTAGAGAAATCGTATTAGCACCAACAAAACAACAAGCATAAAATGAAGAGAATAATATAGACTGCTCTCTTTTATTATACTGATGTTATATACTGGTATATTATCGTGAGTAATTATGTATTCTTGCGAAAAAAACGGGGCTGATAGTGTGAGTGAAAAAATGGGGCAACAAACATTATTAGGAGATCTGGAATGGAAAAATCCAATTGAAATGGTCGATATAGAATTGTTTGAAGAGTATATTTATTATAACTGTATTTACTTTAAGTCGCCTGACGAACAAGCCTATATTTCTTTATTGCGAAGGGAAATTTTAAAGCGAATGTGAGATTTATCGAAGGAGTAGCACTAGCTGCTCTTTTTCTTTTTTGGCTCTTGAAAAAACATCCGTTTCTTTAACGAAACGGACGCAATGAGCAGAAATTTTGAGTGATCGATCAATTAACGGAGTTTATTTCCTAGTAGGTAAATTATGGAATTAGTTACACTTAATCATTATGACAAGCACAGGGGCCAGAGCGGAAGTGTCAACGTTGAGTACAAATGAATGCTCCAATACTAAAAAAGATTAACAGTATAAGAGTTTATAGGTAAATATACTTGTTAGTATATAGATATCCTTTTTATTAATTACAATGTAAAATTACCTAAATAATAAAATACGAAACTATGGATATTATAGGTATTTTATATTATTATAGATGATAGTTATTCTAACATACTTTTAATAATTATTTTAGGATATGGATATTTAGAAAAATATACAGATAGGAGTGTAAAAGTTGATAATACTAGATAGACCTTATGTTTCTGATTTATTAGCGCACACAGTTAGTAAGAATAAAATTCCGGTTATCAAATTAAATGAAGTTTTTATACCAAATGAATCTACTATAAGTTTAAAAAAGGTAGACGATTTGTTGATTGAATTAGAGAAGAAGAATTGTCCAATACTCTTTAACTCTGAAAATGGACTTAATATTTTATCTAAATATGCACCTAATCACTACTTAACAATTGTTACAGATGTTTTGAAAAATAAAGTTACTTTCAGGAAAACATTAAGTAGTCATTATAAAGATTTCTTTTTCACAGAAGTATCTCTAAAAGAATTAGAAGAATTAAATTCTGCTTCACTACCTTTCCCTATTATTGTTAAGCCTGTTATAGGATATTCAAGTGTAGGAGTACATCGTATTGATAAGGTAGAAGAATATAAAGAAACTATTGAACAACTTAAGTTTGAAATGGAAGTTACAAGTGCAGAGTATCCAATCGAAGTTATTAATAATCAATCCTTTATAATTGAGAAATTAATTGAAGGTGATGAATACGCTGTTGACGTATATTTTACAGAAGAAGGCGAGCCTGTTATCCTAAATCTTTTTAAAAGAATGTTTAGGCATGAGAAGGACATGAGCGATAGAATTTACTATACGAGTAAGCAAGTAATAAATGAGTCCCTCAACAAAATTCAACAATTTTTAAAAACTATTTCATCGCTCTTCGCATTAAAGCTTGTCCCTATACATATTGAAATTCGCATCGATAATCTCGGACAGATTGTTCCTATTGAAGTAAATCCACTTAGATTTGCTGGTATCGGTACAAATGAACTTGGCGTTTATGCATATGGTGTCAACGCATGCGAGTACTTTTTTAAACAACAAAAGCCTGATTGGGAAAATATAATTAATCAAATGGATGATTCAATTTATAGTTTTTGTTGTGCTGAAATAGATGCATCTATTGATTGTAAGAAAGTTGTGTCTATTAATCATGAAGGGTTTAAACTAAATTTTGAAGAAATTTTAGAATATCGACGGATGAAAGTGAATGAAAGCTCTACTTTTGCTGTAATATTTCATAAATCACCAGATTTAAAAGAAAATACTAGGTTATTGAATTTAGATCTGAATCAATATATTACGTTAAATGAATTGGTATTTGTTTAATAATAGTTAATTTTATATTACAGTTAGGAGCGTTAACGATGTTTAAAGGTATGACAATTAGAAAGAAAATATTATTAAACGTATTAATGCCTATTATTGTTATAAGCACAATTTTTAGTTTTGCCATATTTATTGTAGCTGAGCGTTTAATCGATGGCTATATTATTCCTCAGTTTGAAGAGAGCTTAACAATGAAAATGGAGGACTTTGAAGAGTTATTTGATAAAGAATTAATCAATAGTGCTAAAACAAACAAAAGTGCATATCAAGAACTGTTGTCCAGAGGGAATGACTTTCAAAAAGAGTATGAACTAGAAAATGTGTATATTATGAGTAAAGTAGATAATAAAGAAGTCATTTTATTTTTAGGTAATGACGATAAGTATTTATCACCTCTAGCGTTTACAGATGAACAAAAAGCAGCGCTAGATACAACTAAAATGGTTACAAGTGATATTTATATAGATGATTACGGCGCTCATAAGTCTACATTTTTACAAGTTCCAGGAACAGATTCTGTCTTAGGGTTAGATGAAGATGCAGATTTTATAGTTGATCTGGAAAATTTATTAATAAAAGTATGTGTGTTATTAGCACTTATATTTATTGTGGTAAGTGGTATACTAGCATATTTCACTGCTAAAAGAATTTCTAAACCGTTAAATGAACTTGTAGATTATACTAAAGTAATTGCTGCTGGTGATTTAACACAGGAAATTAAAAATACAAGTAATGATGAAATTGGTCAGCTTGCATCAAGTTTTAATAGTATGCAAGTACAGCTAAAAAAAGTTATAGGTCATGTATCCTCAACAGCAGACTATGTAGCAAGCGGGTCTAAAGAATTGACGCAAAGTATAGAGCAAGTGACAGAAATGGCCAATCAGGTATCAGCAGCAATTCAGGAAGTTTCAGTAAGCAGTGAAATGGTAACAACTGGGGCTATTCAAAATCAAATTGCGATTAGGGAAATATCAGAGGGGATAGTAGAAATCACAGAATCTACTACAAACGTCTCTGATGAATCTATTAGAACATCTGAAGAATCCAATCAAGGTAATCATGTCATTCAACAATCCGTACAAGGAATTGATTCAATTAACGAGCTTTCAAAAGCCTCTATGCAAATGACAGAACAAATGCATCGACGTTCTAAAGAAGTAGGACAAATTACAAATGTTATTACAAGTATTTCAGATCAAATTAATTTACTAGCATTAAATGCAGCTATTGAGGCTGCTCGTGCAGGTGAATACGGAAAAGGATTTGCTGTTGTCGCAGATGAAATAAGACATTTAGCAGAACAATCTGCCCAATCGGCTAATGACATAACTAAATTAATCTCTGAAATGCAAAACAATTCTAATGAATCTGTTGAAGCTATTACGAGAGTAGTAGATGAAATTAATCATGAGACTATCGCAATAAGATTGGCTGGAGATACTTTTCAAAAAATCTCATCTCTAATTTCAAACATTAGTATGCGAACGCAATCAATTGCTTCCACAGTAGAACAAATATCAGCAAGCTCTGAACAAGTATTAGGGACTACTGAGACAACTGTGCAATCATTGGAGCAAACATCAGCAGGTACCCAAAATATTGCTTCAACTATGCAAGAGCAATCTGCTTTTATGGAAGAAATGCTGGGAACAGCTAATCAAGTAAATGAGATGGTTGAAAACTTGAAAGGTCAAATTGCACATTTTAAAATTAAGTAATCTAAGCGAAGTTAAAAGGATTTCTTGAAATTACAACCAGGAATGTATGTTCTGATGGAGGAGTAAGTGAATTGAAAGTTGTGAAGACAATGTCTTTGTCTTATTAGTAGATTCTTATATGAAGATTATTTCAGAGGTCTTAGATTTTACAAATATTCTAGAGCAAAAAGGATTATCACCAAATACCGTAAAATCCCCACTTAGAAGACGCACTGACCTAGAGAAATGAGACAAATAACAACACCTTTCGTTGAAAAACTGGTATAAGCATAACCAAACAATCAACGAAGGTGTTTTTTCTAGGGGAACAAGAGCAAGTTATCCAATAGAAGTAAAAATGAAGGTGATTGAAATGAGATTAGCAGGAGCCCTGGTAATGAAGGGAAAAGGAAGAGGCGAGCAAGGGGGGGACGCATACTCCAAAAAGTGGTCTATGGCAACGATTATTTCATATAAATATGCTGGTTAATTCTGTGATAAAGAAGCAAAACTCGAGCCTAGGAAAACATAGAAAGGTTGCAAAATTGTACGAAGACAAGAAGTTTCAGAGATTCAAAATGGTATTATATAAGAAATCTTTAATAATTTGTCTAAAGATTCATGTCCAAATATGTAAGTAGACATGATCTACGGACACTAGAACACTCGAAAAGTTATTAAAAAAAGAAGAAGCATTGAATCGAAAACGAATGATTTCATATGGTGGATTGATGGAAGAAATACATAAGCAATTGAATTTGGACGACGTCGAAGATGGCGATTTAATACGGGTGGATATGAGGATTTAGACGTTGAAGAAAAAGCGTATTCGATTGTGGCTCAGTGGAACTGGGAGATGCATAATTATTTAATTCGTTAGGAAAATCAATAAAAGTTGATGATTGGAGAGTGATATCAGTTTTATTGCGACGCATTGTTGCCATTTGTAAATTCGCTTCAAGTGGACCATAATGTTTGAAAAACGCTTCGACAGGTTTTGATTGGATGTCTGTTGCTTCAAATACTATATCTGGTGCTTGTCCATCTTGCTTCGTCATCTCTTCCATTCGTTCGAGTAATCGATCAAAATCACTCCGTGTATGATGTAACACACCTTCAAAATCACAATGGTGGTGACCATCATAAATCGGAACGGTACTTTTTCCTTTACTAATATCTAACGCACTGACATGTTTCATCTCATCCCTCTCCCTGTTACCAATCATAGAAGTCATCACAGTACCTTATCGATTCCACTTTCTTATACACGATCTCTTAGGACCCAACATACTAAGCTGATCCATATAAAGGCATGAAGTTAGCAGGTTTTATATACGGACTCACAAATGGTCCCAGAGGCTAGTCAGCTTTTCTTCACTTCTACTAATGTTAGTATGTTTTGTTTTTTTGACGTCTGTTTTTTATTCTTTGATTGGAGGGTATTTCATATCTTCTTCAATACTCCTTCCGTCATCTAATACAATCAAATTAATCTTTTTGGTTTTTGCATTATAAAAATACTCGTATACATATGAAGACGGTTCATCTTTATATGTTACAGTAATATCATACCCTCCGCGTGTTTAAAGCACGTGGGCGCTAGGTGGACGTTCGGAAAAGTATGGTTCAAAAGATATTGAAATGATGAAAGCTTTAATTTAAAGTGGCACAACGATTAAAGATGTTGCGGAAAAGTGAGGTGTGTCTCTCACAACGATTTATCGCTATTTAGAAAAACAATAAATCGGAAAGGTTGATATCTATGCAAAATGAACAACATCCATTAACAGCTTTTTCAGAAGAACAGCGGCAAGCAGCAGTAGTAAAGTATAAAATTATTGCGCCTTATCTTTAGCCTGATATTTTTTATAACGAAAAAAATCACACGGAAGTCTATCTGAAGTAAACATTAGAGTGAAGAACTTATTTATGAAAAATTAATAATATGAAATAAAGAAATCCCAAATCAATAATCAAGAATTTTAGAAATCCAATCTTTTACATATAATTCTTTTTGTGAGTTTGTAAAATTTATAGGTAGTGAAAGAGATTGTAACTTTTTAGGTAGAATGTGTATCTTATTTCGAATCATTTGATTATCAATTGACTCATTATCGATAAAAAATATGTACTGACCTTCGATTTTTTCTCGGTATACAGATAAGCAGTCCAATGTCCTATACAACCGTGTAGAAAAAATACTGCCTTTTAAGTCAACATCGAAATGTGCACGCACACCGAACTGACATCGAATATGCTTTCCTGAAAGCTTACGTAATTCTTTTTCAAACTCAATCAATCGCCTTTCATTCACATAATACGTTTCTGTGTAATAGTGGCCGTCTAAGTCTTTTTTTATATCAGAGTCATATTTATCATATTTAACTTCCATGATTTTACCACCATGTTCTTGAGCTCCAATTAATAAATGTTTATCAATGAGATGTTGAATCGCTTGATTATCTAAGTCTGTCCCATAACTTAAAATGGTCAACTGGTTACGTAATTTGGTTAACAAACTAAACATCTCCTGGTTATTCTTTAACTTCCATCCTATACGAGGACTATAAATCAAGTAATCACCAAGATTCATTCGTTTCACTCCCTAAATTGATTAAATTTCTTGTCAGTATTATACTACTAAATTACTTTAATAGCCATTTGAAATAAAAATAGTTATAAATAATATTTTTTAACTAATTACTCTCTTTTTTTTTGTAGTTATTTTAAAATAACAGTATTAAAAGGCTCTTGGTTTCACGACCTGTTTAAGGGGTACAGCCAACGATTAGAGAATTTTATATTATAATCAAATTTTAACCTCAAAAAGTTGGTTCCTGTATAATAAGAAACCGACCCTTTAGGCTGGTTTGTTTAACTATCCCATCTTTTAAAAGAAAACTCTATAAAAATTCTTCTTCAATCTCCAATATTACCTTCCACTACAATATTTAACATTTTTTTGTATTTATATATTTTACAATAATATAAACCAGAGTAAAAATTAGCCTAATGAATAAATAATAAAACTTTTTTTGAGAATAAACTATTAGACAGTTCGTTGTACTTTATGAAAAAACTATTTCAATCACATAAGGAGAAAAGTAATAGTAGATTAAGTTTTAGGTGAGACTGATATATATTTTATTTACACCATTGTATAAAAGTAAGAAATTTAGACAATTCTATTATTATATTTAACTAATAATAGAAGATATGAAATGCTGGTGTAATGTAATTGGAAAGAAGTTGTTTATTTTCAATTGAACCAATTGGAATTAGAACAATTAAAGTGGAATCCCTTAGCAGTTATATTTCTAGATTGAAAGACGCTCACTGCGTGACAGTAGGTGATATTATGAAACATATAATTGCTCCCAAGCTAAACAATAAATACATTAATAATATGGTATTTAAAGGTGGACATGGTTTTTATAAATCATCATCTGCCATTAACGGTCATGGAAACATCGCAGATCAATGTAACGTGCAAATATACTCACAATCATGGCACCGTAATTCAATTCACTCAGCGCGCCTAAGTGGGATTTCTTGTTGATTTCATAGAAGATGATGTCCAAGTCGATGGCAGCCGTGATCTCTTCGTATTTTTGGGTAGGTTCCATTTCATATAATTCTTCCATGCTAAATAGGCTTCTGTTGTCTTATAATGGTCATAGGGAGTACTCCTCCAGTCTTTTTGGGATGTTTTGGTCGACTACAATTATACAAGACTTGGGGAGGTACTTCCTTTTTTATGTCTATAAACCCTTGGGAGACAAGGGTCTGGAATTATGAAATTCATTCTCATACGTAAACAAAATCTACTTATTTTGATTAAACTTAATTTAAACTGAGTGGATTTCTTCTATATAGAATTAATGTTCATGACTTGCTTTTAATCAAAATTTCTTCCAAACCAACAGAAGTTTAGGTATCTAAACCCGAATTCAACCGAAGGTGCTTTTTTTTTTATTTTGTCTATACTGTTGGGGTCAGTCCTGTTAAATGCTATGCTTTTTCTTTAAACATTAGCACACTAGAATTGTCATTAAACGTCACCTATAGCTTTTCTGTGAATTGGAGACTTGTATATCTTAACTTATGTTAAATCACACATTTATTAAAATACGCTTCGGCACACATGACAATATTGGCTCAGGACCTATACATCTACCGCCAGATGAAATGCATACAAGTGCTTCGTGGCTATCGTTTACAGCACCAGATAAATGGACAGAGGAAGAGCTAACAGATGCTATGACTGGAGTAGCTTACGCGATGAATGCCTTCATTCCTTTGTTTATTCAGTGTGATAGTAGTGATGTAGCCGTTGTACCGCAGGTGAAGGCCACACATAATGAGCGGCCAACATTTTTTGTCTATGATAAGTATCCTGGTGGCATCGGCTTAAGTGAAAAGGTATATGAACTATGGGAAGAGCTAATCATGAAAACATATGAGCATGTTACAAATTGTGCATGTGAATCGGGCTGTCCTTCCTGTATTGGGGCACAAGAATCATTGCTTCAAACAAAAGGAAAGGTAGCTAAATTACTGCAACAATTAATGGCATAGTAAACTGAGGGTGAGGAACGCCAATTTGTTCTTTCACCCTCTTGTTTGTATTCATGGTAAATCGATTTTCAACGAAGAATATTTTGAATGAGGTTAACAATCATGATACTCTTGCAAGAGAGATGTCTTATACAATAAGCAGAAAATGAGTGAAATTCATGTCTTACGAAAATAAAATATTACAAATGAAAAAAATGCTAGGAAAAAAACCGATGTCCGCCAAAAAAGTTGAAGAACCAGCGTTCCAGAAACCTGCTAGGCCAAGCTACACAGAGCAATGGAAACAGGCGGGATTAACGGTTGTTGAAAATGATTTCGGCATCGTATTTAAGCGACAGGTAAGCTATCCGTTTAGCTATCGGCATGGACATTATCAACTGCAATCATTCTTTGAAGCCCTGAAAAAATGGCAAGATGCTGAGTTTGATCATCCTTATGCGCTCGATATGGAAGAGTCCGTCTTATTTTTTGACACGGAAACAACAGGTTTAAAGGGTGTTGGGACCCATATTTTTTTGCTTGGATTTTTAGAAGTAGCTGAAAAATCCTTTATCCTCACACAATATATTATGGCAGATCCTGCACATGAAGCAGCCTTCTTATTTGAATCCAAGCTTTGGCAAAAGTCAGCTACTGTGATTACCTATAATGGGAAAAGTTTTGATTGGCCACAGCTTGAAACACGATGGACATTGCATCAAAAAACCTTACCAAAATTACGCTCTCAGCGACAGATCGATTTGTTGCATAGTTCGAAGCGTTTATGGAAAAATGATATGGAGCGCTTAAAATTAAAATCTGTCGAGGAAGAAAAGCTTGGTTTTTCGCGTAAAGGGGATATTCCAGGCCATCTCGCACCTATTATTTATTTGGATGCAGTAAAAAGTGGCATTCCAGATGCACTTATAAAGGTTTTGCATCATAATGAGTGGGATTTACTATCACTTATTACACTGTATAGTCATTCTACGTTTTTATTGTTCGAGCAGGACCATGAAGAATCGGCAAAAACTTTCACCAACATTGGGAAATGGTATGGTGATTTAAGAGAAAGCACACAAAGTGTGAGGATTTTAGAAAAGGTGACATCGACATTTGATGCACTAGAAGCGGGCCATGCTCAATATTATTTAGCTTTACAGCACAAGAAGAATAAACGCTATAGTGAAGCTATTGACTCATTCGTGGCCTCCCTTCATTTTGTTGAAGCAAGAACAAAGTTACATGCCCTTGAGCAGCTAGCCATACTTTATGAGCACAAAATGAAGGATTATGAGCAGGCCCTTTATTATACGCAAGAAGGCATACGTCTCATTCGAAATAATGGGCAATGGAGAGCAGAACAAAAACAAAAATGGGAAATTTCTTGGGAAAAGAGACTACACAGATTAGGAAATAAGAAATAAATTCGTGGGTAAGCGCGTGAAACGACAAGTTTAGCCTTACAATTAGTATTTTCAGACGATATAATGTGATGAAGTATGCTATAATGTATTCGTGTATGTAGTGTGAGGAAGGGCGATGTGAATGGATATTAAATTAACGTCAAAAATGATCCTTGAAAAGGAATTTAAAAAGAACTTTAAAGGCTACAATGTAGAAGAAGTAGATTCTTTTCTTGATGAAATTATTCAAGACTATGAAACGTTTGAAAAAGTGGTGGCCCAACTACGTGAAGAAAATAGACAGCTAAAAGAAGAAATTGAAAGCACACCTAAGAGACAACCGGTTGCTTCAGCGGCAGCTGGTACAACGAATTTTGATATTTTAAAACGTCTTTCTAATTTAGAAAAACATGTATTTGGTAGCAAGCTGTACGAATAAATTTAGTCATTTATATTGTATTTAACATAAAACTCTAGTATAATCTTTCGTATCATCACGAAATTCTGGTAATCGCTGCGGCGCTAGACGTCGTAGAGGAAAGTCCATGCTCGCACGGTTCTGAGATGACCGTAGTGTTCGTGCTTACTGAAAAAATAAGGTAAGGCAGCTATTAAGGCTGACGGCGGAAGGAAAACCTAAGTCCTCTGGATATGGTTGACACTTCCTGAAAGTGCCACAGTGACGAAGCTTGCTTGGAAACTTGCAAGGTGGAACGAGGTAAACCCCACGAGTGAGAAACCCAAATTATGGTAGGGGCACTCTCTAGAAGGAATTGAACGGATAGAGGGACAGAGTTTGCTCTGTAGATAGATGATTACCACCTGATCGTACGAGGCGCAAGCTGTTTGAGTACTCAGGAACAAAACATGGCTTATGGAATTTTTTGATGCTTATCTACGAAATAACAAGCGCTCTCCAATTCGGTGGAGAGCTTTTATTTTGAATTCATGAGGAAAAAGTAACCTTGTTAATCAAGTCTTGGTATGCGCTATATGTTTGAGAAGTATCGCTACCGCTTCTAAGTCACAACATCTGAAAACGGTTTTCGCATCAATGTGATGTATTGATCTTGACTGCTCACATATTTTGTAATGTAAGCAAACGCCAGGAACAACAACCACCTCTTTAAATGGTTTATCAGTTGAAGGTGTATGGTTACCTGTTTATCAAGAGAATGCCTTGGCGATTGTCATAGACTTACTTGAGGCGCTTTTCGAGCAAGTTCGAAAAATCTGGACGCATTCATTGCACGAAAGAGAAGCGTCAGTGACAATTACACCGAGCGTAATAGATTATTACATAGTGGTTGGCCTGACGTAAATGCCCTTCTGAGAGGGAGTATAGAGAGATAGGATGGAGCGGAAACATGAACGGAGTAAATAATTGGGAAAGTACGGATAAACTGAAACTGATATCTAAATATCCGACTACCTTAATACTTAAAATCTTCGAAAATGTATCTGAAGGTATCATGATTACTGATAAATACAAAAAAATAGTAATGGTTAATCCTGCCTTTGAATTTGTGACAGGCTATACATGTGATGATGTGGTTGGAAAAACGCCAGCCGTTTTACAATCTGGTGTACATGAATTGCCGTTCTATTTAGAGATGTGGGAGCAGATACGACAAGAAGGCATTTGGCAAGGTGAGATATGGAATCGTCGTAAAACTGGAGACGTATATCCTGAATGGTTAACAATTGTTTGTGTAACCAACGATGAGGGTGAGGTTACAAATTACTGTGGTATTTTCACAGATTTGTCTGAAAGAAAAATAGTAGAAAATGAATTAGAAAAGCGTTTGCTCACGGATTCATTAACAGATGTATCCAATCGTTTTGCCTATATCGAAAGAATGGATAATCTTTTGGAATCGACTTCTGCTATTTCTCATTCAGTGCAGCATGCGATCTATTTCTTAGATTTGGATCGGTTTAAGCAAATTAATGATACATTAGGCCATGCTGTTGGAGATTCAATTTTAATAGAAGTAGCAAATCGACTAAAAAAATTACTGAAAAATAAAGATATTATTGCAAGATATGGCGGAGATGAATTCGTCATTACACTAACGAATGTGAAAAATGTGAAAGAGGCTGCAAAATTTGCTGAACAAATTATTAGTAGTATTGAACAGCCAATGATGATAAATGATCAGGAAGTTTTTATTTCAACGAGTATTGGTATTAGCGTTTATCCAGTTGATAGTAAAAACACAGAAGAACTGATCAATTGTGCAGATAGAGCGATGACTTATTCAAAAAAGAATGAATTAAACGGCTATTCCTTCTATTTTGATGAACTGCAAACAGACGCACAACGAGTGCTATTGCTAGATTCTGAGTTAAGAAGAGCAATAGAAAACCGTGAATTTGAGCTACATTTTCAGCCAAAGATTTCTATGGAAAATGAGCAAATTCAAGGTTTAGAAGCACTAGTCCGCTGGAATAGCGAGAGGCTAGGCTTTGTTTCGCCTGCTGAGTTTATCACTTATGCGGAGGATACAGGTCTAATCATTCCATTAAGTGAGCTTATTATCGAAAAAGCATGTGAGGCAGTCATTCAAATGCGACAATATGGTTGGAAAACACCTGTCGCCATTAATATCTCGAGCATTCACTTTAAACAGCAGAATTTTTTGGAGTCGATCCAAACAATATTAGAGCGCTACAATATGCCAGCTAACAATTTTGAAATAGAAGTGACAGAGCGAACGGTGATGAACAATGCCAATGAGACAGTTAGTAAATTGGTTCGTTTAAAACAATTAGGCTTTAAAATCTCAATCGATGATTTTGGGACTGGCTATTCATCCTTAAGCTATTTAGTTCGCTTCCCATTAGATTGTTTAAAAATTGATCGTAGCTTTATCCAGCATATTGGATCACTCGATGAAAAACAGGCGGTTGTAGATGCGATTATTCAAATGTCCCATCGCTTAAAAATGAAAGTTGTTGCAGAAGGTGTAGAACAAGCACAACAAGTGGATATACTACGTAAAATGAACTGTGATATAATCCAAGGCTATTATTACAGCAAACCACTCCCATTAAACGAATTGATGGAGTTTATGGAGTATTGGGAAATTGAGCATCAAGGAAGGAAATAATCTATGGCAAACTATCAATTAGTAGCTACGTCAGCAATGGGCTTAGAAGCTATTGTGGCACAAGAAGTAAAAGCACTTGGCTATGAAACAACCGTTGACAATGGCAAAGTATATTTTGAAGGCGATGAAACGGCGATTGCGCGTACCAATTTATGGCTACGTGTAGCGGATCGTGTAAAGATTGTCGTTGGGCAATTCCCAGCAAAATCGTTTGAACAATTATTTGAAAGTGTGAAGGCACTCCCTTGGGAGAAGTATTTACCAGTGGACGCTGCTTTTCCTGTTTCAGGAAAGTCCGTAAAATCGAAATTATTTAGTGTACCAGATTGTCAAGCCATTACCAAAAAGGCAATCGTTGAGCGAATGAAACAGCATTATAAGCGACTTGGCTTTTTGGATGAATCGGGAGCGACTTACAAAGTTGAGGTTTCAATTTTAAAAGATGTGGCGACACTAACAATTGATACATCTGGTGCTGGCCTACATAAGCGTGGCTATCGTCAGGCACAAGGTGAGGCACCATTAAAAGAAACATTAGCAGCTGCACTTGTACAAATTTCAAAATGGAATCCAAATCGTCCGTTTGTTGACCCATTCTGTGGCTCTGGTACTATTGCATTGGAAGCAGCGATGTTTGGACAAAATATAGCTCCAGGCTATAACCGTGAATTCATTTCTGAGGAATGGCCGTGGATGAAAGCTGCAGTCTGGGATACGGTTCGTGATGAAGCAGATAGTTTAGCGAACTATGATCAGCCGTTAGAAATTATTGGTTCCGATATTGATCACCGCATGGTCAGCATTGCGCAAGAAAACGCAATTGAAGCAGGCTTTGGAGAGTTAATCACGTTTAAGCAAATGCAAGCACGTGATTTTACAACACAGTTAATGGATGGTGTCATGATTGGGAACCCGCCGTACGGAGAGCGTATTGGTGATGTGGAAGTCGTGGAACAGGTGATCCGTGATGTTGGGAAGGTCATGAAAAACTATCCAACTTGGTCTGTTTATATGCTATCCTCCATGAAGAATTTTGAAGAATTATATGGACGCCAAGCGACGAAAAAACGTAAATTATTTAATGGTTTTATTGAAACAAATTATTATCAGTTCTGGGGTCAAAAGTCTAAAAGAGATTAACGAATAGTAACGGAAGATAAGATTTTTTCTTATCTTCCGTTTCGTCGCGTATAATAGCAACAGATAGTAAGAGGGGGAACATTAATTGCGTAAATCTTTACCATTTGCATTATCAAAGGACCGTTCATTTTTCGATTCATTAGGTGACTGGATGGGCGATGTTCTTTATGATGAATTACCAGAAAAGGGCTTTGAATGCCGTGATGAGCAAATCTTTATGGCTTATCAAATAGAACAAGCACTAAAAGAAAAAAATGTTCTCTTTGCGGAGGCAGGGGTGGGAACTGGCAAAACGATCGCTTATTTGCTTCCAGCCATTTCCTATGCACGTTACACAGGGAAACCTGCCTTGATTGCTTGTGCAGATGAAACATTAATCGACCAACTTGTAAAAGAGGGGGGCGATATTTATAAACTCCAAAAAACGTTAGGACTTGATATTGATGTTCGTCTAGCAAAATCGAGAGATCAGTATTTATGCTTAAAACGCTTTGAGGAAGCAGAGAAAGTGGAGTCGGATGAATGGATTGACGATATTTCCTTTTCTATCCCTGATGGTGTTTATGCACAAGGTTCGATGATTGCTGTTCATCCATATGGGGAACGCAGTGATTATCCAACAGTCAGTGATGAGGATTGGCAAAAGGTTAATTACAATTCGATTATGCAATGTTCGGTTTGTGATCTTCGTAATCGCTGTGGGCAAACGTTGCATCGCTCTCATTATCGAAAATCAACCGATCTTGTTATTTGTTCACAAGATTTTCTAATGGAGCATTTGGCTACAAAGGAATCTCGTGAGCGTGAAGGTCAGCTAGCATTACTGCCTGAGGTATCAATGATGGTGCTGGATGAAGGACATTTATTGGAGTATGCTGCGCAAAAAGCGATGACCTATAAAGTACAGGCGACGACTATTGTGCAATTACTGGAGCGCTTGATGGTAGATGGTGTACGGGAGCGCACACTGTATGCAATGGAGAAATTACAGGATGATCATGAACTATTTTTTGATCAACTTCGCGATGATATCGTCGCTTCTAATGAAGATCGCAAACGCATAAACAAATCAAAAACATTGCTTACTTACGGGAAGCAGTTAATAGATGATGTAGAAACATTGATGGAAGAATTTGTTTTTGAATCAGAAATGTACATGATTCCTGAATATGAGCTAAATATGGCGGAAGAATATTTAGAACAATATGAGGCTTCGTTGCGTATTTTCATCGCACAGGGAGATGCAGTAGATTGGTTAGAGGAAACAGATGGTGAAGAAACGCTCGTCATTATGCCTCGTTTAATCACAGAAGTTTTAGCAGAAAAATTATTCTCTAAAAAGCTTCCAATCGTCTTTTCTTCTGCCACGCTATCGGTCAATAAAGACTTTTCTTATATTGCCTATAGTTTAGGAATTCGAGATTACCAATCATTTTCTGTGCCATCCCCATTCGACTATGAAGAGGTTATGAAAATCTATTTACATGAGCTTACACAACGAGACAAAACAGCGCGTGTTCAGCAGTTGTTGCGTGATGGCGAGCAAACGTTGATTTTATTTAAATCGAAGCAAGCCATGCTAAACTTCAAGGCAGAATTACCGCTAATGGAGCGAATGTATGTAGCATTTGAGGGAGATCGCGAGCTATCAGCCATTGTTCGAGACTTCCAGCAAGGAACAGTTAAAACATTATGTTCATATCATTTATGGGAAGGGTTAGATTTGCCTGAGGAAGCATTAACGCGTGTGATTATTTATGATTTACCGTTTCCTCCACAGGATCCATTATTTGATGCGAAACGTACATTTGCAGAAAACCCATTTGAGGAAGTGGAATTACCTTTCATGCAATTACGCTTGCAGCAAGGGATGGGGCGCTTAATTCGTACATCGAATGACCATGGTGATATTCACATTTTATTAAATGAAGATGAACAAACACAGCGTGCAGCCTTTGAAAATATAGTAGCAGTTGTACCAGAAATAAAATAGAAAGAAGCGAGTTTACCCCAACGGTAAGCTCGTTTTTTATTATATTGAAATAACATTATGTATGTAGTTAAATTATGGATATTTAAAAAACTGTTGAATATTTCTCTTTTAAGCTATATAGTTCTTTGTAATGCAACGAAATCTTGTGAAAGAATATATTTTTTATATTGAAAATAATTTCACAAAAGGTTTATAATAATGACAAAGATTTTTAAGAATAGTCAAATTGATTGTTGACTATTCCTTGATAGGGGGCTTAAACCTGTCGAACATTCAATCATTGTGTAGAAAATATACAAATCTATCGGCAACTGATATTGACAAGTTAATAGAAATAGAGGCTACGCTAACGTATTATGCTGAGTTGACTGATTGTTACATGTTCATAGATTGCCTGTTGGAGAATTTACCGCATGCAATTGTTGTGGCAGAGGCATTCCCGAAGAAAGAGATTGGTTTATACGAAAAATCAGTTATCGGAAAATTCGTATTTGAAAGTTTTGAACCAGCCGTATTTGCTGCGTTTAAACATAAAGAAAAATCATCCATTTCCAGAGCAATTACGCAAGAAGGCATAACGGTGGAGCAAAATGTCATTCCAATTTTTAATGAGCAACAGCAAGTAATTGCTGTGTTGATTCAGGAAAAAATGGTGAAAATGCAAACGACACCGAAGGATGATTTTCAAAATATGCCCTTTGCATTAATAGAGCATATTGTTGAACCTAATTCTCAACCAATTCCAGTTGTTTCTGATTTACTCGTAGAGTCGATTATTCTCACAAATCACGAAAATAAAGTGATTTATAGTAATCCAGCAGGCTATCATTTTATTTCGGAGCTATCTGGATTAGAAAATTTTGACAATATAGCGTTGGATAAAATCTTACCTTTTTTACAGGAGGTCTATGATAAAGGCGACGATGTCTTTTTCCTAGAAATTACGATTGATCGTAAATCCTTTATTGTGAAGAAGATTCCTATTCGCAGTCATAACGAGAAAGTCACACTACTCATTATTCATGATCTAACAGAGCTTAAGCTGAAAGAAAATGAGCTAATGATGAAAACATTTGCGATACGAGAAATTCACCACCGCGTGAAAAACAATCTTCAGACAGTGACAAGTCTATTACGTTTGCAAATGCGAAATGATCTCTCTGCTTCAAATGCAAGTGCTTTTCAAGAGGCATTAAATCGAATCTATAGTATTTCATCGGTGTATGAGCTGATTTTAGAAAATGAAGATAACGCTGAAGAAAGAGTGGACGTTATCGCATTAGCTAAAAAAATTGGTCATAAAATGATTGGTACGTCTAATACAGCAACTATTCAACTTGCCTTTCATCATGAAAATTTGCAGCTGTTCTGCCATTCAAAAAAGGCAGTCTCTTTAGCACTCATTATTTGTGAGCTACTGCAAAATGCATTAAAGTATGCGTTTATCGGACGTGATGAAGGAGTCATTGATATTCAATTCATTCAGGAAGATTCTACAATTTCGCTTCATATTTCTGACAACGGCGTTGGAATGCAAGAGGTGAAGGCATCTTTTGGTATGGAGATTATCACAAGGCTTGTAGAATATGATTTAGCTGGCTCATTTTCAATTATCCCTAGTAATGAAGGTACACATACTCAAATTCAGTTCCCTGTAAGTGAGGAGGTATTTATCGTAAATGACTAGGAAAGTAATGATTGTCGAAGATGAATCACTGATTGCGATTGATTTGAAGTTTATGTTAGAAGATAACGGCTACGAAGTTGTAGCTCAAGCGAACAATGGGGAAACAGCCATTGAATTAGCCTTTTTACATAAACCACAGTTAATCTTAATGGACATTAAAATGCCTAAACTTGACGGTTTAAAGGCAAGTAAAATTATTGAACAACAACTTGGTATACCCGTTCTTTTCATCTCGGCCTATAGTGAAAAAGAATTGTTGCTATACATGAAGCAGGATAATATATTAGGATATGTAATGAAACCGTTTTCTGAAAAAAATGTGTTGCCTGTGCTAGAGGTTGCTTTTCATCAAATTGATAAATTCAACCGTCTCAATGGGGAGATCTTACATAAGCAAACACAATTAGATAAGCGAAAAGTCATTGAACGAGCAAAGGGCTTGCTGATGCAGGCTGAAAATATAAGCGAGGACGAGGCTTACCGTAAGATTCGTAATGAAAGCATGCAAACACAACAGGAAATGGTGCATATTGCCCAGCAAATTATTAACAACCTACAAGTCAATAGTTGAAGCAAAGGCGCTTTAAAGAGATTTCTTCTTTAAAGTGCCTTTTTTTATATAAATTTATAAATAAAAAAGGGGTGATGAGTAAGATGGCAATGATAGGAACGATTATCGTTTATATTATTATGATTTGTGCCGTTTTAGGGGCAATCGGAGCTATCCGAGATGCTGAGTATGGGATTGGGAAAGAATTTATGAATGGGATCCATACAGTTGGTCATATTTTTGTCCCAGCAGCAGGGATCATGGCAGCTATACCTTACTTAACATGGTTTATTAGTCATTTTATTAGTCCGATTTTTGAGTTAATTGGTGCAGATCCTGCAATTGCAGCGACGACGATTTTAGCATCGGACATGGGTGGTTACCAATTAGCCAATGCATTAAAGGAGTCTTATGAGGGATGGGTAATGGCTCTTGTTGTTGGTTTTATGTCAGGTGCTACTATCGTATTCTCGATTCCAATGGGCCTTGCGATGTTGGATAAACGTGATCATAAATACATGGCGCTAGGGATTATGGCTGGCGTTTTAACAATTCCGATTGGTGCATTTATTTCTTCTATCATGATTGTGCTATTCAACACAGAAGTACGTGAAGTCATTAGTACAACAGAGGCTCCTACATATGTATTTGCCATTTCTGTTTTACAAATATTAATTAACTTACTACCTTTATTCATTTTCGTTATCTTAATCGCACTAGGCTTAAAGCTTATTCCAAACGGCATGATTACTGGCTTCATGGTATTCGGTCGTGTAATGGATGCCGGAATTAAACTGGTGTTAGTGTTCTCTATTGTTGAGATTTTTACAGGTATTTTTACAAAGATTTTTGGCGCGTGGGGCTTCGATCCAATCATGGCTGATGAAATCGATCAGTTCCGAGCATTAGAAACAGCCGGTTATATCGGGATTATGCTAGCGGGTGCCTTCCCGATGGTGTATCTAATTCGAAAATATGCTTCCAAGCCACTTGAAGCAGGTGGTAAAAAATTAGGCTTATCCTCTGTAGGAAGTGCGGGGTTATTAGCAACGATTGCTAATATTTTGGCGATGTTCACACTAGTTCGCCATATGCCACCAAAGGATAAAGTTATTAACATTGCATTTGGTGTATGTTCGGCATTCTTATTAGGTGATCACTTATCCTTCACGGCGAACTTCCAGCCAACGATTATCCTGCCTGTTATCGCTGGAAAGTTTTTAGCGGGTGTGATTGCGATTATTTTAGCCTATAAGCTTTCAGTACCAACTGCATTAAGGCTAGAAATTGAGGATCGCAAGGCTGGCATTATTAAAGAAGGCGAGTATTTAACAGATCAAAATCATAATCAATGAAAAAGTGAGGTGATGACGTGTGAGTGAAGAGAAAAAACGATTTATTCAGGAGTTTGTGCCGGGTAAACAGCTAACATTGAGTCACCTTATTGCCAATCCTGATCCAGAAATGTTTCAAAAGCTAGGTATCCAAGAAGCAGGTGCCCTTGGCATTATGACTTGTACGCCAAGTGAAACGGTAATTATTGCAGGAGACTTAGCGACCAAGGCTGCCAATGTCAAACTAGGATTTTTAGATCGTTTTACAGGTAGTCTCGTTATTGTTGGTAGTGTGTCAGAGGTAGAAATGGCGATGTTAGAAATCAATCGTTTTTTATCCGAGGTATTAGGCTATACACCATCAAAAATAACAAAATCATAGGATGTGTCATATGAAAAATCGAGTAATGATAATAGGCGGTGTGCAAGCAGGAAAGTCAACATTGATGAATACATTGTTGGGCAAAGAAAGCAGTGCCAACAAAACACAAGCACTCGTTTATGATGACTGGATTGTTGATACACCAGGTGAATATGTTGAAAATCCAATGTATTACAGAAATATTATGGCAACATCTTTGGAAGTAACTCATGTGATTTACTTGCAGGATGCCACATCAGCAAGGAGTGTATTCCCTCCGCAATTCAGCTTAGGGATTCCCAAAATACAAATAGGGGTTATTACCAAGATCGATGCCCCAGATGCAGATGTAGAAAGGGCTACTGCCTTATTAAAAAATGTTATGACGCAGGGCCCTATCGTGAAAACCTCTTCATGGCAAAAGCTTGGCATTGAATTGATTGAACCATTGATTCAACTCAAGACAAATGAAGAAATTCGACAATTTGTTAAGGAAAGCGATAGTCCGTATCTCATGTATTGCTCACAGTAGCGAGAGGGAGGTGTAGGGTGAAAACTGAAAAAATATTTAGTGCAGGCATTGATATTGGGACAAGTACCACAAAAATGGTTGTCAGTAGTTTTCTGTTAAAGAATGTGGCTGGCGTAACACATGTGCCAAGGATTGAAATTATTGAGAAAACGGTGTTGCATCAAAGTCCAATTATCAGAACCCCTTTTATCAATAAAGACATCATTGATATGAAAAAAATAGAGGAATTTATTTCTCAACAGTATCAATTGGCACAAATTGCTCCATCTGACATTGCAACAGGGGCCATTATCATTACAGGTGAATCAGCTACGAAGGAAAATGCAAGTGAGGTTGTCCATACCATTGCAGATGGCGCAGGTCATTTTTTAGTTGCTACCGCAGGTCCTGATTTAGAGGGCATCATTGCTGCCAAAGGAGCAGGTACTTTACAGCAATCAAAGAATTCATCCAAAGTCATCGCCAATATCGACATTGGTGGAGGGACAGCGAATATTGCTGTTATGCAATTTGGAGAGGTCATTGGTACATGTACCTTACATGTTGGTGGTAGATTGATTGAGTTTAAGGATGGCAAGATTCAATCAATTTCTCCGCCACTCATGCGATTGATGCAACGATGGGCTAATCCGTTAGCGGTCGGTGATGCGGCCGAAGATATTCGAGTGACACATTGTATTGAAGAAATGGTGCAAACACTTGCCATGATTCTTCATGGACAATGCAGAGATGAGAAGCATCCGTTATTACTAGGGCATTTACCAAACTGGCATAAACCTGTGGATGCTATCGTTTTTACGGGTGGTGTGGCCTCTTGTATTTATGAAAATGATTGTACACAACGTCAATATGATGATATTGGTGAAAAATTAGCGAAAATGCTACAACAGCATGAACAGCTACAATCATTTTTATGGTTACGACCAGAGGAAACAGCACGTGCAACAGTGACTGGTGCTGGTACACAAACCACTGAAATCAGTGGGGCAACCATTCAGGTGGATGCACAAGTGTTACCACTAAAGAATGTACCTGTCTTCAATTGTCATCTAGATCCTTCAACAGACTTTAACTCGACGGTGAGGACAGCAGTAGAGAGAGCAAATGATTTATTTTCTATACAGGACAATCGTTCACCATTTGCACTCTATTTTAGTGAATTGCCATATTTAAGCTTTCAGGATGTACATGCATTGTGTCAGGCCATTTTGCTACATTTGGCAACAAGATGCTCTAAAGACATACCAATTATCATAGTCATTCAATCAGATTATGCAAAGATTATTGGACAGACCATACAAGCCATAAATGCGACAGTACCAATTATTTGCATCGATCAAATTAAAGTGGAAACGGGCGATTACATCGACATTGGAGAGGTTCTGCCATCTGGCGTTGTTCCTGTTGTGGTGAAGACCCTTGCCTTCCATTCAAAGTAAGGAGGATGAATGTGAACTTATCGGTGATATTTGGTGGAGAAAAATATAATTTTAAATCATTAAAAGATGTTATGGCTAAGGCCAATGAAGAAAAATCAGGTGATCAGCTAGCAGGTATTGCCGCTGAGACGGTTCAACAACGAATCGCAGCAAAGGCTGTATTAAGTGAGCTTTTAGTTAAAGATATCCGCGAAAATCCATTAGTGCCACAAGAAAATGATGAGGTTTCACGCATTATTGAGGGCGATATTAATGAGCAAATATATGGAGAAATCAAAAACTGGAGCATCGAGCAGCTGCGTGAATACATTCTATCAAATGACACGGGTGATCGTGAATTAAAGCGTTTAAGTAAAGGGATGAATTCCGAGATTATTGCCGCTGTTACAAAGCTAATGTCCAATTTAGATCTTGTACATGCAGCCAATAAAGTTGAAATACTTTCAACGTGTAATATTACGATTGGTCAAAAAGGGACGCTGTCATCTCGTCTACAGCCAAATCATCCGACAGATAATATTGATGGCATCATCGCTTCTCTAAAAGAAGGACTGTCCTATGGTATTGGGGATGCTGTTATCGGCATTAATCCTGTAGATGATTCAGTTGAAAGTGTCAAAAAAGTACTTACGGCTACAAAGGAATTCATCAATGATTGGTCGATTCCTACGCAAAACTGTGTATTAGCACATATTACAACACAGATGAAGGCGATTAAACAAGGCGCCCCAGCAGATATGATTTTCCAAAGTATCGCAGGGACAGAAATTGCTAACCGTTCGTTCGGTATTTCTGCTGATTTAATAAGAGAAGCAGAGGAGCTCATTAAAAAGCAAGGAACAGGTACTGGTCCAAATTTATTCTACTTTGAAACAGGTCAAGGGTCAGAGCTATCGGCAGAGGCACATATGGGCATTGACCAAGTAACTCTGGAATCACGCAATTATGGATTTGCAAGACATTTTAATCCTTATATTGTGAACACAGTAGTTGGCTTTATTGGCCCAGAGTATTTATACAACAATAAACAAGTAATTCGAGCAGGTCTGGAGGATCACTTCATGGGCAAGATGCATGGTATTCCTATGGGGGTAGATATTTGCTATACCAACCATATTAAAGCAGACCAAAATGATGTGGAAGATTTAAGTGTATTGCTAACAGCTGCTGGCGTTAACTTTATTATTGCTGCGCCAATGGGTGATGATGTGATGCTCAACTATCAATCGATGAGCTTCCATGATGTGGCTACATTACTCCAAACATTTGGTAAAAAACCAGCACCAGAGTATTTAGCCTGGTTAGAGAAAATGGGCATTTATGAAAATGGTCGACTGTCAGCAAGAGCTGGCGATTTATCCATTTTTGAAAGGTAGGTGAGTCAAGTGAATGATCAATTAGTTTCTATGATTACACAGCTTGTCATGGAGAAGATGGAGAAAAGTACAGGTAGCCAAACACCTGAAATAGCAGCTACTCCAACAGAACAACCACTTATTAAATTTTATGATACAGTAGAAAATCGTTCTTCAGAAACAATAGAAGCTATCGCAACATCACAGGAGCCATTAATTCAGCTGTATCAGCATGGAGCTCCACAGCGAGTAACAACGGTTACTTCTGCTACTTTCGACCAATCAGTAAATGACGCTGTGCCGATCAAGCCCTTTCAGTTTGAAGCAGGATCCTTAAGTGAAAGTGTGCAGGCTGCTAAGAAACATACACCTGCTCGTATTGGTGTAGGGAGAGCGGGGACAAGACCGAAAACGAAAACCTGGTTAAAATTCCGACTCGATCATGCTGCTGCAGTAGATGCTGTATATGGCGAAGTGACAGAAGAACTTTTACAAAAGCTTGATGTCTTTCAGGTCACAACGAAGGTCACAGATAAAGAGGAATACATTACAAGACCTGACTTAGGGCGTCGTTTATCAGAAGAATCAAAGGCATTGATTCAGCAAAAATGTAAACCACACCCAAAGGTACAGATTATTATCTCGAATGGCTTGAGCGCAAGTGCGATTGAGGAGAATGTTCAAGATGTTTACTTAGCCCTTCAGCAAAGTCTTAGCAATTTAAATATTGACATCGGTACTACGTTCTATATCGATAAAGGACGTGTTGCCTTAATGGATGAGATTGGTGAGCTGCTACAGGCAGAGGTCATTGTTTATCTAATTGGTGAGCGGCCAGGGCTCGTATCGGCAGAATCGATGAGTGCATATTTATGCTACAAGCCAAGAATTGGGACAGTGGAAGCGGAACGCATGGTAATTTCAAATATCCATAAGGGTGGTATCCCACCATTAGAAGCGGGAGCTTATCTTGGCACAGTCGTAGAAAAAATTCTGCATTATCAGGCAAGTGGCGTAGAGCTTGTCGCAAAAGAAGGTTAGGAGGCTGAAATATGTATCCTCAAAAAATTATGGCTCAAATCTTGGCGATGCAAACCATTCCAAGAGTCAATAGTGAACTAGCAGAGCAGTTAGATTTAAAGCCACATCATCATAGCATTGGACTTGTCACTCTGACAATCGACGATGTGGGCTATGTAGCCTTAGATGAGGCGACGAAAAAGGCAGATGTCGATGTTGTCTATGCAAAAAGCTTTTATGCGGGAGCGGCACATTCGTCTGGTCCATTGTCAGGTGAAGTGATTGGCATTATTGCTGGAAGCTCACCTGATGAAATTCGTAGTGGTCTTGATGCCATTCAACAAAAAATTGAATTTGATACGTATTTTGAAGCCATTAATAATAATGACAATCATGCCTTGTTTGCCCATACCGTAGCAAGCTGTGGGACGTATCTTGCTGAGCTTGCAGATGTAAAGGTTGGCACCCCACTTGCTTATTTAATCGCACCGCCGCTTGAAGCAGTTGTAGGATTAGATGCAGCATTAAAGGCTGCAGATGTTGAGCTAAAGGTTTTCTTTGGTCCTCCATCTGAAACCAATTTTGGGGGCGGCTTATTAACTGGCAGTCAATCTTCATGCGAGGCTGCGGCACATGCATTCAGAGAAGCTATTGAAAATATAGCTAGAAACCCAGTGATCTAGAAGGGAGGCGGCTTTATGGCCACATTAGACAAAGACTTATTAGCGATTCAGGAAATGAGAGATGCCGTTAAACATGCTAATACAGCACAGGCTGCCTATATGCAATTTTCTCAGCAACAAGTAGACAACATTGTAAAGGCTGTCGCGGATGCTGCCTTTAAGGAAGCAGAGCGTTTAGCAAAAATGGCTGTGCAAGAAACAGGAATGGGTATTCCTAACCATAAAAAGATGAAAAATGAAGTTGCTTCACGAGATGTCTATGAAGATATTAAAGAATTAAAAACAGTTGGTATTGTGGGCTATGATCGGATGAAAAAAGTAGCCGAAATTGCAAGTCCTTTCGGTGTCATTGCTGGTATCGTACCAACAACAAATCCAACCTCTACAGCGATCTTTAAGACACTTATTTCTTTAAAAACGAGAAATGGTTTAGTACTTAGTCCACACCCATATGCAGTGAAATGTACAAAAGAGGCTTTAGATATTTGTCGAGTAGCTGCTGAGAAAGCAGGTGCGCCAGAAGGATTACTACAATGTTTAACAATGTCCTCCATGGAAGCAACACAGCAGCTAATGAAGCATCCAAACATCCATTTAATTTTAGCTACGGGTGGTGGTGCATTAGTCAAGGCAGCCTATAGCTCTGGCAAACCTGCCTATGGGGTTGGCCCAGGAAATGTCCCAGCTTACATTGAAAAATCAGCTAATATTCAAAAGTCTGTACGCCAATTGGTGCAAAGTAAATCGTTCGATAATGGCACAATCTGTGCAACAGAGCAAGCTATTATTGTGGATAAGGTGATTGCAGAGCAAGTGCAAACAGAATTAAAGAAAAATGGTGCTTATCTATTAAATGCCGAAGAAAAAGCTAAAATGGAAAAATTGATCTCGCCAGTTCCTGGGAAAGTAAATCCTCAGATTGTCGGTAAATCAGCTACTTGCCTAGCAGATTCTGTTGGTATCACGGTACCAGACGATACAAAAGTTCTTGTGGGCTTCGAAACAATGATTGGTAAAAATATTCCGTTTTCTCTTGAAAAACTATCACCGATCTTTGCGCTTTATGTTGTTGAAAACAGTACAGAAGCCAAGCAGGTGATGATTGACCTGCTAAATATTGGAGGACGCGGACATACATGCTCCATTCACACTGAAAATGCAGCATTAGCAGAGCAATTTTCTGTCGAATTACCAGTATCACGAATTGTGGTTAATACATTATCCTCAATTGGTGCAGTAGGTGGCACAACAGGCTTGGCGCCATCCTTTACATTAGGCTGTGGGACATTTGGCGGCAATATTACGTCAGATAACATTACAGCAAGACATTTATTAAATATCAAACGTATGGCGTATGGCATTAAAGATGTCGAAGTGCCAAAACCAGAATTCGAAGTACAGTCCGTTGTTGAATCGGTAGTTTCACAAGAACCTACTCTTGATACAACGATGGTTCAACAAATTGTCGATCAAGTATTAAAACAAATCACATTACAAAAAAAATAAATTATTTGGAGGAATGACAAATGAGTACAGCATTAGGAATGGTAGAAACAAAAGGTTTAGTAGGGGCAATTGAAGCAGCAGACGCAATGGTAAAGGCAGCAAGCGTTAATTTAGTAGGCAAAGTACATGTAGGTGGCGGGATTGTAACAGTTCTTGTACGTGGTGATGTAGGTGCAGTAAAAGCAGCAACAGATGCAGGGGCAGCAGCAGCACAACGTGTAGGAGAGCTATTATCTGTCCATGTAATTCCACGTCCACACCACGAATTAGAAATGATTTTACCAAAAGCTGAAGCATAATTTCATGTTCTTTCAAACGCTATAGATGGAAAAATAACTACCATTTATAGAGGAGAGCTGGATCTAACTTTAGAACAGCTCTCACCTTGTCCAGATAAAATCATCAACAAAATAAAGAGGTGGCTAACATGACAACAGCAACAAAAACTTTTCCAGTGGCCATTTCGGCTCGTCATATCCATCTAAGTGAAGCGGATTTACAAGCACTTTTTGGTCCAAATGCAGCCCTAACGAAAGATTTCGACTTATCACAGCCAGGGCAATTTGCTGCAAAAGAGCGCGTCTCTATTGAGGGACCTAAAGGCGTTATTCATAATGTCCGTGTCCTTGGACCTGTAAGACCAGCAACCCAAGTAGAGGTAAGCCGCACTGATGCCATGAAGCTAGGAGTGACACCACCTTTACGTCAATCAGGTGATATTGACAATTCTGCGGGTATTAAAATACTTTCTCAAGACAAAGAAATAGAGATCCAGCAGGGAGTCATCATTGCGCAAGCGCATATTCATATGACTGAGGAAGATGCCAAAGCATTGGAAGTACGCAATAATGAATTAGTTTCAGTAGAAGTTGTAAGTGATCGACCTGTCACTTTCCGAGGTGTCGTTGTACGTGTTTCCAATGATTTTAGTCTGGAAATGCACATTGATACGGATGAAGCAAATGCTGGTTTTATCGAACAGCAGGCACAGGGTAAATTAATAAAAGTATCATCGTAAGGAGGAGGCAAGATGCAAGAAAATTTAGTGCAAAAAATTGTGGAAGAAGTTCTGCAACAAGTCTTAAAAAATCAATCTTCCCCTCCACATGACGGTAAAATACCGATTGGTGTATCTGCCCGTCATGTCCATCTTGCACAAGCAGAAGTGGAACAGCTCTTTGGTGAAAATTATCAGCTCACACCGAAATTCGAGCTTTCACAGCCAGGGCAATTTGCTGCGGAGGAAACTGTAGTAATTGCAGGTCCAAAAGGGTCAATTGAGCGCGTGCGTATTCTTGGTCCCGCTCGTTCCTTATCGCAAGTGGAAGTAAGCTGGACAGATGCTATGAAATTAGGTCTGAAGCCACCATTAAGAATTTCTGGTGATATTCAAGGTTCCAGTCCTGTTACATTAATTGGTCCAAAGGGAAGTGTTGTGTTAAATGAAGGCCTCATTATTGCACAGGCACATATTCATATGTCCCCAGCGGATAGTGCGAGATTCCAAGTCGTAGATGGGCAATCTGTCCAAATTAAGGTAGAAGGTATTCGCCCAATTATTTTATCGAATGTGGTTATCCGTGTTTCAGAGCGCTATCGCTTAGAAATGCATATTGATACAGATGAAGCAAATGCAGGGTTAATTCAGCAAGGAACGCTTGCAGAAATCGTGCATCATCAAGTAAGTGAACCTATGATCACTGTGAAAGAGCAGTCGCCAGTCGTACAGAAAGTAGAGCAACCATCCGTCTATCATTATGACAAAAAGCTACTTTCACAAATAGAAGTGCTCGATATCGATGCACAAGAAATTGTCGTTCCAAAGAAAACCATTGTGACAGCATTGGCTTATGATAAGCTGCGAGAGTTAAATAAAACATTAACGATTCGTTCAGAGTAGTTAGACAATGTGTGTCGCATAAAGAGGGTGAAGTTCATGCAAATGGGAAGAGTGATAGGCAGTGTATGGGCAACACGCAAGGAGGAGGGGCTGAATGGTTTAAAGCTACTAATCATTCAACCTATTGATTCCAATCAACAGCCGATTCGCACAGAAATGGTTGCAGCTGATCGTATAGGAGCGGGTATTGGTGATGATGTCCTGATTACAAGTGGTGGGTCATCTCGCTATATTATGAAAGATAATCCGTTACCGATTGATGCAGTTGTCATTGGTATTATTGATTCTACAGAAGTAATGAGAGGTGAGGACAATGAGTAGCGCAATTGGAATGATCGAAACAAAAGGATTAGTTGGTTCTTATGAAGCTGCTGATGCGATGATTAAAGCGTCAGATGTCACAATCGTCAAACAAGAATTTGTGGATGGTGGCATCGTGACGATTGTCGTGAAGGGTGACGTAGGTTCTGTACAAGCTGCAGTAGAGGCTGGAAAAGCAGCAGCTATGCGTGTTGGTGAATTATTAGGCGCTCACGTCATTCCGAGACCTGATGAAGATGTCTTTAATATGATTAAAGGACCAGAGGCACCAAAGAAAAAGGCAGTCTCTGCACCAACAGCAACTCGTGCTAAAAAAACAACAGAAACAACATCGGCGACAGATAATCGAGGTGAGGTATAGTGGCATTTCGTAAAAATAAAATCGCTGTTATTGGAGCAGGACATACTGGTTCTACACTGAGTTTATTTTTAGCACAGAAAGAATTAGGCGATGTAGTGCTTGTTGATATTCCAGAAGCTGAGAACCCGACAAAAGGAAAAGCTTTGGATTTGCTACAAACAGGTCCCATCGAAAAATTCAATGTGTCCATTAAAGGCACGAGTCAATATGAAGATATCGCTGGCGCGGATATTGTTGTCATTACAGCAGGTATTCCACGTAAACCAGGGATGAGTCGTGATGACTTAGTCACAACAAATGCTAAAATCATTCAACAGGTTTCAAGACAAATTAAACACTATGCTCCAAATAGTATTGTTGTTGTGTTGAGTAATCCTGTTGATGCCATGACGTATGTATGTCATAAGGAAACAGGCTTTGCCAAAAATCGTATCATTGGTCAATCTGGTGTGTTAGATACAGCTCGCTTCAACACGTTTGTGGCGCAGGAGCTTCACATTGCACCAGAGGATGTATCAGGCTTCGTCCTAGGAGGACATGGCGATGAAATGGTACCATTAATCCGTTATTCCTATGCAGGCGGTATTCCATTAGAGAAACTAATTCCTCAGGAACGACTACAGCAAATCGTGGAGCGTACGCGTAAAGGCGGTGGTGAAATTGTTGGCTTACTAGGTAATGGTAGTGCCTACTATGCACCAGCCGCAGCGTGTGCCCAAATGGTTGAAATTATTATCAAAGATCAACGAAAAATTATCCCTTCTATTGCCCTATTAGAAGGAGAATATGGGTACCACGATCTCTTTTTAGGGGTACCAACTATTTTAGGTGGCAATGGCATCGAATCTGTCATCGAATTGCACCTAACAAATGAAGAACAAACAGCCCTTCAGCACTCTGCAGAGGCTGTGAAACAGGTAATTGCTATTTGCCAAAACATTGAATAGAGTAAACAGACTCTATTTTTCAATGGATCGAAAGGATCCCCAACTTTCTTTCCAATAAAACTTCATGATAGCTCAAAAAATGTTTGATTGGAAACCGAACATGACTTGAAGGCTAGTATAAATCCCCAATTATATAGAAAGCTCTCCACTATTTATGAGAGCAGAAACTGTAGCAGACTTTAAAGTTTGCTGCAGTTTTTTCATTCACAACTTATATCATAAAAATCATAATCGCTTCTACTATAATGAAATTAGGAGGGATGTGGATGAACAACATTGTACAGGAGATGATTGATTGGATTGAGCGTCACCTATCAGACGGGTTTTCATTAGAGCAATTAGGAAAGGATATGGGTTATTCTCCTTATTACTGTTCTTTTAAATTCCATCAGACGACCGGGATGACGATTAAAAAATATAGATCACTACGTAAAATTTATCTTTCTACTATTGCATTAAAAGATCCCCAAAAGAAAATAATCGATATCGCCTTTCACTACGGCTTTTCATCACAGGAATCCTTTTCTAGAGCTTTTAAAAGGTACTTTGGTATAAGTCCGAATGATTACAGAAAATCTCCTCAACCTTTACAAACCTTTGTAAAGTTAAGATTACAGGATGATGGAGGATGGTTGACGATGGATATTTCTCAAAAATTAAAAATTGAGGCATTACAAGAGAAGATGAATGCACAATATGATCAAGAGCTACTGAATGTATTAAATGGTCAAATGATGTATGAGGAGTTCGCAAAACAACAATTAATGGGCAACAGTGATTACGTTCCTTTCAATGAAGCGATGTGTACGAATCCAACGATTAGTCCGATTTTCAGTGAAGAATTTAATAAACTGCGTGCTATAGGGCATGAGGTGTCTTTACAGCAATATGAGCAGGTGACATTGAAGCCGTTGAAGCCATTGTTAACAAATGACTATAAATGTATTGTTTTATGGTTTGGAGATGATATGTTTTGTCAGATGAATTTATTGACCGTCCTTGCTTTCTTAGAGCAACAAAGGTATCAAGGCAAAGTCTATTATTATATGGTCAAGGAAATGACCTATGATGTGGAAGAAACAGAGATAGAACTTGGACCGTATGGGGAGGTCTATCAAGAGGTATTGTTGCACCATCGTTTGCCCAAGACAACGCTTATACCTGTCATGTATCAGGGCATTCAATTATTTTTCAGTTATTTAAATGAAGAGAATGAGATCACTACGTTTATAAAAAAACACCTCAATCTATCTCAAAATGACCTGTTAAAGCAATTGTTTTCCCTATTTCCACACTATGGATTAGGGGATAGACAATATATCAAAATAATAGGGAAGATAAAAAAGGAATATTCTGAATAATTACCCTGGAAAGTCCGCAATATACAAAATTTTCGAAAATATGATAAACTTATAACGTGAAAAGGAGGATGAATGCATGACTGTTCAACAATTTACAGACTATGTGAAGAAAATGCAGCATTATGAGGAAGCGCTCAATGTGATTTATTGGGATATGCGGACGGGTGCACCGAAAAAGGGGTTAGCACAACGTTCTGAGGTAATTGGTACATTATCAGCCTCCTTATTTGATATGCAGACGAGTGAAGAACTAGGAGAGCTTTTAGCAGCATTAGAGGCACAAAAAGCTGATCTTGACTATGTAACACTACGTTTAGTAGAAGAAGTAAGAAAGAATTACGATCAAAATAAAAAAATCCCTGCGAATGAATATAAAGAATTCGTCATTCTTCAATCGAAGGCAGAAACGGCTTGGGAAGAAGCGAAGGCGACGAATAATTTTGCTCTATTCCTACCATACCTAGAAGAAATCATACAATGGCAGAAAAAATTCATTCAATATTGGGGCATTAAAAATGGATCTCCATACAATACATTATTAGATTTGTATGAGCCAGATATGACGACAGATGTCGTAGATCAAGTATTTGGTGAATTACGAGAGTCTATTGTGACGCTTGTTCAAAAAATTGCTCATTCATCGAATAAACCCGATACTACCATGTTATTTAAGCATTTCCCGCGTGAGGCACAGCGTGAATTATCGTTAGAATTGCTTGCTCAGCTCGGCTATGACTTCGATGCTGGTCGCTTGGATGAAAGTGTCCATCCATTCATGATTGGCTTAAACTATGGTGATGCTCGCATTACAACGAAATATGATGAAAATGATTTCCGTTCAGCTATTTTTGGCACAATTCATGAATGCGGACATGCGATGTATGAGCAAAACATTGATGAAAAACTTGCAGGTCTGCCATTAGCGACTGGTACATCGATGGGGATTCATGAATCACAATCATTATTTTATGAAAACTTTGTCGGCAGAAATGAAAAGTTCTGGGAGCATAACTACGGACGTCTTCAGCACTTTTCACCAGCTCAATTTGGTGATGTGGCATTAGCAGATTTTTTACGTGCCATCAATATGGTAGAACCATCTTTAATTCGCATTGAAGCAGATGAACTAACATATCCATTACATATCATGATTCGCTATGAGATTGAACGTGACTTGTTCAATGGGGATTTACAGGCGAAGGATCTACCACAGGTATGGAATGATAAATATGAGGAATATTTAGGTATTCGTCCTGAGACAGATGCACAGGGAGTATTACAAGACATGCATTGGTCAGGCGGTATGTTTGGCTATTTCCCATCCTATGCATTGGGGATGATTTATGCAGCGCAGTGGAAGCATGCAATGGACAAGGATATTCCTAATTTTGATGAATTACTAGAAAAGGGAGAGCTACTGCCAATTCGAGAGTGGCTAACTGATAAAGTTCATCAATATGGAGCATTGAAAAAGCCGTTTGAATTGCTGAAAGAAGCGACAGGGGAAGGCTTAAATGCCAAGTATCTGGCAGACTACTTACAAGAAAAATATACGAAACTCTATCAATTATAAAGTGAAAAAAGCGATTTCTCGTTACAGAGAAATCGCTTTTTTATAGGAAGATGCGTTTGGATGCTTACCACAATTGATAGCCTTTAGAGCCGGCTGGTGAGTTTGAAATAATATCGATAATTGGTACTGTGTAAGCGAATAAAATTAAGGCTACTAAAATAACAAGCCATATTTTAAAGTTTTCTAAAATAGCTGGTGTCGGACCGCTAAGCTCATGTACATCACCTACTGGGAATTCCTCTTCGCCTTTAGGTGCGAACCAAGCTAATTTCACGACGATATAAATGATCACTAGGATGGCGATAAAGAGGATTGTTCCACCCACAGCTTGCGCGATTTGATAAGGAATCCAATCGTAAGCCTGCTGAGCGCCACCATATTCTGAGTAATCTGAGCGACGAGGCGCACCAATTAGACCAGCAATATGCATTGCTGAAGACATAATCGTCATACCAGTAGCCCATAAGATACCAGCGAAATTACTAAGATTATTTAAAGACTTCGAAAGTGTACGACCTGTTAAATGTGGAATTAACCAGAATGCCGCACCGAAGTAAGTTAAAACAACAGCTGTTGCAATCGTTAAATGGAAATGCCCTGTAACCCAAATGGTATTATGAATTAATTGGTTCATTTGATAAGAGGCATTGACAATACCGCCTGCACCCCCTGGAATAAATGACACCATACCGATAAATGGTACGAAGAAACGAGCATCCTTCCAAGGTAATTTTTTAAACCAACCAAATAGTCCTTTGCCACCTAATTCACGTCCGCGTAACTCGAACATGGCAAACATCGAGAAGGCTGTCATGAGAGAAGGTACGATAACAGCAAATGTTAAAACAACTTGAATGAACTTCCATGTACCATCAATACCAGGCTCTGTTAACTGATGGTGAATCCCAACAGGAATAGAGAAGAGTAAGAATAGCATAAACGAAAGTCTTGCTAAAGAATCGGAGAAAATTTTTCCGCCAATTACTTTTGGAATAATCACGTACCAAACCATATAGGCAGGTAATAACCAGAAGTATACGAGTGCATGACCAAAATACCAGAAAAGGGTACGTGATAATGCCACATCGACACGCTCAATTAAACCTAATGACCATGGTAATAATTGAATTAAAACAGAAGCTGCCACACCAAGCGTTGCCACGAACCACATTAAATTATTAACAACTACCATAAATGATAGTAAGGGGCTACGTTGTCCACTCGCTTTATTTTCTTTGCGCCACTGTACATAACGTAATATTTGACCTGCGCCGCCAACCCAAGAACCAACAACGACTAATGTAAGACCTAAATAGAAAATCCAATGTGCCTTTAATGGTGCATAGAATGTATAAAGAACAGTTGCTTTATTCAATAACACCATCGTTGCGGCAGCAGCTGTCCCGATCGTCATTAACCAGAAACCAATCCAGCCAAGTCTTCTCTGAGTGTCAGTGAATGTACCAGATGTTCGACTTACACTTGCGATTTGGAAGCCGTAAATAAAGAATGTAGTTAATATAAGACCGAGTAATACACCATGAACTGTTAATACTTGATAATAACCAATGCCTGCTGG
Organism: Lysinibacillus sp. HST-98; assembly: GCF_016757845.1. Classification (NCBI taxonomy): domain Bacteria; kingdom Bacillati; phylum Bacillota; class Bacilli; order Caryophanales; family Bacillaceae; genus Lysinibacillus; species Lysinibacillus sp. HST-98. The sequence continues at coordinate 88,960 of NZ_JAENHX010000003.1, forward strand.
TAATGTAAATTGACCAGAACGTACAAAAACCTGTAATAAACCTGCAAGACCACCTAATAACAATGCGATAAATGCCACGTAAATATGTGCCATTGCTAGCTTTGCATCTCGACGATCCACTTTTGTCATTGAATTAGTGTGACTCATTTGAATCCACCACCTTTAGCATAGAGTGCATCATCGTATGTCCTGTACCACAATACTCATTACATACGATTAAAAACTCGCCAACTTTATTGACTTCTGTCACATATTCCGAAATATAGCCAGGCTCAAGCATCATATTGATATTCGTACCTGCAACCTCAAAACCATGCATAACATCCTCGCTTGTCGCGATAAATTTCACTTTTGCACCAAGTGGAACCTCAATTTGTGGAGGATTATAATTGAATGCAGAAGCAACTACTACCACTTCGTAATCCCAATCTTTACCTTCAACCTTATGGACACCTGGATTATCAAAAGGTGCTGTCTCTTTCACTTTCTCGTAATCTAGTGTTTTTTTACCATTGTTTGGATGGGAGCCTTGATGAAATGCTCCGATACCGAGAATGATCAGGAATGCCACTAAAGTGGTAACTCCAAAAACAAGCCAGTATTTCTCATACTTATGTATGTGCATATGTTTCTGTCCCTTCTTCGTAGATTAAAACCGTCCAATGAACAAATCGAAGCAGTACACCCAAAGTAAAATGATGATAATACCTACTCCAAAAACTGCATAGAGTGAACCTTTTAAATTTTCATCTGACTTCTTTTTATTTGCCATTTTTGCTCCTCCTACGCTTTTTATTGTTGTGTTTCTTACAGCCATCATATAAAAATCCCCTGCATTTTGATGTGAAAAAAATCACACTTCTAGAGGAATTATGTGAAAAAAGTGTGAAGAATTTAAGAGAGAAAAAAACAAGCCATCTCAAAAGTCATTGAGATGGCTTGTTTAATGATTATAATTAACTTTTTTTAATAAAAATAAAAGATTGTAAGGAAGGGAGAACTGTCATTCTTAGTCCTTTTGGGCAAACGGCAAGTCTTACAAATAAATGCTGAATGTCTTGCATACAATGTCTTATTTGGAACAGACTTAAAACCTACTAAGCTCTATTCTGCTTCTTCTTCAATTGTTAATAGAACTGTTAGGGCACCGACGCTTGGGACCGAAACTGGGAGTGCAAATGCCTTTTCAAAGCCATATAATTTTGTATTGCCCACCATCACCGTTGGCGGAGTGATATCAATTTCTAAGCTTTCTTGCCCAACAGCTGTACATAAATTTCCTGCAATCATGTTACCAAATTCCCCTGTAAAGGATTCTAGCATTTCTCCTTCAAGCGGCATACCGAACATGGTACTACCGATCCCACTGAACACTTCGGGAGAGGAATCAATGATGACGCGTCCCTTTAAATCTCCGATTAAGCCAATTAATACGCCCATTTGTTGCTGTTGAAAGGGTTCAGAAATAATACTAGGCGACTTTACTTCTATATCCATAGGAAGAATGGTTTTTAAAGCGTGGATTGTCCCGTTTAAAATAGTTTGAAAGTACTTCGAATTACTCATCATTACCGCATCCTTTTTCCGACTTTTCTACATCTTACCATGTAAAAAGGGTAAGATGAAAGTATGTCTTGACGAATTCACGTGAAATTTATAATATATTAATGAGAATGATTTTCAAATTCAATGTAAACGTCTGAAAACTTAACGAAAAATAACGAAGAAGGAGCGGTTCGCAATGACTTTCGTATTGATTGGAGCAGCTGTCGTGATCTATATTGGAGTTGGAAAATACGTCATGAACCAGGCAACTGCACATTTGAAATAAGAGCTAAACAAAAGAGTATGAAGCTGCTGTGCTTCATACTCTTTTTCATGATGTTAAGAAAGAATATAGCATGTGCAGAAAAGGGCTTTAGCAAGGCGAGTGGCGATTCCATTACGCCAGTGTCCATTTTCACTCACCCTCCAGAATCTTATCTGTAACACTCATTGCCTATGAATGACACGGTCTCCTCTGCAATCAACCAAGCTACAAAAGTTTCTTCCATAGCAATATAGTAGGGAAAAGAATCGGCTCTTTTTTACATGTTTTTGTTCAAGGGAAATATTTGTTTTTTCAGAAATCTATTGTAAAATGAAGCAAACCTTTAAGGTTATTTAAAGAAATCAGGTGACAAATATGACAAAAATATTAGTAACAGGGTTTGAGCCATTTCTTGATTATAAAATAAATCCAACGATGCAAATTGTGAAAGCATTAAATGGAAAGAAGATAGATCGCTATGATATCGTCGGACGAATTCTATCTGTAGATTTTCAGCAATCAGCGGAGCAATTAAAACAACAGATAGAAGAAGTGAAACCACAAATCATCATTTCATTAGGGTTAGCAGGAGGTCGTTTTAAAGTAACACCGGAGCGCATTGCCATTAATGTAAAAGATGGAGAGCCTGATAATAATGGCTACACACCAGTTGATGAGCGTATCCATGAGGAGGGGGCAGATGCTTATCTAACAAACTTACCGATTCGCAGTATGGTGAATCGTTTGCAGGCAGAAGGATATCCAGCCGAAATCTCCAATACAGCGGGTACATACTTATGTAATAACATTATGTATGAGGGGCTTGCTTATGCACAGCTACATGAAGGGGTTCGTGCTGGCTTTATTCATATTCCAGCATCATTTGAGCTAGCAATCCAACATGGCAAAATTCCCGGCTGGAATATCGGAGATTTAATAGCTGCGGTAACGCTTTGTATTGAGGAGACGGTACGTGCAACCAATCATTGATTTTCCTCATTCGATGTGGATTAGTCAACATACTATTCGTTTTGCATTCAAGGAGGAAATCTCCCACTCAAATTTTTACGCGGTCCAAACGTTTAATCGATTTCTGAAACAGCAGCTACGGCATAACCTAGTCGAAAGTGTTGCAAGCTACCATACAGTAACAGCTTATATTAAACAAAAAATAGATGTTGAACGTTTAGGCATGCAGTGGCTTGAGATGCAAGCCTCCACAACAATTGATAAAGGAACGAATCGTCTTTTAAAAATACCTGTCTGCTATGATGAGGAATTTGCCTTAGATCGCAAGCGTGTAATGGATTACACAGGGCTATCTTTTGAGGACATTAAAACACTGCATGTGTCCAAAAGCTATTATGTTTATTTAATCGGCTTTTTACCAGGTTTCCCTTACTTAGGTGAGCTTGATCCTAAGTTGTTTGTGCCACGCTTACAGAAACCAAGGGCATCTGTATCAGCGAGTTCAGTTGGGATTGGGGGTGGACAAACGGGAATCTATCCTGTTGATTCACCTGGAGGCTGGAATATTATAGGGAAAACACCGTTTGATTTATTTGATGTTCATGGTAAAGAGCCATTTTTATTTGAACTTGGTGATGAAGTTCAGTTTTATGAAATAACCCAACAGCAATTTTGGGAAATGAAAAGCAAAGGAGTGTAGCGTTTGAAGCCACTTCTGCTCGTAACAAAACTAGGGGTGTATGGTAGCTTACAAGACAAAGGAAGGTTCGGCTATCGGGCATTTGGTATTCCGCTATCTGGACCAATGGATTACCGTTCGTATCAAGCAGCTCAAAGAATCTTACAGCACCACCATGATCAAACGTCTTTTGAAATGTTTGTAGGTGGTTTTGAATTTGAGGCGCTGGCTGATGGTGTTTATATATTAACAGGAGGACATGGTACATGCTTGGTTAATCAAGTACCAATCGAAATGTGGAAAACATTCCATTTAACGAGGGGAGATAGATTATCTATCAAGAGTGTCCATCAAGGCTCTATTGTTTACTTAACTCCATTAGGAGGTTTTCGTACAAACGATGAGCTTGGTAGCCAATCCTACCTTCCGCTTGGGAATTTGGGAACATGCATTACAAAAGGAAGTATTTTATATGGGCAAGTATCACCATCTCTAAAAAATAATAGAGGGCTATATGCACCCTATCGTCCGCGTTTTGACAGTTCCATAACGGCTCGATTGTTTAAAGGACCACACTTTCATTTATTTACAGAAAAAAGTCAGCAACAATTTTTACAAAATCCTTTTCAATTTATTGGCGGCAATCGTATGGGCTACTACATCAAAGGACCTGCCTTACAACTTCAGAAGATGAAGGATATTCTGTCAGAAGCTACACAGTTCGGAACAATCCAAGTGCCTCAAAGTGGTAATCCCATTATCCTAATGGCTGATGCTCAAACAGTAGGAGGCTATCCTATTATTGCAACAGTTCATGAAGAAGATTTACATAAAGTAGCGCAAATGCGTATGTTTAACACAATTCACTTTGTACTGGAGGAAACATGATGTCAATTGATATCAATTGTGATCTAGGTGAAAGCCACGATGCTTTTATCACGGGTAAGGATGAAGAACTATTAGACTATGTAACGTCCATCAACATTGCATGCGGCTATCATGCGGGACATCATTCAATCATGCATCAAATTGTACGTAGCGCCATTCGTAAAAACGTTCACATTGGTGCGCATCCAGGCTATCCAGATCGAGAGGGGGTTGGTCGCCGTAATATGGAATGTAGCCCAGGTGAAATTTACGATATGATGGTTTATCAAATTGGTGCCTTACAAGCATTTGTGCAGATTGAAAATGGTACGCTTCATCATGTTAAACCACATGGCGCACTTTATAATCAATGCGCGAACGACCGTGAAAAAGCGTTGGCTGTAGTCCATGCAGTGTATGATTTTAATCCACACCTTATTTTATATGCCTTATCTGGTAGCCTCATCGTAGAGATTGCTAGAGACAAAGGGCTTCAAGTATATGAGGAGGTTTTTTCGGATCGACGCTATAACAATGACGGCACTTTAGTGAACAGACAGGAACCAAATGCCTTAATACAATCGGAAGAAGAAATGCTAGTGCATGTAAAAGGTATTTTGACTGCTAATGAAGTGTTGTCGGTCGAGTCCAAAAAAATTAAAGTTGCAGTCCAAACCTTATGTATTCACGGAGATGGCCCACATGCGATAGATTACGCAAAAAAAATTGCAGGTCTCAGAAAGCAATTACAATAAAATGGATGCCCTAAACAAGGCATCCATTTTATTTAGATTGTTGTCACTAGCTCCACAGCTTCGAGCACAATTGGCGTACCAGCAGAAAGTGTACCTGTGACAGTATTAAACGTTATTTCAGTTGTAGAAACTGTATAGGCACCACCCTCCTGTAGAACACCATTGATATATAAGTTATAGTAACCATTTGCGACTTCTGGGAATACTGTTGCTGCTGTACCGCTATCATTTAAAAACGTTGTTGCAGCGACTGTTGTGCCATCTGCAATGGCAAGGGGTGCAGCTAAGACGTTAAAAAATCTTGTAGAAGTACCTGTTACATTGACGTGAATATTAATAATGGAAAGTGCCACCCGATTCACCTCCTTTCATTTCCTTTATTTTGTTGTAAAGCCTAGCGATTCAATAATGATGGGTGTTCCTCTATACAATGTGGCATTATAGGGTACGATTGTCAGGGAGGCTGGGGTTACCGTATAAATACCGCCTTCCTGCATCACTGCATTAATATAAAGGTTAACGTAACCATTGGGTGAAAAAATTGTAAACTCAGTAACAGCATTTGCTTCATCATTCCAAAAGAGATCGGCTGGAAGAGTTGCCCCATTCGATAGATCAAGATCAGCTGTAACAATATAAAAATATCGGTGGATTGTTGGTATAATCATACCTTCAGGGACTACTTCAGGAGGATTAATGGGTATTCCGTTTGTTGCTTTTATACGGGGCCAGATAAATCGCTCCTCACAGTTACATGAACAATATTTTTCAATGATTTGATGAGACTTAGGATTTATCATATGGCATCACACTCCCTTCATAAAAAATAACTTTGCCCCGAATATGCTTACTATAAAATATGAGGAAAAAATAAAAAGAACTAGTTGACCATCTATCATTTGGCATAGATTTTTTGTATAAACATGTTTTTCTAAGGATGGAAACGTTGGCATATATGCTTTAAATTAGTGTTATACTTTGCTAGTTGAATAAGGTAGAATACTAATTATGAATAATTAATGAAAAAGGGGTTACTGGTTTCATGAAAGATTTTGAACAACAATTGGAGGGGCTATTAAAGCAAGCCTCTTTGCAATACATAATTTATCAGCATAATGGTGATACAGAGCGCATGGATAAAACATCACTTTTTGCTCGAAAAATTCAGCAAAAAGAGTATGTGATTGGCTTTGCAGGCCATTTCTCTGCAGGGAAGTCCAGTATGATTAATGCGCTGTCTGGTGAAAATCTACTGGCATCTAGTCCTATTCCAACAAGTGCGAACATCGTAAAAGTTCATAAATCAGAGGAAGACTATGCGATTGTTTATATGCACAATGAAAAGCCTGTAAAATTTGAGGCTGGCTATGATTTTAAAACAGTAAAAGAGCTAAGTAAAAATGGGGATTTAGTGTCACAAATTGAGATTGGACACAGTGCCTCTACACTACCACTAGGTGTCACTGTAATGGATACGCCAGGGGTAGATTCCACAGATGATGCACACCGCATGTCAACAGAATCAGCATTACATATTGCCGATATCGTATTTTATACAATGGACTACAACCATGTGCAGTCGGAATTAAATTTCCAATTCACTAAGCAATTAATGAAATATAATCCAAATGTTTATTTAATTGTCAACATGATTGATAAGCATAAAGATAATGAATTGAGCTTCGAAGAATTTAAAGCAACTGTTCATCAATCCTTTGCAGCATGGGGTGTTGTACCGAAAGGTGTTTTCTTTACTTCATTAAGAGAGCCTGAGCATCCACATAATGATTTTGAGGCAGTAAAGAAAATTGTGATGGACAGTATGAATGATTGGCAGGAGCAGCTTGTACAAACAGCTACGAATACATTGCGTTTATTGCAAAGCGAGCATGACAATTATTTAATGGAAGAAAGACAGGATCGTTTGGCAATTGATGAAGAAATTTTAAGTGCGGATGACTGGGCACACCATCAGGATATTTTAGAGCAATACAATAAATTAAATCGTCAGGTTGAATTATTCTCAGTAGAAGCTTGGAACGAAACGTTTGAGGAGCAACGTAAGGAGCTACTCGCGAATGCTGCAATTATGCCAGCTGATTTACGCGATCGCTTACGCCTTTATTTAGAAAGCATGCAGGAAGGTTTTAAAGTTGGCGGGCTCTTTACTGCAAAGAAAAAAACAGAGGAAGAGCGAAACCGACGTAAAGAAGATGCGTATCATGCCTATCAAAATGTGATCCATGCACAAATCACGGGGCATTTAAAAGGTCTTATGAAAAAGGCATTGAAGGACGTTGGGGCATTAAATGAGGAACGTGCCGCAGCCATTGATGCCTATGTATTTGACTTACCTTTTTCATTGATTGAGCAGCAAGTTCAAACAGGCGCTATTTTAACAGGTGATGCGGTGTTAAACTTCGCTAACCGTATCGCAGAAGCAACAAAGCGCTACTTCATTCAGGAGACAGATAGCTGGAAAAATGCGCAAGCGACAACTCTTGAAGCTGTTGCAACAGAAACTGCCGCACCATCAAAATTAAAAATGGCGGGTATGCAGGACAAAGTAGATGCCATTAATGCGGTCCTTGAAATTGAAGGCTATCAGCAATATAGTGCAAGTACTATGCATCAAGCGAGCAATGAAATTCGTACAGTTGCCAATCAACAGCTTACAAATTGGGAACAATCATTTAAACAAGATTTAGCAGAAATTCGTTTATTTGACGAGTCCATGTTGCAGCCAAAAGAGCAAATCATCCAACAAGAGGAAGCTCAGCAAGCTACTAGTGCAACGACTCTACCAATCGATGGTGTGATTAACCGTGCACTTCATACTGCTAATGCTGTCAAAGAGGTGCAAGGCTTTGCCGAAGTAGCCCAATACCTTGAAAATAAAGTAGAACGACTACAGAAAAAAGATTTTACCATTGCATTGTTTGGCGCATTCAGTGCTGGGAAATCTTCCTTCTCGAACGCTTTAATGGGAGCCAAGGTGTTGCCTGTATCACCAAACCCAACAACTGCGGCCATCAATAAAATTCGTCCAGTTACACCTGAACACCCACATGAAACAGCGGATGTACAGCTTAAAACTGCTGAACAAATGCTAGAGGATATTCAAGGCTCCTATGGGGCGATTGGTTTGTCTGTATCGACATTGGAGGAAGCCTATAATCGTGCTGATGAAGGGCTTGCAGTTCAGTTAACGGATGAACGCTTAAATGTTCATAAATCATTTATTCGTGCCTATAAAGAAGGCTACCCAACCTTTAAGTCTGAGTTTGGTTCTATCCTCCGCGTAGACCGTGAAGAGTTTGAAAAATTTGTAGCACAAGAAAATAAATCTTGCTTTGTTGACAATATCGACTTCTATTATGATAGTCCATTAACACGTATGGGCGTGACACTTGTTGACACGCCAGGAGCGGACTCTATTAATGCCCGCCATACAGGCGTAGCATTTGAATATATTCGTAATGCTGATGCCATCCTATTTATTACGTACTATAATCATGCCTTTGCCAAAGCTGACCGAGAGTTTTTAATACAACTTGGTCGTGTGAAGGATGCATTTGAGCTAGATAAAATGTTCTTTATTGTCAATGCAATTGATTTGGCAACAACGGATGAAGAACAGGAAGATGTAAAAGGCTATGTACGCTCAGAGTTACAACGCTTTGGCATTCGCTTCCCGAGACTATATGGGGTATCTAGTCTTTTAGCGTTGGAAGAAAAGGTAGAAGGTGCCGATTTAACATCAGGTATGCCACCGTTTGAAAAAGACTTCCATACATTCTTAAATGATGAATTGAGTGCATTAGCCGTTCAAGCTCTTGCAGAGGAAGTTGATAAAACAGAGCAACGTTTGGCGGATTTAATTGCCCAAACAGAGGAAAACTTAAAACGTAAAGATGAGCGACTAGAGGAATTAACAACACTTGAACAACATATTCAATCGAAGTACAGTGTACTGAATACGAGCATGTTAGAGAGTGAAACAAAACAGGAGCTTGATGAGCTACTTTATTATGTTCTTCAACGTGTTTATTATCGTTACCCTGAGTTCTTTAAAGAAGGCTACAATCCTTCTACCTTTGCTGCAATGCCAGCACAACAAGCATTGGAGCATGCATTAAAAGAAGTGATGCAAAGCTTGCGTTTTGATTTTACTCAAGAAATGCGTGTAACAAACTTCCGTTTATCGCAGTTCATTAGCAAAAAGATGCAACAACGTTTTAAAGATGAAGTACGCGAATTGAAAGAGTTAAATCGAAGCTTCTCATTCCTAGCTTTTGAATCTTCTGAGCCAAATTTATTAGATTTTGAAGGACCGTTTGCGGATATTTCCAAATATGCTAGCGTAAAATCTCATTTCCGCAATCAAAAAGCTTTCTTTGAAAAGAACGAAAAAGTGAAGCTAAGTGAGGCACTAGAAGCTATAACAAAACCCGATGCACAAGATTATTTAGATGCACAGAAAGTTTCCCTCATGACATGGGCGATTACGTTTATTGCAGAGGAAGCCGAAAAATTACGTTACTATATTTATCATCAAGCGCTTGAACAAATTGACACAGAAAGATTAGCCTTACAAGAAGAGAGCCGTTTAGCTTCTTGGAAAGCGATTTACGCACAATTACAATACGCATGAGGTGATTCCAATGGGAAAAGTATTCAAATCAGTGGATGAAATTCAATTTGATGGTGTCCGTTTTATCGATGCTCGTTACGATCTTCAGGACAAAGAGGCTGGCAAAAAGGCATTCGAAGAAGGTCATGCTACTGGTGCTATCTATATTGATTTAGAACAGCAGTTATCGGATATGGACAGCAAAGACGGTCGTCATCCGATGCCAAGCAAAGAAAAATTGGCATCCGTTTTTCAAGAACTAGGATTACGCTATGAAGATCAGATTGTAGTTTATGACCAAGGAGCAGCTCCATTTGCCCCACGCGCCTGGTGGATGCTAACCTATGCTGGTTTCCCAAATGTAGTGATTGTCAACGGAGGTGCCCCTGCGCTAGAGGCAAAAATTCCTTTTACCAAGGATATTATTAAATATCCCCCAACCATCATTGAGTTTGATTGGAAAGATGAGCTTTATGCACCACGCCAAGCCGTAAAAGCCATTGTGGATGGAGAGGTAAAAGCTACTTTACTCGATGCCCGCGCTGCTGCAAGGTACCGAGGAGAAGTAGAGCCATTGGATAAAGTAGCAGGTCATATCCCAACTGCGAAAAACTTTGACTGGGAGCAATTGAAGTCAAATGGTCAACTAAAGACAAACGATGCATTACGTCAAAAAGTTTTACCTGATGAGCAGGTTGTGGTTTACTGTGGCAGCGGCGTAACCGCCTCTCCTCTTTATGCTGTGTTAGCAGATGAAGGCTATGACAACATCCAATTATATGTAGGTAGCTTCAGTGATTGGATTACAGAATATGACGTGGAAAAAGGGACAAACGAATAAAAAGAAACGCTCACTTCGGTGGGCGTTTTTTTATATAGTGCGGTGGATATAGCGTAAAGTAGAGGTTAGAATTTCATGTAGCGGATAACCTGCTCAAAGTGGTGGATAAGAATGAAAAAATGAAGGATAGCCCTTTGAAAGTAGTGGATAGAATTTAATACCTGATCAAAAAATCCATCAAAGTGGAGAGAGCATGCAAGGTTGCAAAGCTAAAATGCATAGTTTAAGAGTCTAATAGATAAAGGGGGATGAGGGAGTGCAGGAATCGCATGAAGAACTTCCTGAGAGGTGGATGTTGGAAGATATGATAATGAAGCTTTATTGAGATTCTATCATGATTATACATTGCCTCAGGTGGCTTAAGTATTGCAGCGGAAATTAGGGACGACCAAAACCATTTTATAAATTAAAGCTGGCACTGAACAGGAGGGGCAAGGGTGAACGATCTAAAAAAGCAGATGGATCTAATAGACATTCCAGAATCGTTACATCAGCGTAGTCAACAAGGCATTGAACAAGCAAAAAAAGAGCAGTACAAAACTAAGAGCTGGGTGCCCAAGATTGCTGTAACACTTGCGGCGGGTGGATTTGTGGCATTAATGAGGGGGGAACAGCACTTAGATAATGCTCGGGCTAATGCGTTAATGTCACAATTAGATAATTTATCTCCGCCAATGTACTGGATTTTGGCTATTTTATGCGTAGTCATCATACTATACATCTCTAAAAAAAGCTTAATCAGAAAAAGACAATTGGTGTTGCCATAGTTTTGATTCTACTGATTGGTAACAGTACGATTTTTTTACAACATCAATTAAGAAAACCAGTTGTGGTGCCTACAATAATTGAAGTTACGGATAGCTCACAGAATGCTTTAGAGATACGCTATATTACAAACAATTCTGACCATCGATATGTGAAATATTTGCAGGCAGAAGATGTGCAATTACCAATAGTATATGATCGAATGGAGCAAGAAAATCTAGTAAATGGTTTTTATTATCCATTCGATACTTCGCAAGATTTACGCTATCAAAATGTTCGATTAGCTTTTTTTCAGCTTGATTTAAACACGATGAAAAAAGTGATGGCAAGTAAAACTGTTTATCTTGTATTAAATGACGGGATGAAATTGCCTGCCCCTATTCATTTTACGAGGGAAACTTTCATTGATGAAAAACAGATCATGAATAATAGCTATAGTCAGTCACAACATGATTCGGAACAAATCATATCATTTATCCTTCAACAGGATGCTATTTTTGAGGCATTTTATGTTCCCGCTGCATTAGAGGGTAAGATACTATTGAAAGAATGGCGATTAAACGATCAGCGTTACACAGCAAGTGATTTTCCTTTTTCAGTGACGAAAGGTCAACGCTTGGAGATGACTATTCAATTGAAGGAAGCACCCTTAGATATCAATACATCCATAGGTTTTAGTGGCCTGGATGGTTATTTAACTAAAAGATTATATTCACAAGCGTATTTTACGACAAATTTGGTGAAAAAGGTGCGTGAAAACAATGAGTGAATCTAAACAACAGGTAAAACTTTTACAATGGTTAGCAGTGGCGCTCTTTTTTCAATTGATCTATTTAAATGTTTTTAAATACGCTAATCTTGTACAAGATATCCTTGTTTATGGGGCCTATTTAAAAAGTCTTTCGTTCTATAAAGAAAAGGCACCTATCAAAACATATATGGCCTGCGCTATGATGATAACCTTGATGAGTACCATCTTTTCTTTCCATCTTCTCTTTTATTGGAGTACGGTTTTAATTCAAGGAATTGAATTGCTGATGATAATGGAATTTGGAAAAATTTTATTAAGCATTGAACAAAAACACGATGTACAGAGTTCCACTACAAGAGTGATGAAAAAATATATAGCGATATCCTTTGCCGTCATTATTAGTTGGACACTATTGATGAATGTTACAAGTGATTGGCAGATGGGATTATTGTTTCTGGGCGCATTGCTTTTATTGGCTGTAAATTTACGGTTATTTCTTCATGTGTTAGCACTTCGTAAACATGTAAAAAACAAATCCTTTGTTGTTACCTACTTACAAAAATGACTCACCATTCATTTTATGCTACACTTTTTGTACAAGGGGCAAAGGGGGAGCAGGATGTTTAAACGGGAGAAAAGTATCGAGATTCAGCAGCATCGGGGTGTACAATGTGCGCATGGGAAAGTTGCGGTTCAGGGGGTTGGTATGAGTGTGTACAGCTTTTTTGTGGATGGGTTACTGATTGATACAGGTTCCTACTCACTATCGCAGGAATTTCAATCCTTTTTTAAGGATATACCGATAGAGCAATTGGCATTAACACATTCACATGAGGATCATGCAGGAAATGCAGCGTGGATTCAACATCATATGAATGTACCTATTTATATTCATCGTGATTCAGTCAATCTTTGTGCTAAAGATGGAGATTATCCACTCTATCGTCAGGCATTGTGGGGGGAACGACCAGCGTTTGTTGCCCAACCATTTGGTCAAACTTTACAAACGAACGCAGCAACATGGGATGTCATTGAAACACCTGGACATACAGCAGATCATCTTTCTTTTTACAATCGAGAAACAGGCGCTATGTTTACAGGAGATTTGTTTATCCAGCCAAAGACGAAGGTTGTGCTTGATGAAGAAAATATTGTCCATACCCTGGCGTCTTTGAGGAAAATAGTAAACTATGATTTCGATGTCGTCTATTGCTGTCATGCAGGCTTTATAGAGGATGGTCGAACGAAAATACAAGAAAAAATTGCTTATTTGGAAGACATGCAAGGAAAAGTGAAACAATTATTTATGCAAGGTTATTCTGTTGAAGAAATCACCAAAACAATTTTTCCTCGTGATTATCCGATTACAAAAGTTTCGGGAGAGCAATGGTCTTCCAAGCATATCATTACGGCCTTTATTAATCATTTTACCGAAGAGTCCTATATATAGGGCTCTTTTTTTGGCTTGTTAAGAATTTCACAAATACTTTGATCTGTATAATAAAAAACTTTGTGAAAAAATGTGAATAAATTGTGACGAAGTCAATCAGGACAATGGATGCGCTTACAAAAGTTTGTGAAAAAAATCTCATTTACATAAGAAAAATACTATGTGAAAAGTTGAACAGGCTAAATGGCTCTATGTGTACACTTTATAATGTGTCAATAATCGCATTAATTATCTTAAAATAATTGATTGTGAAATGTTTAATTTGACAGAAAAATGTAATGAAAGTCATTAAACATTGGAATTTTGAAGTTTAAAATAAATTGACAGAAAATTCGTTGACTATATTTTCACAAAGTATTATGATTCTGAAATATAATAAAAAACCAAAGGGAAAAGGATGGGATGGAATGGACGTAATGAAAAAGGCATTAGAAATGCATGCACACTATAGTGGGAAATTAGAGGTGAGCTCAAAGGTACCTGTACAAGATTCCTATGATCTTAGCTTAGCTTATTCACCAGGGGTAGCAGCGCCATGTGTGGAAATTGAGAAAAATCCTTCGCTTGTGTACGACTATACAATGAAGGGGAATATGGTAGCTGTTGTATCTGATGGGACAGCAGTTTTAGGGTTAGGAGATATCGGACCGAAAGCTGCCTTACCTGTAATGGAAGGGAAGGCGATTTTACTAAAGCGTTTTGCCAATGTTGATGCTTTTCCAATATGCTTAGATACAAAAAATACGGATGAAATCGTCAGCATTGTGAAGGCGCTTGCCCCGACATTTGGTGCGGTAAACTTAGAGGATATTTCAGCACCAAGATGCTTTGAAATTGAAGATCGCCTACGTCAAGAATGTGATATTCCAGTTTTTCATGATGATCAGCATGGAACAGCGATTGTTGTAGGAGCAGCGATGATTAATGCCAATCGTATTGTGAAAAAGGATGTAACAACGATGAAGGTTGTGATTAATGGTGCTGGTGCTGCAGGCATTGCAATCTTACGTATACTTGTGCAAATGGGCTATAAGAATATTTATATGTGCGATACAAAAGGTATTATTTATGAGGGTCGTACAGAGGGGATGAACCCGATTAAAGAAGCGGTTGCTCATTTGACGAATCCAGAGAAGCAACATGGTACACTAGAGGATGCACTAACAGGTGCAGATGTCTTTATTGGAGTTTCTGTAGCCAATCTATTAACGGAGGCACATATTGCGTCCATGAATGAAAATCCAGTTGTCTTTGCCTTAGCCAATCCAAATCCAGAAATTACGTATGAAAATGCCAAAGCATGGGGGGTACGTGTGATGGGAACGGGCCGTTCAGATTATCCAAATCAAATTAATAATGTTCTCGCATTCCCTGGTATTTTCCGCGGAGCTTTAGATGTGCGTGCTACGGATATTAATGAGTCAATGAAGCTAGCTGCTGTAGAAGCAATTGCCTCCCTTGTGAGTGATAAGGAACTAAAGGAAGAATATATTGTGCCTAAATCTTTGGACGAACGCGTAGTGGCTATCGTCTCACGCGCAGTAAGTGGGGCAGCTGTTGAATCTGGCGTATCTGAGCTATTCCAGCAAAGTACAGCACTTTCTGTCTAATAAAATTAAAAAAGCAGATAGAGAAAAGTTTCAGGCTTTTTCTCTATCTGCTTTTATTGTTATGCTGTATCAAGTTAACAAAGGCCTTATCTCAAGTTTTTAGACCATGCCAACACCAATAATTCCGATGAGTATGACAAAGAAAAGAACAAATAATACGATGAAGATAATAATGGCTGGAATAAAGATGGTGAAGAAAGCCATCCAGTTCGAAATTTGGTGTGCTTCAGCGACTACACCTACAGAAATAACAAATGACCAAATCGTCACAATGATGCTTACTAAAATAGTCGGCCAAAAAATCCACGGTAATGAACCCATAAAATTAGGATCCAATAATGAATCGGGTGAAGTCATTAACCAAATAATATAAAGTGGAACCAGCACGATATATGGGATTGCTGTTAAGCTTAACCCCTTAAATAAGTCCGAGTAAGTCCCAGTACCTTTAAATAATTTCCCGAATAGCCAAGAGATGAGTGCAGAAATAGCTGTGCCAATCACACCTGCGATCGGAGCCAAAATGACACATAATAGGACTAAAAGCCATGGAGAAAAATCAGGAAGAAATTCTGAATCAATTAATCCAGACATAAGAGAGCCAATATAACCAATAGACAAAACCAAAATTGCAAAGCCGATAGATTTTTCATTAATCATATAACGAGTCGTTTGCTTTGGATGCATCCAAACTGATAAAAATGGATTTAGTTTTGACCTTTCTTCTTTCGATGTCTCATTCAAGTTTTCCATCAAACTACCTCCAAAATAATAGAATAATTGCTTGTTACATATAGTTAATATACGAGAGAAGTAAAGAAAAGTTTCATGGAAAATAAAAATTAGCCCACACATAAAAAAAGAGTCGTAATTGTCGACTCTTTTTAAGGTTGTTTCTATTATTCAGCTAACATAATTTTCTCAAGTTCTAACGGCTCAATATACTGATCACCTTTGTAAGCACGCATATTACCGCCTGAAATTTCATCGATTAATAAAATTTCATTCGTTTTCGCATCGCGGCCGAATTCTAATTTAATGTCATAAAGCGTTAATCCTTTTTTAGCAAGCTCTGCCGCTACAAATTTGGAAATTTCAATTGTACGTTGTTTTAAAATGGCGTATTCTTCATGAGTTAACAGGTTTAACATCGCTAAAGCATCTTCAGAAATTGGAGGATCTAAACGATCATCATCTTTGATTGTTACTTCTACAAAGGAGTCTAAATCTTGTCCTTCTTTTACATAGGCACCATAACGGCGTAGGAATGAACCAACTGCCTTGAAGCGGCAAATGACTTCTAAGCCATTACCGAAAACAGTTGCCGGTTTTACTGTCATTGTTGCATCTTCGAAGTTAGCATCAACGAAATGCGTAGGAACACCTTGTTCGTTTAATTTTGAATAAAAATAAGAAGTTAAACGTAAACCAGCCAAGCCAGCCCCATCAATAGTTAAACCGACAGTATTTGCACCCGGATCAAACACGCCGTTTTCTCCTGTAACATCGTCTTTAAATTTTAATAAATAATGACCATCTTCTAATTTAAACACATTTTTTGTTTTACCTGTATACAATAATTCCACAAAAAACCCTCCAATATTTTTCATAGTACTCTAAAATTATAACACGAATGTTTTAAATATTTAATGATAAAAATGTTCGTTTAAAACGTTTATTTTTATGTTTTATAACGGAATTGTAAATAAAAAATAAGGTGATAACGAATGTTCGTTACCACCTTGGTTGAAATCAAGAATATTCCGAAATCAAATCCTAGGAAACATTGAAAATAGAAGGTTATTAATAGACGCCTTCAGTAAGCATTCCATCTGCTACTTTGATAAAGCCAGCAATGTTTGCACCAACTACTAGGTTACCTGGGAAGCCATATTTTTCTGCTGCTGCTTTGCTGTCTGTATAAATATTTTTCATAATTTGATGAAGTTTCGCATCTACTTCTTCAAATGACCAAAATACGCGGCTAGAATCTTGTGCCATTTCAAGAGCAGATACCGCGACTCCCCCAGCATTCGCTGCTTTTGCTGGACCAAATAATACGCCTGCCTCTAGGAATTCATTGATTGCTTCAAGATCTGATGGCATATTAGCACCTTCACCGATTGCTTTCACGCCATTCGAAATTAATGTACGAGCTGATTCACCGTTAATTTCATTTTGCGTAGCACACGGTAGAGCAATATCACAAGGAATCGTCCAAATTCCTGTACAACCTTCTGTAAAAGTAGCATTTGGTCGATAATTAACGTAAGTTGAGATACGGTCACCTTTTACTTCTTTAATTTCTTTGATGGCATCTAAATCTAAGCCCTCTGGGTCATAGATATAGCCTGAAGAGTCTGAGCAAGCAACCACTTTGGCACCATATTGTTGCGCTTTTTCAATGGCATACGTAGAGACATTACCAGATCCAGAAACAACCACTGTTTTTCCTTCGAATGAGTCATTTGCATCCTTTAGCATTTCGTTCACAAAGTAAACAGTACCGTAACCAGTTGCTTCTTTACGTGCTAAAGAGCCACCGTAGCCAGGAGTCTTACCAGTTAATACACCTGATTCATTTGCTTTTGTTAAACGCTTATATTGGCCCCATAAATAACCTACTTCACGAGCACCTACGCCAATATCACCAGCAGGAACATCGACATCTGGACCAATATGACGGTATAATTCAGTCATGAATGCTTGGCAGAAACGCATAATTTCTGAATCTGATTTTCCTTTCGGATCAAAGTTTGAACCACCTTTACCACCACCGATAGGTTGCCCTGTTAAAGCATTTTTAAAGATTTGCTCAAAGCCTAGGAACTTAATGATGGATTCGTTGACAGAAGGATGGAAGCGAAGACCGCCTTTATATGGGCCCATGACATTACTGTATTGTACACGATAGCCACGATTCACTTGTACTTGATTGTTATCATCTTGCCATGCTACACGGAAAGAAATAATACGATCTGGCTCCACAATACGAGATAAAATATTGGCCTTAATATATTCAGGATGTTGCGCAAATACAGGTACTAATGAGATGAAAATTTCTTCAGCTGCTTGTAAAAATTCCGCTTGATGACTATTCTGTTGTTTAAGTTGCTCAAATACGCCATCTACGTATTCTTTTGCTAATTGTTCATTGCTAACAGTTGTAATTGTCATAAATAAAACCCCCATTTAGTTGATAGGTGTATCGTATATCTATTTTTCAAACTATTCAATAAAATACTTTTAAAGTTTGTGAAAAATTGAGCAAGAGAGGTTGTTTTAAAATTATATTGAAATAATTTAGTTCTAAGTGATTCATCTAATCATGAGAAAGGAATGATGCCTTATTGTGAAGGTTCTTATAGATGCTGATGCCTGTCCAGTAGTGGATTTGGCGCTATCTATATCATCTGAGTTTGAGATAGAAACTATCTTGTTTTGCGATACATCACATCGTGTTGAACGTGATAATGTAATAACAATTATTGTACCCAAAGGTCCAGATTCGGTTGATTTTACGCTAGTGAACGCGCTTTCAAAACACGATATTGTTATTACACAGGATTACGGATTAGCAGCCATGGTTTTAGCACGAGGGGGGTATCCGATTGATCAAAATGGACGAGAAATGTCTAATGAAAACATCGAACGTTTGCTCGATATGCGGCATGTTGGTCAAAAAATTAGAAGGGCAGGTGGACGAACAAAGGGACCTAAAAAAAGAACACAAGAAAACAATATTTCGTTTGAAATGAAATTTCGACAAATTTGTGAACGAGCGATTTTAGCCCATAAAATGGAGGAATCTACAGGTGAAAAATGAACATAAACACGAACTATTCGAACAATATCCGCAGTTGAACGAACTAGCAAAAAAGGCTACTGTATTGTGGGAAAATACAAATTGGATGAAAAATCCTGAAACAACGCTCTTTACTATGGCTGAAGTGGATGATGCGGAAGCAACATTACAACGTTTTTCTTCTTATTTAAAAGTAGCATTTCCAGAGCTTCTAGAAAGTGATGGTTTAATTGAATCAACGATCAAGGAAATTCCTTCGATGAAAAGTGCTATTGAACAAGCATATGGTGTGGCGATTCCCGGCCAATTGCTTTTAAAATGTGATCATGCATTACCAATCTCTGGCTCGATCAAAGCACGTGGAGGAATTTATGAGGTATTAAAACATGCGGAAAGGCTTGCTTTGGCAAGTGGAAGACTTAAAGAAGTGGATGATTATGCAATTTTAGCAACAGAGGAATTTCAGTCGTTCTTCCAACAATATACGATTGCAGTAGGTTCTACTGGGAATTTAGGATTAAGTATCGGCATTATGGGCAAGAAGCTCGGCTTTAATGTCGTTGTACATATGTCGAGTGATGCCAAGGAGTGGAAAAAAGCCTTACTCCGTGAAAAGGGTGCTACAGTGATTGAATATGCAGCTGATTACAGTGTAGCTGTTGAGCAGGGGCGACAAGAAGCTGAGCGAGATCCAAAGTGTCATTTTATTGATGATGAAAATTCAAAAGATTTATTTGCTGGCTATGCCGTAGCTGCCAAGCGTTTAAAGGAACAGCTAGAAAGGACGAATATTTCAGTGGATGAAGCACATCCATTGTTCGTCTATTTACCATGTGGCGTAGGTGGAGGACCAGGTGGGGTTGCCTATGGATTAAAAGAAATTTACGGTGAGCATGTGCATATTTTCTTTGCAGAACCTGTCGCTTCTCCTTGTATGACGATCGGGCTGATGACAGGCTTACATGACGCAATTAGTGTAGAAGATATTGGCCTTGACAATCGAACAGAAGCGGATGGGTTAGCCGTTGGTCGCGCCTCCAAATTTGTAGGAAAAGTGATGGAGACGTATATAAGTGGTTGCTATACAGTATCAGATGAAGAGCTGTTTACATCTCTAGGATTAGCGATGGAAAGTGAAGGTTTATTTTTAGAGCCATCTGCACACGCAGGAATGTATGGAGCCATTCGTTTATTGCAACAAGGTCAATCCTATCTAGAAAAGCACGCATTAGAAAACCATCTACCACAAGCCACACATCTCGTATGGGCAACTGGCGGTAGCATGGTCCCACCTACAATGCGAGCTGCTTATTTAGCAAAGGCCAAGGAATTTAATTAAAGACGGTGTGAAGCTATGTTTGGATGGAAGCTTGACCTCTATTAGTTATATCCCACTTGAGCATGGAGTAAAGCATTCGAATAGTGAGTGAGATGCCCCGTTAAATGTATGGACCCGCTCGAATAGGTGTATGAAGCGTTCAAAAAGTGAGGTATCTCGCTCAAATTAGCGTCCATAAACGCATAACGCAACTTCAAGTTTAGTAGAAACAAAATCAAATTAAAAAACAGGTGGAGTCATTTTTCTCCACCTGTTTTTGCTGTTTAACGTTGTAGTGCTTTACGTTGTGCGGCTAAGTATACTGCTTGTGCTGCAAGGACGCCTGCTCCTGGTTCGAAATCATAGGAGAAGTCTTGTAGGGCAGCCTCAAGTAGGGAAACGGCTTGTAAAATGTCACTTGGGAAACAATAGCCCATATGGCCGAATCTAAAAATTTTACCCTGTAGAGGACCTAGTCCGCCTGCGAAATCTAAATGATAGTGTTGCTTAAGGTGCGCCAAAAATTCACCAAGATCAATTCCTTGAGGTGTTTTAATTGCTGTAATAGTTGGAGAAGCGTATTGATCTTCAGTTAATAGCTCAATGTGTAATGCTTGCATTGCATTTCGCACCATGTTTTTCATCAGGTCATGGCGGGCAACTGTTTGCGTAAAGCCACCTTCCTGTTCAATTAACTTACACACCTCATGCAGTCCGTAAATCAGTGTGATAGCAGGGGTATTAGGTGTCATGCCCTTTTCCGCCCAGCTACGATAGCTTTGAAGATTTAAATAATAAGCAGGTGTTTGATTTTCTTCAATGACTCCCCAAGCTCTTTCGCTTACGCTAACAAGAGAGAGTCCAGGTGGGAGCATCATCGCTTTTTGAGAGCCTGTCACGAGAATATCAATGCCCCAAGCATCCATTTCAGCAGGAGCGCCACCAATACAGCTTACACCATCAACGATAACGAGGGCATCGGTTTCTTCACGGATGACTTTTGCTAGTTCAGCAACAGGGTTTAAAATACCTGTGGATGTTTCATTGTACGTCACAAAAACGGCTTTAATATTTTGTAATGGCTGTAAAAATGCTCGTAGTTCTTCAGCTGTGCAAGCTTGTCCCCATTCTTTTTCAAGCTTATGTACATGGAAGCCATATTGCTCACAGATCGAAACGAAATAGTCGCCAAAAGCTCCAACTGTGATGACGACAACCTCTTCACCAGCAGATACCGTATTAACAGCCGCAGCCTCAAGAGCAGCTGTCCCACCTGAAGGTAATAGTAAGATGTCCTGTGTCGTACCAAAAACAGGCTTTACTAATTCAATTGTTTCTCGGTATAATTCTACAAATTCCTGACTACGATGACTAAAAATATTCTGATTCATCGCAAGCTGTACCTTTTTTGGAATGGGTGTTGGCCCCGGATGTCTTAAAATATTTTCATGCATATTCATCAATCCCCTTTGTTAGAAATTCAAAATTTTCTAACTATAATAATAGCATATTTATGGTGCTAGCTAACTACTTTTTTGAAAAATGATGGAAGAGATTGTCATTGTGGTACAATTTTTAAAAAGGAGGCAGTGTTAATGGAGACATCCATGCATTATCCATTTATCTATTTCTTCTACGACACAAACCAGGTGCTAGTGTATAGAATTCAAGCGTTAGAGTATATCACAGTAGCAGATGTGATGAAGAAGGGGGAATGGCAGGGGTATGAGCTTGAGCCATCTGAATCTGTTACAGCATTTCATCATGAACGAAGGACACCTCAGCAGGGGTGGTCTCTCTTTATGGGGCAAGAAGAGCTCTATCATTTAGTAGAAATTATTAATGATTATATTCAACAGGTCATAACCACTACTTCAGCACAAGTGGTACATATTGTTTGCTCGGAATCTGCAGCAGGCTCATTACGAGCGGCACTTGCTCCACCGAAATATGTGATCGGGTTTCCAGAGGATTTGTCGATTGGACCATTGTGGAAACTCGATGAAAAAAGAGGACAGGCATTCCGTGATGAGTGGCTAAGAGAAAATATGAATGATGGAATGGATGATTTTGTAATTCGGAATAAATTGATGAACACAATCAGAGAGATACAGGATATTCCAAGCAACCTGCCGATTTACATTTGGTGTGGGTCCAATGCAGAAGAACAGTGTGGCCTTAGATTTCTTCTTTATTTATTACGTGATAAAACCAATGAAGTTGTTCTTATCAACACAGGTGAACAACGGGCTACAAACCACCAATGGAACATGGAAATGTATGAAGTAAAGCGATTGTCCGCGAAGGAGCGTCTATTTTTTCAGCAACAGTGGGAAAGTTTAGCACAGACAAAGGACATTTGTCGTCTATGGCTACATCAACAAATTCAAGCAGTCCAAGAGAGTTATTATGATAATTTGATTATGTCAACGATTGGACAACTTCATAAGGAGCAAGGGGATAGTGATTTTATACAAACAGGTGTATTTATCTCAGAGCTATTAACAAGCATGGATGCTCCCCCAAATGTCTTCTTTTTAGAATATAGAATTCGCTATTTAGTATATAGTGGAGTCTTTGAGTTAAAGGGAATTCCTAAATCCATGCACCATTACTCTGTGAAATTACGTAAAAAACCTCTTTAGCCTGGGGGCATAAAGAGGTTTTAAAACAATTAAGCAACGAAAGGTCTGTTCATGCGCATTAAGCCGTAGATGGCAAAGAACAATCCACCTGTTATTACCATTAAGATTGTGTATAATACAGCCTTACCTGTTTCACCACACCAGCGGTAGAATAGGCGATACATGAAATAGAGTGTAAAGCCTGCCGCTCCTAAAGAAGCCAGAATACCGATAAATGGAATAAACGAAACAATGATCAAGCCCGCATAAATAAGCGTATTTTTTAAAGCTGTTGCACGTATTGTTTCTCGAGTATCCCCACCAGCTGTCAGCAGGAAGAGACTATATACATTAATAATGGGAATCCAAGCAATATAGGCTACATCTTCAAAACCATTTGTTTTAGATGTCATAAAATAAATAAGTGCACTAATAATGTAGGCAATTAAACCAATAGCAAGAGCGACTAGTATAAAGATAAAAAATAAACCACCCATGGCTGCATCTAAATCTGAGTAATAATAAGAATCATTATAGTCATAATTCATCAGAAAAACCTCCCTTCATATGAAAATACCTCCTAATCATAACAATCCTCCTAATCATAACAATCCTCAAGTGTTTAAGCTACAACAATTTAGATGTAATATTTAGTAGAAATCACACAAATGTACTAGAATGAAGTTGATTATTTAAGACTTTAATGATGATTTTTTGAGTACCTTATGATAAAAATGCAAAAAATATCCTTGGGAACATTATTATGCTAGTTTTTGAGAATCATTTTCCGTTTTATTCATTTCAAAAAGTACGTACAAAAACATTACTATCCTATGATGGTAGATGCCCAAGAAATGCCACAAAAAATAAAAATAGCCATCTTAACTACATTATAAGATGACTATTTTCACGTGTATTAAATGAATTTGGCGATGTGCTCAAGTTCAATGCGGGAAGAATTGTAAGCAGGTGCGGCTGCCTTACCAATCGCAATTAAAATAACTGGGACGATATGGTCAGCTAATTCAAATCGTTGAGCAAAGGCTTCTTTATTAAATCCACCCATCGGCACTGTATCATAGCCCATGTCTTTAGCTAGTAGCATGATTTGCATGGAAATTAGACCAGCATCAAATGTAACGATATTTTTCAACACTTCTTGGGGAAGTTGAGAATATAGATTGATCGAGTTGTTAATCATTAACTCTTTTGTTGACTCATTGATGTAGCCAAGATCGAAGTTCTTTGTATAAACAGCCTCGGCATTTTCGTACATTTTTGTATCACCTAAAACAGCAATAATCGCTGAGGAAGTTTCTACTTGTTCTTGGTTATTGGCAATAGCACGTAGCTCTTTTTTGACCGCTTCATCCTGAATTACTAAGAAGCGCCAAGGCTGTAGGTTACTAGACGACGGAGCAGACGTTGCTTCTACAAGTAATTCTTCTAATTGTTGCTGCGGGATTTTAAAGTTTTCATCGTATTTACGAACGGATTTACGCTCATGTATAACTTTAGTTAAAGAACTTTTTGTCATTGTCATTATTTTGTCTCCTTCATGGTATGATGCGTTTTTTACTATACGATAAATGAATTCATTTTCCAAGTAAATTGCTCGAATTAAAGAGTCTTGAATCTAGGATTTAAAAGTTACAAAAAAAACATATTTTTGTTGGTATAATCCATTTATACTAGAGATTGAATAGAGCAATAATAATAGATATGGAGTGAAGGTGAATGAAAAAGCTATTAGGAAATTTAAATATTATGGCAAAAATCGCAATGCTTATTCCTGTCATTACTGTTTTTTTAGGTGGTATGACCTTCCTTAACTATTTGAACGTATCCAATGAACTTGAAAGCTCTATTGAAAATGAAATGTCTATACTAGCGGATGACGTTGCAGGTTCCGTTGAGGGCAAACTGCATGCACACATTCAGCTCATAAATAGTGCAAAGACAACAATAGAATCAGCTGACAGTATGATGACCAGAGAGCAATTTATTCGCTACGTACAGCAGCTATTGCCTTTCAATAAGGAAACGTATGGTATGGGATTATGGTTAGAGGAGGATATGGCAAATGGACAAATTTTTGGGCCTTATGCCTATAAGGAAGAAGAAAAAATTGTCTCCACGGATGCTTATGAAGATCCTGCCTATCATTTTCACGAGCAAGAATGGTATCGCAATAGTATCCAATCGAATAAGGTAGTTCATACAGCACCTTATTTTGATGAAGCTCTGGGGGAAATGTTTATCTCATTTGGTACACAAATTGTCAAAGATTCTACGCCCATTGGCGTTATTACAGGGGATTATGTATTAGATTCAATTCAATCCATTGTTTCTGACGTGAAAATTCGTGAGAGTGGTTATGCATTTTTAATTGATGATAGTGGAAAAATTTTAACGCACCCTGATGTAAATAAAGTGAATAAAGAAACGATCCAGCAGTTGTTGAACATGCCTGTGGAGCAGATTTCTGATCAAAAAAAGTTAATACATACAAGCAGTGAGGGTAGTGATTTTACCTTACAATTTATGCAAATACAAGATATGCCGTGGAAATTAGTTTTACTGGTTCCGACAACTGAGCTTTACGGCGAAATACAGGCCATGCTCCAACAGCAAATCGTGATCAGTGTCGTTCTAATTTTACTAATCGCAATTAGTATTTATTTCCTTGCTCGTTACATCCGTGGGGAAGTGAAAACGATGAATACGCATTTAGGCTATCTTGCTACGGGTGATTTAACACAACAAATGGCCGTTCATACAAAGGATGAATTTGGTGAAATGGCGCAGTACTATAATGACTCTGTGGAAGCATTAGGTTCGATGATGCAGCGCATTGTAGCTGAAACCGAGACAGTTGCTTCTACTGCAGAGGAATTAACGGCAAGTGTGCAGGAGGTCAATAAAACTGTTACAGAAGTTGCGATTTCTATGCAAGAGGTGGCAGAAAATACGAGTTCACAACAACAAGTGAGTGGGGAGTTAGAGGGTGTAACAACACAACTAGGTGGGGATATGAAGACCGCCATGGACGATTTACATGAAGCAGTCCAACAATCGCAAAAAACCTCTGAACTTGCTACTGGCGGATCACAAAAAATACATGGTTTCGTGAATGATATTGTCCACCTACATGCACAGGTTGACAGTAGTGCCAATCTTGTGAATGGCTTGAAGGAGCATTCGCTTCAAATAGAGCAGATGAGTCAGCTCATTTCGGCTATTACCGACCAAACTAATTTACTGTCACTTAATGCTGCCATTGAGGCAGCACGAGCAGGGGAAGCAGGGAAAGGCTTTGCTGTTGTTGCAGGAGAGGTCAAAGCACTAGCTGAACAAACTAGCCGTGCTTCGTTAGATATTGCAAAGGTTGTGCAGACGATTCAGGAACAAATGAATGACGCGGTAGAGATGATGGAGCAAAGTCGAAAAATAGCCCATCAAGGCATTGGTTCTGTTCAACAAGCAGGCATGACCTTCGATACAATTGCCAGTGCAATTGAAGGCCTCCAAAACACCATGCAAAAGACAAGCAAAACGACATCTGATGCTTTTGAAAAGTTGCAGGCAGTAACTGAAAAAGTACAGGCAATTAGCAAACAGGCACTTGCAACAAATGATCATACATTAAATGTATCAGCCATAACGGAAGAGCAGGCATCAACGATGAATGAGATGTCCATAGCCTCTGAGCAGTTAGCACAACTTGCTCAAAATTTGCAAGAAGAAGCAACTAAATTCACGATTTAATGGTAAGGTGTACATCTAGATTTAGGTGTACACCTTTTTAAGATCTAAATGAAAAAGCTTCCCACTGTACATTTTTCTTAGGTGCAGCCGATTTGAAATGCTTGATCATTTTTTCAGGTCCACATATATAAATACTAGTTTGTGGAGAGATGGATAACTCATCAACAGAGAGTCTATTTCGCTGTGTTGTATCTATAAACGTGACAGTAAAATGGTCGTTTGCCAGTGCATAATCCTCTAAAAAATCTTTGTAGATGACATTGTCTTGCCCGTGAAAAGAATAATATAAGTCAATTTTTTTATCAGGCTTCGTGTGTAAATAGGCAAGAAATGGGGTGATGCCCATACCACCTGCAATCCATAGCTGCTGTGCATTCCCGTTGCCGAAGTCAAAATGACCATAGGGGCCATCTACAGCAACCTCTGTATGGACCTGAATAAGGTTGTAGACCTCTTTAGTATAATCTCCAATAGCTTTTATCGTAAGATTAATTTGTTGTCCACACCCCCCAGAAATAGAGAAGGGATGTGGTGCTTTTTCGATACCCTCTTGAAAGACTTTCAGAAAAAGAAATTGTCCTGGTCGATAATCCAGCTGTTTTGTAAGCTTCAACTTAATTTCCAATATCTCAGGGGTCAGCCTTTGAATGGATGAAATCTGACCTTTATAGGGAAAGAACATATCCTGATACATTGTCAGCATATAAAGAGCTGACATAAATCCAATCGTAGTTGTTAATGCTGTAAAAATCCCTAAAGCTGAGGGCTGTAATAAATCATAGTGGCTAGAAAAATAAGCATGGTAAATACCCAATGCATAGGGCACAAGTAATAAACGATGAAGCCAGCGCCAATGTTCGTACTTCAGGAATTTTGCAATAAAGGCAAGAATGATTAGAAAGATAAAGCCATATTGAGCAAGCTCGCCAAGATCTTTTGCGAATTCGTTGAGTGGCGTTTGTTGTGTTAGCTCTTCATCAGGAATCATGTTTTGTAATTGCCCGTGAATAAGAATCAATACAAGTGAAAGGATTGCTAGTAATTTATGATAAAAATAGACATGCTCAAGACCACTAAACCAATGCTCCAACATTTTTATTCTTGTAGCTAATAAGAATACAAGAAATAAACAAGTTATGGCTAAGCCTCCAATGACATGACTTAGTGTGTTCAACGGATGGATCGGTGCCATCGGTTTGCTAAAATACCAAAGCAAAGCACTACCACACAAAATGCTGAAAA
The DNA here is from genome assembly GCF_016757845.1 of Lysinibacillus sp. HST-98. Classification (NCBI taxonomy): domain Bacteria; kingdom Bacillati; phylum Bacillota; class Bacilli; order Caryophanales; family Bacillaceae; genus Lysinibacillus; species Lysinibacillus sp. HST-98. Next base: position 116,847 of record NZ_JAENHX010000003.1, read on the forward strand.
TAAAAAGTATCCCTTTATACGCTCTCATATTTAACCTCCATCACTATGTTTATCCATAATTTAATTAGCTATACAATCAGAGAGGAAAAAAGTTTCGAGCGTACGTTCGGAATGTATGTTCCCTTTTGTGTCGAATTATGTTACATTAAGAAGGAAAAATAAGAGAAAAGGAGTGGAAGTAATTTATGCAAGGGAATACCCATATCGTTGGGGGCATTACAGCAAGTCTTGCCTTTGCACAGTTTTCAAATGATAACCCACTTGTCTTAGTTGGTGCGGGGGTTATTGGTGCGTTACTTCCAGATATTTGTCATAGAGGTAGTAAAATAGGTCGGACATTTCCCCTCATCGCGAAGCTAGTGAATACAGTATTTGGACATCGTTCCTTTACACATAGTTTGTTATTTTTAATAAGCATGATGGTGTTATTACATATGTTGATTCCTTATCGAGCGATATCTAATGGAATAATTATCGGAATGGCTAGTCATATCATACTTGATATGTGTACAAAAAAAGGGGTCAAACTATTTTTCCCTGCGACTGTCTCCATTCGTTTTCCACTTACAACGAAAACGGGTAGCAAGGTAGAAGGTGTCGTACTGATGTTGTTATCGATGCTATCTATCTATTTCAGCTATGAATTAATTGTAAGATTTATTGATGCGATATAAATAAGAAAAGCCCCAGTAATCGTTTACTGGGGCTTTTCATGTTAGTCTACCTGTACCTCTTCAACAGTTTGCTCTACCTCGGCACGAGTCATTTTTTCTCGTCCTTCTTGCATTGCCTTTAATGTTTTGTGCGCTAAGGCAAGTGGTAGGCGACAGAACAGCAGAATAGTACGTTTATTGATATCCTTCATATATAAATCTGCTTTGGCTAAATTTTCTTCTGCATACGCAAATAAATCCGCACGTGTCCATCCCTCTGGTACGAAACTTACACCACGTTCATCTAAATCCTCATGCTGATTACGTAAGATGTTGACAGCCTGCAATCCACGGCCGTAGCCTATTGCTAGCTCGCGATCCGTTTGAACGCCTGCACCCCATGCCCAAAGCTCAGACAGCATCGTCCCTACAAGCCCAGCCACGTAGTATGTATAATCGTCTAAATCCTCACGTGTGCGGACCTGCCAATTCGCCTTTGCCCATTTTGCCATCCCAAAAGCCATTTCACTTGTGGAAGCCTGTACAATTTTTCTGGATTCCTCAGGACAAAATGTCAGCCAATCTGCTAAACGAAGGGATACTTCGGGTAATTGCTCTGCATAAGGTGCGAGTAATGACTGATAGGCTTCGTTATTGAAATTGTCCTTTAGTAATTCACTCGTTGCTGACAGTAAATCAAATTTGACATCATTAGAAAGTTCTTCATGGTCTTCAATTTCATCAATGGCACGCATTGCTAAATAGGCTGCAGCCACTGATATCTTTAAATCATTTTTTAAAAATGTAATAGGTATATAAAACGTGCGGCTTGTATCTTTCAAAACCTGCATCGCTTCTTTGTAAAGTCTTTTTTGCTCGTTCACTTGTATTCCTCCGTTCAAATGGTTCCACATCTATAGTATATCGTATCGTAAAAATAGGGAAAGATAAAACAGATTGTTCATATTTAAAGAGATATTCTTTGAAAACGTTTCCTAAAAGTGATATAGTTTAATGGTAAACTATTTAAACTTATACTTTCATTGTGGACGAAAGTATAAGTTAAACCACATTACAGAAGAGAGGAAGTTTAGAAAAATGGGACGTTTAGATAACAAAATTGCGATGATTACTGGTGGCGCATCTGGTATGGGTGCAGCAATGGCGAAATTGTTTGCCCAAGAGGGTGCTACGGTAATTGCAGCTGATATTAATGAAGATAACCTAGCAAAAATTTCTGAGCTTGACCATGTAGAGGGGATGAAATTAGATGTTTCCTCTGACGAAAACTGGGCAGAAGTGACGAAAGCCATTGTGGAGAAATATGGTCGCATTGATATTTTAATTAACAATGCTGGTATTTCATCAGAAAAAGGACCAGATCAAATTACACAAGCGGATTGGTCAATCATGCATAATATCAATGCTTTTGGACCTTTCTTGGGCATTAAACATGCCTCTAACTATATGAAAGAAGCTGGAAAAGGCTCTATCGTTAATACATCCTCTTACACGGCGATTATTGGTGCAGGCTTTAATGCTTATACAGCTTCTAAAGGATCATTACGTGCGATTGCTCGTGCAGCGGCATCAGAGCTTGGTGCTTTCAATGTTCGTGTCAATACAGTATTCCCTGGTGTCATTGAAACACCAATGACTGCTAAATTATCAGAAGCAAAAGAAGCAATGGATATGTTAGTAAGAGCGACACCAATGGGACGCCTTGGTCAACCAGAAGAAGTAGCGAATGCTATTTTATTTTTAGCATCTGATGAAGCTTCTTACATTACAGGTGCTGAGCTTGTCATTGATGGTGGCTATTCAGCACGCTAATTAATCGTTTTAGGAAAGTGAAAGTGCCTGTTCAAGCAGTGCATTTTCACTTTTTTTGCATTATTTCACGAGCCACCCCAAACGCCTTGCATTTTACTTAGGAATACAATTTTCCCAATATGATAGGCATCGTGCCTAGTTAAACTCCTCATTTCAAGCACTATTAAGCGTTCTTCTGGAATCTGCCTATATAAATTTTCGTTAAATTTCAAAAACAGCATTATGCTTTAACAAAGCTTTATTTTTTTAGTAGAATGATGATAAAGCTTTCTAAATGCAATATAACATTCAGCTATCCAATAGAAAAAATTTGATATTTTCCATGATTTTTTCATGAAAGTTTACGAAGTTATTGCACAATCATTTCAACAGCGTTAAAGTTTAGAAAGGGCGAAAATGTCATTACACAATTTGGGGGATTGTACTAAGCGTTTTGCTTTTGTACGAACAAATTAATTGGTCAGGATTTTGGCACACAAAAAAACTCCTTGCAAAATCCTTCGTACCAAAGAGGGCATGTACTTTAATAGTTGCCTTAATCATCGCGTAAACTGCAATCATTACATGACAAAGTTGCGTAATAAAAACAAAGGAGAATTGTATGCCAAAGGCTATAGGTATTGATGCAGGCGGCACATTGACAAAGGTTGCTTATTTAGATCAACACAATGAACTTGTTTTAACAACCTTTCCGTCTAATGATTTACAGTCTGTAAAAAAATGGATTATTGATCATCCAGATATTGAGGATATTGGTGTTACGGGGGGACGTACAGAGCAATTACTTGATGTCATTAAAACAATGAAATCGATTCATTATATAGTGGAATTTGAAGCAACATTAAAGGGTGTCCGATTTTTATTAAATAAAGAAGGCTACTTTTTTGAGCGTAGTATGATTACCAATATTGGGACAGGCACTTCCATTCATTACATGGAGGGCAATACCCATATTCGCGTTGGCGGGACAGGCGTTGGTGGAGGGACATTAATTGGATTGTCAGCGCTTACAACAGGGGTTACAGATTACAATGAAATACGAGAAATGGCTGACAATGGCCATCGTGAGAGCATTGATTTATTAGTTAAGGACATTTATCAGGGAATGGATACACCTATTGACGGTCATTTAACTGCAAGTAATTTTGGGAAAGTGGGCATTACACGGTCCATGAAACATCCAGCAGAGGATATTATAGCGACGGTTCAGGGTCTAGTAGGCGAAGTAATTACAACGCTTAGCATTCAATATGCGGAAGAAAAAAAAGCACAACATATTGTTTATATTGGATCAACGCTCAGTAATAATGCTCATCTTGCCCGTGTGATTGCAAATTATACACGCACAAAGAAGCATACACCTGTTTTTATTAACGATCATGGTTTTTCAGGTGCTGTTGGAGCATTGCTGAACATTACAGAATATACAATTGTCTAGGGATAGATAGGAATGAACATGACTAATACACATTAGTCATGTTCATTTTTTTACAATTTGCGAAGAAACTGATCTACATAGTAACGCCTCTATTTGAACAAATTATGTGCAGGAGGTGATGTTACGTGGGCAAACGTAATAATCGAAATAACAGTAAAACCATGAATATGCGAACACATAATCCTTTTGGGACCTACAAAAGCAAAGATCTTGATCGAAGTAATAGCAATAATAACAATCCAAATGACAACTTAAACGAAGAATTCGCAGCAGAATTTGATGCGAAAGCTAAAAATAAAAACAATAAAACGAATCATGATAAAAACCAGCAGTCCAATAAAACGAAATAGCGGAGGTACAAATCATGGCAAAAAAGAGAAAAACAAGCTTTAAAAAGAAAAAGAAGGAAGATACTCATAAAAAGAATGATCGTGAGGAGTACTCAGCAGAGTTTAACCAAGTCATTCATAATAACCCTCAACAGCCAAAGCAATAAAGACAAGCTGCTCCAAAGCTTTTTGGAGCGCTTATTTTTTTAAAGGAGTGATTCGAGTGAGGAAGTTGTATTTACTTGGGATTATGCTTGTTTGTCTTACTGTGTTCATACAAACAGCAATGGTCGCAAATGCACAACAAGAAACACCAGCCTATGCCAAATGGGGACAACTGGCCATCAAAGAGGTAAAGGCAAAATATCCTTCAGCCAAAATTATCGATTATTTGCATGAGGGTAAAGAAGTACATGGGGCGTCAACAATCGAAAAGTTTAAGCTTTGGCTCAAGCAACCCGATAAGGAATTTGGTGTCTATGTAAGAATTAGTTATCAAAGTGCAACACAAAAGGTAGAAAAAATTGAATTACAAGAAAGCACGTCATAAAAAAAAGGATGCCCAGAAAAGGCATCCTCATTCATTTAATTTTCAAGCTTTTGAATAAACGCACGCATCAAGCCTGGCAAATCAGGCCATGCATGTCCACTTACTAAATTGCCATCTGTATGAAGATTGGCATCAATATAAGTAGCGCCAGCCACTTGCACCTCTGGCTTGCAAGCAATATAGGCTGTCAGCTCACGTCCTTTTAGCACTTCAGGAATCGTTGCGAAAATTTGTGCCGCATGACAAACGGCTGCAATCGGTTTATTCGTTTCGAAAAAGTGGGATACGAGTGATGGCACATGCTCATTCAAACGAATGTATTCTGGCGCACGACCACCAGGAATAATCAATCCATCAAAATGGGTTGGATCAACATCAGCAAAAGAAGCATGTGCCTCTAAACCATAGGCAGGTCGCTCGATGTATGTATCGACGCCATCTACAAAATCGTGTAGTACAGTTTGTAATTTCTTAGCTGATGGTGCTGCAATTGTGACATCATAGCCTGCCTCAAGACAACGATAATAAGGATAAAAAATCTCTAAAGCCTCTACGGCATCTCCTGCAAGTATTAAAACTTTTTTCCCCATGATTCCATCTCCTTTACATTGAAAGTTTATTAACTTTTATTCGACACATGCAAAAAATTTCCTGCTCCTGGTCAAGCCATCTTGGCAAATTACTTCCTTTACAAAGAAAAAAATGAAGCGTATAGTATTTGTTTAGCTAGGTAAATAATTTTAGGAGGTAGATAGTGATGAATCCAATTTTCCATGCTTTATTCCAAAAAAATCGCTATTTAACTAATTGCTTAAATGAAGTGCTGAAGCAGCATCATTTATATAGTTCTCAGTGGACCATTTTATATTGCTTACATAAAAATGGACCGATGACACTGACGCAAATTTGGAAATATTTAAATGTGGAAGCGCCAAGTATCACCAGGGCGATTACAAGGCTTGAGGCATTGGGCTGGGTACAACGATTAGATGGTGAGGATAAACGAGAAAAGATAGTGACTTTATCCACACAAGCAGAGGAGCGCCTACCAGCCATTACAGCGACTATTCGAGCGTTTGAGGAGGAAATGGTAGGATCTTTAACTGCTGAGGAACAAGAGCAATTTCTGAAGCTATTGGAAAAAATGAAGGGTTGATGGACATGCAGCGAGAAGAGAATACACAAATATGGACGAAGCGTTTCATTAGTCTATTTTTAACGAATATCTCAGTTTTTTTTGTATTTTATGGACTTGTAACGACTTTACCGCTTTACGCAATAGGGGAGCTACATCAGACAGATAAGGAGGCAGGGCTTCTATTGTCTGGTTTTTTATTGTCAGCAATCATTGTACGTCCGTTTTCAGGAAAACTGTTGGATGTATTCGGTAAGAAAAAACTGTTAGTCCTCTCAATCGTGGGCTATTTTATATGTACTGTCTTATATTTATTTATTCATCCATTCGGCCTTTTACTTGGTCTACGTTTTATACAAGGGATTTTCTTTAGTATTATTACAACAGCTGCAGGATCTTTAGCGGCTGATATCGTTCCAGCTAAACGAAAAGGGGCAGGCCTTGGCTATTTCACGATGTCTACAAATCTAGCTGTCGTTATTGGTCCATTTATCGGACTATTATTAATACAATACAGTACCTTTAACGTATTGTTCATCGTTATGAGTATCTGTATTCTAGCAGGAGGAATTCTAGCGTTAACGGTCAATACCGATGATTTACCGAAACCTGCACATGAAGGGAAACTAACCTTTAAATTTGATGATTTGTTTGAGCGAAAGGCGTTACCTGTTGCTGCGATTGCTAGTTTAGTAGCCTTTTCGTATGCCAGCGTTTTATCCTTTTTATCGGTCTATGCACAGCAAAAGGGTTTAATGGCTGTGGCCAGTCTTTTTTATGCCGTGTTTGCTGCATCCATGTTAATTACGCGTCCGTACACAGGTAAACTTTATGATACGAAGGGGCCACAATTTGTTATTATTCCCGGCATTATCTCCTTCGCCATCGGGCTTGTTATGCTCGCTTTTGTAGAAGGGCCTGTATTATTTTTGAGTGCTGCTATTTTTGTAGGCTTCGGCTATGGTGCTGTGACGACAAGCTTGCAAGCATTAGCCGTTCAATCCACAGCCATCCAGCGAAGTGGCTATGCTACAGCAACCTATTTTACGATGTTTGACCTTGGGATCGCACTAGGTTCCTATATTTTAGGAATGGTAGCCGTGCAGGCTGGCTATGCTTCAGTCTACTTGTCAGGTGCAGGCTTACTAGGGGTTGTCTTTGTTATTTATCTATTACGACTTGCAAAAATGAAACCGAAAAAGGTAGTGAATATATAGTAAAACAGTTGAGCCTGTCCCAACTGTTTTTATGATTATAGGCAATCCTGTAGCGTGGCCGTTTTTGACCAAAATATGGTATAATAAGAGAGTAACTAGATAGAGGTTTCATGGGCGGTTGGCACAATTTTAACCTATCTCATTCAACTTATGGAAGAGAAAGGAGTTGATGCCTTTGACTATTTTTGAAGCAATGATGATTGCAATAAGTCTTTCTACACTTATTGTTTCTGTACTTGCATTGTCATTTACTTTTACACAAAAAAAGTAAACCGCCCCTGCCTCGCCAGCATGTGAGATGGTTTACTTTCATCACTTTGCAAATCGCCTTTGAAGCGATTCGTCTTATTTACTTATATACATCTTCACTAAGAATTATAACATGGATAAACAGTTTTTTTCAATTAATGTAAATTTAATTGTCATTGACTACAATGATTTTTGGGAAACAAAATATATGGAACCTAAATGGCTTGAGTGGGCAAAACAGCCACAATCAATTGCGCAGGCAGGACTAACTTATTCGAAGGATATTTATGACTTGGAAAGGGTTTGAATCATTAAGAGGAATAAGCGTTGGCATTATAGCACACCATACAGATATCGAAAAGACAGTTATACGTGATTTATTTGCTAATGAGACGGGTTATGCGACCCCAAAAATAGATATTCGGGCGTTGGTTTTTAAGGACAATAAAATATGAATGGTTAAAGAAAAATGGATGGTGATTGGTCATTACCAGGTGGCTGGGGCGACATCGGCTTTACACCTAGTGAAGTAGCCATCAAAGAAAAGAAAGAAGAATCGGGATTTGATATAAAAGCAATCAAACTCATAAGTGTATTTGATAAGAAGTGCCTCCCTCATCCACCATCTCTCTACCATGCCTATAAAATGTTTATCCAATGTGAAATCATTGGAGGACGTGCAGAAGAAGGTATGGAAACTAACGCTGTTGCGTTCTTTGCAGAAAATGAAATGCCCTCTCTATCAATGGCTAGAAATACAAAGTCACAACTAAAGTTAGCTTTTCGTCATTTAAATAATCTACATTTACCTACCTATTTTGATTGATATCTCAAGCTGAATAATATGAATTGTATATTTGACGATTAAAGGAGAGCCGCTCAAACCTGCTTTCCTTTTTTATTGTTTTCCTTGAATTTGTATTTGACATCAAGTGTGCATAAAGGAAAACACTAAGAAAATCTTAAGAATTGATGTCTGAGTTTGTTAAGATTTAATTAGTATTATATCCTTATACGAATCCTATAGGGGTGATTGACATGAACCTAAAGCGCTGGAGGAGTGAATGTAGTTGAACATTTTGATTTGTGATGATGATAAAGAAATTGTTAGGGCGATTAGCATTTATTTAGAAAATGAGGGCTATCAAGTATTCAAAGCTTACAATGGGATAGAGGCAATCGATCTTATTCGGGATCACGTTATTCATCTTATTATTATGGATATTATGATGCCCAAAATGGATGGGATTACGGCGACGATGAAGATTCGGCAAGATAATATGATTCCGTTAATTATGCTTTCTGCTAAATCGGAGGATTATGACAAAATACTGGGATTAAATATCGGAGCAGATGATTATATGGCTAAGCCGTTTAATCCATTAGAACTTGTGGCTAGAGTGAAATCGCAGCTCAGAAGGTATACGACCTTTGGAAGTCTCGAGAGAAGTAGTGCTGTATTTCAAACGGGTGGTCTTGTGATTGATGATGAACAAAAAGTCATTACTGTTGATAAACAAGAGGTTCATTTGACACCAGTGCAATATAAAATCTTAAAACTTCTGACTGCCAATGCTGGAAGAGTATTCACGATTGAAGAAATTTATGAAAAGGTATGGAATGTCAGGGCTATTAATCCTGAAAATACGGTTTCGGTTCATATTCGAAAGATTCGAGAAAAAATTGAAATTAATCCAAAAGAGCCGAAGTATTTAAAAGTTGTATGGGGAGTTGGGTATAAGGTTGAGAAAGTTGAGAAGTATTAGTCATGCACTTATTACGAAAGTAGTTATGTTTCTAATTGCTGTTGCTTGTTTAACTGGTATAGCGAGAGTAATGATTAACATGGAATTTAATGAGATTCATCTTAGTAGTATAAATCAAGATACCTATTTTGAAAGCCGAGCATTCGCAGATGAAAGTTACAGCATTATTGCTCCTTTAGCGCAATTAATCGGAAAATATAAAAGTGAAGAATATATTTTAAGTGGAAAGACACTAACAGGAGAGGATAATAGAAGAATCGAAGAGGAATTATATTATGATTTCCGTAATTCTTACAGATATAATCCTAATGTGAGTGAAGAGGAAAATAAGCACATCTATCAAGAAAACTATGCAAAAGACATTGCTAGAACAAAAGATGAAAGTATGAAAGAACAGGTAAGAAATTTTTATCAATTACGCAGTTCGCTCGAAGCCTATGAAGGAATTGTGTTTTATGCAAGTGACGGTGAACATGAGTTCTCCAATAGTGATCTCACTAAGAAAGAGCAATTTGAATCCTTTGATGCCTATATGTTATTTAAAGATTATCAACAAAAGCTTTACCCTAATGAAGTGAAAGAAAGTCAATACTTGGATTACTTTACACACGAAGTTAACATGTTGAACCCACAGACAGATGTTATTTATGTGGCTTTTAAAGACTCTTACCTACAGCAAAAAATATCGGAATGGGAAAAAGATAAAGCGGCTGCCCAAGGTTTTCTGAATGAATGGATGGTATTTCTAGCAGGATTTATTTTTTGTTTTGTATATTTAATTATAGTTATTGGAAGAACGCCATTTGATAAAGAAGAAATTCATTTCCATGTCATTGATAAACTTTATAATGACCTTAATATTGTGCTTATCGGTTGCTTAACAGCGATGTGGATCGCCATGATTGTTGAAGTCTTCCGTGATATGTACATGTTCTTCACCGTGCCTATTTTTATCATTGGCTTACTATTGATTTTATCACTCGTAAAGCATATTAAAAATAGAACGTTCTTTCAGCATACACTCCTCTATCAACTTTTTAAAAAGCTATTTATTTTAGTGAAACATGTTTTTGACAGTGGCAGTACAGGCGTGAAAATTGTGCTACTAGTAATTGGTTATCCATTAGTAGTAGCGGCTACGTTTTTCATGTTTCCCATTACGATGGGGATAGCTGCCTGGTTGGCAATGAGAAAGGTGAAGTCGTTTAACCGCATTAAAGAGGGCGTAGAGCAAATTAAAAATGGAGATCTTCATCATCGAATTGAAGTTGATGGAAATGGGGAGTTTAATCAACTTGCAGAAAATATTAATCGTATTACAGATGGGTTAAAAAAGGCAGTGGATAGTGAAATCAAGAGTGAGCGTTTAAAAACAGAACTTATTACGAATGTTTCGCATGATATTAGAACCCCTTTAACGTCAATTATTACGTATGTTGATTTATTGAAATTAGAAAACGATCCTAAAATGATTGCAGAATATGTAGAGGTGTTAGATCAAAAATCGAAAAGACTCAAGCTTTTAACGGATGATTTATTTGAAGCGGCTAAAGCATCAAGTGGTAGTATACCTGTTCAGTTAGAACGGATTGATATCGTATCATTACTAACGCAAGGAATTGGAGAAATGGATGAAAAAATTGAAGCCTCGTCATTAGATTTTAAGTTAGCCCATCCAACAGAAAAAGTGTATGTGAAGGCTGATGGTAAACTCCTATGGCGTTCCATCGAAAACTTATTCTCGAATATTTTTAAATACGCACTCCCTACCTCAAGGGTATATATTGGTGTTGAAGATTTAGGGAATGAAATACTTGTGACATTTAAAAATATTTCAGCATATGAATTAAATATTTCAGTAGATGAGTTAATGGAACGCTTTAAACGAGGCGACGAATCAAGGTCAAGTCAAGGTAGCGGATTAGGGTTGTCGATTGCTGAAAGCCTTATTCACATCCAGAATGGCAAATTCTTAGTTCAAGTAGATGGTGATTTATTTAAGGTCATGATTTATCTACCGAAATTCCCAAATGAATAATGTAATAAAGGAATAGGATACATGCGTGTCCTATTCCTTTTCTGTTGTTGAAAGAAGATCATGTTACTAGAAAAAGACCTTTTAGCAAGGTGAGGGGTTGATTTCCGTTCCGCCAGCGTCCTTTCCAGGGGGCGTCCGATGAGCCGCTTCACTCACTTCCGTTCGCTCCAGGGTCTCCTCTGTGACGCTAAATCCCCTCGGAGTGACGCTGACTCCACTCCAATCAACCATTCTGCAAAATGTCTTTACTTTTTTCATACTAGCATAGCGATCAAATAGCCCATTATCTGTATTCTTAGAGGGGATAAGCTCTTATTATTTTTAAGGTGGAGAAGTGATGCGTGACAACACCTCTTCATAAAGAGTAATGAATACCTTCACTTTATTTGAAAACCTTTGCTAAAAAGCGGTTTATAGTGGTGGGCTACTTGACTCCCATGGGATAGCGAGACAGGCAAAACTCTAAACGGAGCGGTAGCGGAGGAAGCGATTCGGCGCTCGTTCACAGGAAAGCAAGTAGCCTGCAACGGAAATTCATTTTCACTTTTCACAAAAATTCTATTGATTGTTTTGTTTTTCAACACTATAAAAGGAATAGGATACCTGCGTGTCCTATTCCTTTTGTGTAAGTAAAGAACTGTATAAAAAAGAGAGCGACATGAGCCAGCTCTCCTTCAAATTAGTTAAGATTCTTTCGTAAAAACGCTTTTGTACGGTCGTTTTGTGGGTTTGTAAAGAAGTTGTCAGGATGATCAGATTCGATAATTTGACCACCATCCATAAAGACTACCTTATTTGCTACCTCTCGTGCAAAGCCCATTTCGTGTGTCACAACAATCATCGTCATGTGGTCCTCTGCTAGGCTTTTCATAACCTTTAATACTTCACCTGTCAGCTCAGGATCTAAGGCAGAGGTAGGTTCATCAAATAATAAAATTTGAGGATTCATCATTAGAGCACGTGCAATTGCTACACGCTGTTTTTGGCCACCAGAAAGATTGGCTGGATAAGCCTTGGCCTTGTCGGCAAGACCAATTTTTTGTAGTAGATCTTGACAGCGTTTTGTAATGGCTTCTGCCGATTCTGCTTTTAATAAGCTTGGTGCCATTTCAAGGTTTTGCTGAACTGTTAAGTGGGGGAACAGGTTAAAGTGTTGAAAGACCATTCCCATTTTAGCTGTGATTGCTTTGATGTCTTGTGGCTTTGTATATCGACCATCTTGCACTAAATAATCGCCATCTACTACAATACTGCCACCATCGATTTCTTCTAAATGTATTAAGCTTCGAAGCATTGTACTTTTCCCAGATCCAGAGGGACCGATAACTGCAATGACATCATTCTTCTCTACTGAAAATGTAATTTGTTTCAGAACCTCCACCTGATCGAAAGATTTCTTCAAATTGGTTACTTCCATTAATGCCATATGTGTCACCTCTATTCGAATTTAAAGCGTTTTTCTAGCCATTTAAAGAACACGGTCAATACAAGGGTCATGACTAAGTAAATTGCACCAGCAATAAAGAACGGTGTAATTGTGAAGTCACGATTGACAGCTGTTTGCGCAAAATGTAGTAATTCTGGAACAGCAACTGCATAAAGTAGGGCTGTATCCTTGATTAGTGTAACGGATTCATTTGATAAAGCGGGTAAGGCGACACGAAACATTTGTGGCAAAATAACACGTGTCGTCGTTTGCCATTTGGATAAACCGAGTACCTGGGCTGCCTCATATTGTCCTTTGTCGATGGCAAGAAGACCACCACGGAATATTTCTGCAAAGTAGGCAGCATAATTTAAAATAAAGCCAAGACAAGCGGCCACAAAACGATCGAGTACTAAATATTCACCGATTACTGGCAGCATAGGTAAACCAAAGCAAATTAATAATAATTGTAGTAATAGTGGTGTACCACGCATGATATAAATATACGTATGTGCAAGCCAAGCGAGTGGTTTTATCCGACTTTTTACGACAAGTGTTAGTAAAAAGCCGAATGGAATCGATACCAGAATGGCGATGAAAAACAGTAAAACTGTCATTTTTGCCCCTTCTAGCATCGGTAATATCATAGTTTGCCAGTAATCCGCCATAACGATGTCCCTCCAAAAAGAGTAAGAGTTCCGCTAAGGAAACTCTTACAGTTGATGTATCCTGTCATTATTTTAATACTTTATCTTCACCGAACCATTTTGTTGAAATATCAGCCGCAGTACCGTCTTCATTCATTTTGTCTAACGCGGCTTGTAGTTTTTCTAATAAGGCTTCATTTCCTGGTTTCACACCAATACCGTATTGCTCAGGTGCGAGTGATTCCTCTAATAATTTGAATGTGTTAGGCTCTTGTGTCATGTAATATTCTGCAACTACAGCATCGATTACCACAGCATCAACACGGCCTGTTTTTAAGTCTGATAATGCTAAAACATTATCCGCAAATTCTGTCATTTTTTTCACTTCTTTGTGAATTGGGTTACCGTTTAATGCATCTGCCGCAGAAGAAAGGGATTGAATACCTACTTCTTGTCCAGCTAAATCACTTAGCTTCGTAATCTTTGAATCTGCCTTTGTTATCACAACTTGAGAGTTTTCAAGATAAGGCTTTGTAAATAAAACTTTTTCCTTACGTTCATCTGTAATGGTATAACCGTTCCATATTAAATCAATACGTCCACTTAATAATTCAGCCTCTTTTGTTTTCCAATCGATTGGCTGGAATTCTGCTTCAACGCCCATATGCTCTGCTGCAGCACGAGCTAAATCAATATCGAATCCAACGATGTCATTTTTATCATCGCGGAAGCCCATTGGTGCAAATTTATCGTCGATTCCAATAATCATTTTTTCTTGATCTGCTGCTGTTTCGTCTTTTTCTGCTGTCTTTTCTTTTGAAGAGCCGCACGCTGCTAAAACGATGACAGCTGTCAGCATCATAAATAAAGTCACTACACGTTTCATCTTTGTTTCCCCCTATAATCTATCACTTTCGCTTGCTAAACTACTAATGTGTTAAAGGATAACATCGTCCTCTAACAATGTCAATATCGTTTTGGATTAATCAGAAAATGAGTGGCGTTTTCTAGCATTTTTTTGAATATCATAAAATAATGAGATTGGGGGATAGTAAATAACTGAAGAATAGGGATAAGAAAAAGGGACTGCTCCAATAGAACAGTCCTGTGAAATGAAGCTAGGCATTTTTGCTTTGGATTGCTTTTCGTGCCAAGGCATCAGCCGCTTTGTTTTGTGAGTCGGGCACCCATTTGATAAAGAATAAATCAAAGCTAGTGGCAAGCGCTAAAGCTTTTTCTAAATAAGGTTTAAATTCCTCATTTTTCACATATTCTTTTTCCATAGAAGCAACAACGATTTTGGAATCTGAACGCACCGAGACAAGAGGGGAGCCTAGCTTTTGTGCTTCTTCAAGACCACGAACCAATGCCGAAAATTCAGCAATATGGTTGTTTGTTTCACCAATATACTCGCTGATTTGGATATGGTGACCTTCACCTTTAATAAATACTCCTATCCCACTTGGCCCAGGATTTCCTGCACTGGCAGCATCTATATAAACTTCTAACATATTATCCCTACTTTGCGTTTTGACTTCATTATAATTGTACAACAAGGCTATGGTTTAAAGCATCCTTGTGGGCAATTCGTGTTTGAAAAAAATACGTAGGAAGTAAACAAAATAGTTGCTTGTTGAAATTGAACGCTTCATAATAGTATGAAGTGAATTTTGGACGTGAAAGGAGCGAGAGTTCAACATGGATAAAGTGACGGTTATGAAGGATATTGATGAACTGCATGATACGTATTGTTCGGATTGCTTAGTGATTAAGCAATTACGTAAAGAACGTGGTAAACCAGGGGCTCATCGTTTCTGCATTGAAGCCTGTTCAGTTGGAGAAAAGCTACAGTTCCTAGGGGAAGAACTTTTAAAAGTTTATAGTAAATAAACACATGAGAAAAAGCTACATGTATTAGCAAATACATGTAGCTTCTTTATTGTCATCATTATTTTGTTTCAGCATAGCTGCTTAGATCTTGGTAATACTTTGTAAGAGAGGAAGCCGAAATATCAAATGTCGCAGCGATTTCTTTTACCGTCATAGAAAGGGACTCAAACAGCTCCTTTTCCTGGCCATAACGAATCGCACCAGCTGCAATGGCCGCTTCTTTACGCGCAGTCGGTTGACCTTCAATTAAATAGTCCTCTAGAAGCTCTAGCATCGGTGCTGTTTCACGCTCATTTTGCTCTAGGAAGTCTTTTACTTGTGTCAGGACATTGCTCTCAAAGTTTGAAAATTCCTCACCTTTATAGCCATTTGATACTAATAACTCCCAAAATGCTAGGTGCTCTTCTTTTAAGAAGGAGCCAACCTTCTTCTCTGAAGCCTCAAAGCGCTTCTTGAATTCTTCAAAGACCTTCGCATGATCTTCTGGGAAGAAAATCAGTGTAGACACAGCTAAATAATGAGCCGATTTCTTCGTTCCATCTGGTAAAATGAAGGCAAATACATGCATACCTTCAGGAATCGGTTTGTTATTTTCACGTCGAATATAAAGCTCATCATTTGTAA
Source organism: Lysinibacillus sp. HST-98 (assembly GCF_016757845.1). Taxonomy (NCBI): domain Bacteria; kingdom Bacillati; phylum Bacillota; class Bacilli; order Caryophanales; family Bacillaceae; genus Lysinibacillus; species Lysinibacillus sp. HST-98. The sequence goes on from NZ_JAENHX010000003.1 coordinate 132,642, forward strand.
GTATATGATTAGCCTTGAAATATTTTTCCTCAACAACAGACACCGTACCAATAAATAAAGTCGGCTGAGACCAATCTTCAAGTACTTTGACTGTAGAAGGTCTTACCGCCTTTTTCTTCGTTTTCTTCAAATAATTTTTCCAAATAGATGGCTCTTGGTGGAAGAAAAAGTCGTCTAAAGCGATGGCTTCAATAAGCTCTCGCTGTAAAACGCTCTCTAATTTAGGCTGCCATGTGCCCACATGCTCAATATAGGCACGAACATCTTTACGTTCAGGATACTCTAAGTAAAATGTTTGTAGCACACGCTCTAATTCTTCGATTTGTACTGCTTCCACTGTTACTTGTTGTTTGCCTTCACAACATTTTTTATATTTTTTGCCGCTACCGCATGGGCATGGATCATTACGTTTTACCATAATTAGAACACTTCCTTTAATCATTGTTAATCGTATATTGCTAAATAATTTGCGTACTCTTAATAATAACGGTACTTTTGTATGAAGAAAAATGATTGTCTATTTTGAAATATCTAAAAAATATAGAGGGACGCCCTGATTCTAGTATATGTACGTATTTTTCTACTTAGAACTAAAAAAAGAAAACGATCTATACCTTGAATAGGTAGGACCGTTTTCTAGTTAAATTATTGCTGAACCGCTTCGATTTCCACTGTTAGACGTTCAAGCTCATCAATTAAATGGCCAATGTAGGCAATTGTATCACGAAGTGGTTGGTCAGTCGTAATATCAACACCAGCCATTTGCGCTAACTCCACTGGTGATTTTGTACCGCCAGCCCGAAGAACTGCTAGCCAATCTTCAACAGCTGGAGCGCCCTCTTTTAAAATACGTTGAGACACTTGTGTGGAGATGGTTAACCCTGCACTATATGTGTATGGATAAAGGCCCATATAATAGTGCGGCTGACGCATCCATGTGAGTTCAGCGCCTTCAGAAATAACGACTGTATCTCCCCAGAAGTCTTCCAGCACGGAACGTTTTAATTGATTGAGGATGGTTGCATTAACTGCTTCTCCAGCATCAATTAATTCATATACTTTGCGTTGATAGGCAGCTTCTAGTAAATGTGTAACAAAGTTATGATAATATGTTTTCGCTACAATATTGGAAATTACCCAACGTTTAAAGCGTAGATCTTCATTATGTGTTAGTAAATAATTCGCTAACAGCATTTCATTCATTGTCGATGGCGCTTCAATAAAGTATAGAGATGGTCGACTATTAAGATAAGATTGATGTTCATACGTATTTGCAAAATGCCCAGCATGACCAAGCTCATGAATAAGTGTAAAGACTTCATTCATTTGTTCATTCCATGACATTAAAATATAAGGATGGCTACCATACGGACTTGAACAAAATGCTCCTGTAGATTTTCCCTTGTTTGGCGCATAGTCTATCCAACGTTCATTAAAGGCTCTCTCCATTAATTGATTATAGTCTTTACCCATAACGGCTAATGCCTTTTCAACATATTCTTTTGCCTCAGCCATTGATAATCTTGGATCATAATCAGGGTCAAGTGCAATTTTTAAATCTGCAAATGTCATTTGGTCGATTCCGTTGGCTTTTTGAATTAACGTTGCATAGCGACGCATATGTGGGGCAAGCTCTTTTGTAATTAAATCAATTTGACGATTATAAAGTGAACGATCGACATCCTGATCAAATAGTAAATAGTCAATGACAGAATTATAGCCTCTTAGGTCAGCCATTGTTTTTTCTTGTTGAATATGTGTGTTATATACTTGTGCTGTTGTATGCTGGTAATCGCGTAGCTTGCTTGAAAAAGCTTGAAAGGCAGCACGGCGTACATCTGTATTTGCTTCAAACTCCCAGTCATTTTCGTAAAGGACGAAGCTAAGGGGATGCTTTTCACCATTGGCTTCAAATTCGCCAAAATCCATGTCCACTAATTTCGTCGTATTGTACGTTTTATATGGCGCGTCAAATGTGGCACTGAAGGCTGCCAGCGCTTTTTCCACTTCAGGATGGAGCTGGTGTGGTTTTCGTTTTAATAATTCCTCTAGATATCGTTTGTAAAGAGGGCTTAATGTCGCTGCTTCTTGTAAAACAGCTTCATCCAATGCCAGTAACTCGCTGCGCACGAAGGATAGTGCACTGCTGACTTTTCCGATAGCTGTACCAAACTTTGCAGCACGCATTTGTGCTACATCATTTGTGCGATCTGTCTCTAGATTTAAGCTTGCATATGTGCCAATCGGAACAAACTTTATTTGTAGCTCTTCAAAGGCTGTTAACACGTCGATTACTTTTTGTGCATTTGTAATCGTACCTTTGTATTGCTGCTCGAAGCTAAGTGCATCTTCCACTAATTGGGCTAAGGTAGGTTCAAAATCAGCCTCATTGCTCAATAAATCTGTTAAATCCCAAGTTTGCTCTACTGCAACATCTTTTCGTAATGGTAAAACTTTCATTTATGGACACCCCTTTACATATAAGTGATTTCATTATAACGAAACTATTTCGGAAAGTGAAATAATTTCGTAGAATAGTTGAAATATTCTTACTCTAAATCGTTTCTCATGAAGGATGTTTGAAATATTGTCGGTCGGGAACAATGAGTGTATAGCCAACATCTTTTATGACTCATACTAATGGCTAGAACAAGACATATTGGAGGAGAAATTGATTATGGCACAAAACTTAAACAAACAATTAAATAAGCTAGTGGCGACATGGTCTGTGCTTTATACAAAGCTACACAATTATCATTGGTATGTCACAGGTCCAGCCTTCTTTACACTGCATGCAAAATTTGAAGAGCTATATAATGAAACAACATTGAATTTAGATGAAATAGCAGAGCGTATTTTATCAAAGGATGGCAAGCCAGTGGCAACATTAAAAGAGCATCTAGAGCTATCCTATGTAGAGGAAGCAACAGGTGAAGAAACGACAGAGGACATGGTTGCAACAACAATCTCAGATTTCCAAAAGCTGATGAAAGCTTTAAATTCTACAATGGAGCTAGCCGCAGAAGAAGGAGACGACCGTACAGAGGATTTACTCAATGCCATGTATCAGTCTCTTGAAAAGCATACATGGATGTTAAAAGCCTTTCTTGACAAGTAAACATTGACAATTTGCATGCTGGAGAAGACATTCTCTCCAGCATGCTTTTTTTCTGCCCAACATATTATGTCAAATCAGCAACGTAGTTTAAGGCAATTTAACAATTATTACAGTTTAGTAAAATGGGTTTGTTTGTGTGTAGCGCGGGTAATTACCTAGTAAGCCATACAACATAGGAGGAATTGAACATGATGAATGAACAAAATCCAAAAATTGAGGTGGCCCATACAAGGGATGAAATGCTTCACATTTTAGAGAATATGCGAATGGAAGGTTATCACCAAGACGATATTCATATTATTGCGAGAGATCCCCAACAGTTTGAGGATGTAAAGTGGGATGCCGATGTGCAAACGCATGAGGCTGGAAATTGGGTAGACCAATTTAAATCTTGGTTTACAGGCGACTCAGCCGTTACAGAGGGTTTAAAACGATTTAATCTGTCAGAGGGACAAATCGCTTACTATGCGCATCTTGTAGAACAAGGAAGTATTGTCTTATATGCAGAACGTGAGGAGGATGTTGATACACACCAAACATATCCAGAGACTGCTAAAGAGCAAGAGGAGCGTTTAAGAAATCAACAGCGTATGGCAGAGGCAGAGCAATATAGAAGATTTTTATAATGAATTAAACTAACGAGGTATGACTATTTCTCGCTAGTTTGAATATAGACAAAGTCGATTGTTTCGACTTTGTCTATTATTTTCTTATCTAGCATTTCTTGAAAAGAAGGGCTATTTTTTAAATGCCATCTTTATATTTAGAAATGTTATTTTTCTCATTTAGTATTGAGAGAATTGGATCACTTGTTTTCTTTTTAAAAGGTTGCGAAAGCAGGTCTTGTAAATTAGTAGATTCTCTGATGTCAAGGCTTTGTTTGGCTTCCATGAGGAGCACCCTTTGTCCTGTTGGTTTGACAAGGTATTGACGTACATAGCCATTTTCGTGTCTGACCTCAATTTTCGATTTGCTCTTTTTTTCGTCTTCCACTTCACGGTCATCCACATGTCTTATTAAATCCAGTAGGTTTTGTGTTTGAATCCGTTGATTGTCCTTGGTTGGTAAATAATTTGATGTATGTAAGGTTTGAATTTGCATGTATGAATCTCCTTTATTTTTGTTCCTGTAAAAATTATACTATTTTACATGTAATCGTGCCATAGAAAAGGAAGCTTGAGAAATAACGCTCAGCTTCCTCTTTTATTCATATAACAAAGTGACTCAATACACTATATTATTGTATGACTTTTTCCTGTGCATCCTTTTTCATAAAACGTAATACATGGAAATGCTCTAATTGTGCTACTAAATTCCCTATAAGAATGAAGCTACCACCAATCATTAATTTCATTGTTATGCCTTCTCCGATAAACATCATGGCAAACATAGCGGCAAAAATTGGTTCTAAGGAGAATATAAGACCTGTATGTGTAGCAGAAGTATACTGTTGTGCAACAGTTTGACCAACAAAGCAAAACGCACTACAGATGATGCCAAGCCCTAAAATAGCAATCCAGGATATTGCTGAATTTGGCATTGTTGGTGTTTCGAATAGAAACGTTAACACAAGTGCATAAATACCAGCAAAGCCAAGCTGATAAATTCCATATGAAATGGACTCTACATTTCGTGTGAATGAGCTATTTAAAAGTAAATAAATTGAATAACATAACGCAGCAATTGCTACTAATAAATCACCTTTATGGAAAGTGAATGAGCCGTGTGCTGTTAAGACGGTAATACCAATCATGGTACAAATGATCGCAAAGCTAACTGCTCGTGAAGGTAATTTTTTTTCAATAAAGCTGCTAAAAATCGGCACTAACACGACTGTTAGGCTCAAGATAAAGCCTGCATTTGAAACAGAAGTAGATTGTAAACCAAATAAACTTAACGCGAACACAATGAATAATAAAAATCCTTGAATAGCCGCATATTTTAATGTTTTACCATTTACTTTGATCATCCGTTTGTAAAAAATAAGTCCTGCTACGAAAAATGCGATGATACAACGTAATGCCACCACATTATAAACTGCCAACGTTTCTAGCCCCATGACCATAAAGGTATAAGAGAGCCCCCAAAACATTGTGACAATAACCATCAATACATTTGCTTTTCCTTGGATACTCATTATGTTCACCTACCATCTGTGTACTAAAACAGTTTTATACTAAAAATTACTATATATCTTGTGTTGTGATTAGTAAAACGAATGTTTATAATGAATAGGATTAAAAAAATTCATGTATATAGAGGGATTGCGGATGAGCTTAGTTAAATATGAGATTCTTACAAAGGTGGCAGAGGTGGCAAGCTTTACAAAAGCAGCTGATGCGCTAGGGTTAACACAATCTGCTGTGAGTCATGCCGTGTCGAGTTTAGAAAAAGAGTTTGGCTTTGCGCTCATTCATCGAAGTCGTGTGGGTGTGACATTAACGAGTGAGGGACAAACAATGCTAAGGGCAATGCGTCAGGTTTTGGATGCTCAGGAATTATTGCAACAGGAAGCAGCTCACATTCATGGCGTGACACGGGGTAAGGTTCGAATTGGTGTGATATCGAGTATTTCTTCCAATTGGATGCCAGAAATTGTTCGAATTATGGATAATCAATTTCCAGGGATACAGGTGGAGTTACGAGAGGGAGATTACTATGAAATTGAACAATGGCTTTTAAGTGGTGAAGTAGAAGCAGGATTTTTGAATGGTCAAAAGTCAGCGCAATATCAGTTCACTGAGCTCCAACAAGACCCATTATTATGTATTGTTTCGGATAAAAGTCCATTGTTTGATAAGACAGAAATTGATATCGTAGATTTAGAGGATATGCCATTTATTATGACTTCCTATAAAGGGACAAATGATGTCAAGGTGCTATTAGAGCAATATCATGTCAAGCCGAATATCCGCTTTGAGCTTTCTGAGGAGGTAGGGATTCTTTCCATGATTTCTCATCATTTAGGGATCAGTATTTTACCTCAGTTGGTTATTCAAAATTTACCGCCAACATTGAGAGCGATTCCATTAAAGCAAGGTGGCTACCGAACGATTGGTATTGCCATGAAACACCATGCTTCGCCCGTCACAAAGAAATTTGCAGAGATATTAAGTGCTTGGCTAAAAGAACAAAACAGCTCCCTAAAATAGTGGCTATTGAAGCCTATCCTTACATTACGTTAAAATAGTATTTGTATATATTTCAGAAAATAGGTGAGTGTATGGGGACATTACAGGGCAAAACCGTACTCATTACAAGTGGGGGAACACTTGAAAAATGGGATCGTGTACGAGGTCATACGAATTTATCAAAAGGCACAATGGGGTGTTATTTAGCAGAGGCGGCGCTGGCTGCTGGCGCTAACGTAGTATACATGCATGGTTACTTTGCACAGCTCCCAGAAAACCAAAATGATATGACATTGATACAATTTGAAGGCATAGAGGATTTAGGACAAAAGGTGCGTCATGCAGTTCAACAACAACATGTCGATATCGTTATTATGGCGGCTGCGGGCTCTGATTGGGTCATTGACAAAGTATATGATCAATCAGGTAATTTAATGGAGGAAACGGGGAAAATGCCTTCTGACGAACCACCTATTATTCATTTTAAAAAAGCACCAAAAGTATTAGGTCAAATTAAGGGATGGCAACCGAATGTAACGTTAGTAGGCTTTAAGCTCGAAGCAACGAATGATGAGGAATTCTTGTTAGCTCGTGCCAGACTGCGTATGGAAACAGCCAATGCACAATTTATGGTAGCAAATAGCTCTCAGTCTTTATATGGGGGGGATGAACCTCATTGGATTGTACCTGCTGATGGACAGCCTCTTAAAGTAATGGGCAAGCAAAAAACAGCAGAAGCTTTAATGATGTATTTACAAAATCAATAAATGTGAACTGTGTAGAGAAATAGTTCTACGCAGTTTTTTCTTGCCTAAAAGGTTAGCATCCTATAATATTTACTTAACGTTCGGTAAAAAAGGAGGGTAATAATGGGAAATAAAGAACAAACTTTTCGAAAGATTATAGAAATTGCTTATGGGATGTTTGCGGAAAATGGTTTTGAAAAAACAAGCTTAGCAATGATTGCTACAGAGGTCGGTATTTCAAAACCAGCCATTTACTATTATTTTCAATCAAAAGATCAATTAATCGCTTTCATATTTGATGAATTGTATAAAGAAATTCAACATGATGTCGCTGTGGATTATAAAGAGCTTTCTTCCGCTAATTTTAAGGAGGAATTACTTAAGCTAGGCTATCAATCTATTGAGGCACAGGACAAGGACCCTTATTTTAATAAAATATTTAATCAATATGTACTATTAGCGGCTCGCGATGAAAACTATAAAAGACAATTAGTAGAGCTAGAAACCAGCTTTTTAACAAGCTTTGTTACTATCCTACGATATGGCGTACAGCTAGGCGTGTTAGAGGATACTCCCCATATAGAAGCGAAGGCACAGATGCTAGCCCTGGTCTATGATAATATCGGTAATTTCATGTTAACAGGCAACCAATTGAACTATAGGGCTATTTGGAAGGAGGCTGTACATAGCGTTATTCAAGGGGGCAAAGATGACAAAAAGAAATGATGATCGGCGCATTGAAGGTCTTGATTTTGCAAGAGCTCTCGCCATGCTTGGCATGTTCATTGTCAATTTTGGCGTTATAACAGGTTCTACAACGAATGGTTCAACATGGTTAATTGCCTTCCAACATCTTTTCGAGGGACGTGCTTCAGCCGTATTTGTCATGCTAGCAGGAATAGGGACAGCCTTCATGACTCGTCAGGCTAGAGAGAGTAAGGACCCAATCCTTCTTCGTCAAAATCGACTTACTTTGTGGAAGAGGGCGCTTTTGTTATTTACGATAGGGATACTATTATATGTGATCGGCTGGACAGGAGATATATTACATTATTATGGCGTGTATATGTTTGTTGCTGCTTGGTTGATTGCCCAATCCAAGAAAATGATGATCTTCATAATCGGTGCCATCCTTATCCTTTCACAATGGCTCCAAATTCAGTTTAATTACCTTGCTGGTTGGCATCCAACATATGTGTTACTAGAGTATCTTGATTTTTGGACACCAGCTGGATTTATAAGAAATTTGATGTTTAATGGCTATCACCCTCTATTCCCCTGGATTTGCTTCTTTCTGATAGGTATGGTGATAGGCACATTAGATTTAACAAATCATACATTAAGAAAAAACTTACTGGTGACAGGTTTATTGCTAGTCATCATGACTGAGACTTGTTCAACGTTATTCATTAAGATGACAACCATTCATTTATTAGATGTAGAGAGTGCATTGTATTTATTTGATACAGGACCGATTCCACCGAATATGATGTATGTCCTATCTAATTCGGCTTCGGCTATTGTCATCATTGTGGGCTCCATCTATCTTGTAGAGACATGTAAAAATAAAGTTATTCAATCTTTCATATTAACAGGACAAATGTCTTTAACGCATTATGTTGGCCATGTTGTTATAGGCATTGGAATACTAATTATTTGCCAAAAGCTGGAGAACCAAACACTTGCTTTTTCCATGCTGTATGCCTGCTGTTATTTTTTAGGATGTGTCTTTGTTTCAGTATGGTGGAGGGCTAAACATCATCGAGGCCCACTTGAATTCATGATGAGGAAATGGAGCTTGTAATAAATTAATGGAGTGCCATCTATTTCTCACTGACTAGGCATAAAATACTTTAGGTATAGGGAGTCTTTTAATCTAAACGACATATTGCATAGTATTCAACTAGGTTTTCTAATATTTTGTATTGACATTCCTATAGCAGAATTATAGAATTATTTTCAAGAAACGCAGTACTCTTATCAAGAGAGGTGGAGGGACTTGGCCCAATGAAGCCTCGGCAACCGAAAAACAGGTGCCAAATCCAACAGATGGTGTCTGAGAGATAGGAGGGGCTATCAATCAGTTTGATGCGTTGGCCTCTTTATGAACAATAAGGATAAAAAAGAAGGGGTGTATCGTATGGCTCAGTCAGTAAAAGTAGATGATAAGAAATTAGAGGCAATTGCGAAGGCGATTCAAAATCTTGAATTTGGTGAAGTGCATATTACGATTCAAGATGGTGTGATTGTGCAAATTAATAGGCTTGAAAAGCAGAGATTTCCGCAGAAAAAATAACCATGATTTCAGTAGAACTTATGTCAAACGGCCACCTATAAGCATGAAGGATTTCCTGTGCTTACAAGTGGCCCTTTTTTTGTGTAAAGGCTAGCTATAAAAGCTTTTTGGTATGGGACCGATATGACGGCGATGATACAGCAAGGGCTCTTTTTGAGCATTTGTAATATCTACGACCTGCCCTATAAAAATGGTATGGTCACCAGCATCGATTTGCTGAAATGTTTTACATTGTAAATTAGCTGCTGTATCATGTAAAATCGGTAGTCCTAAAGAGGAAGTGGACCATGTTGCTTGTGCAAAGCGATCAGGGATTTTACTAGCAAATAGTGTACATAAATGCTCTTGATCACTCGCTAAAATATTGACCGCAAAATTTGGCGCAGTCGTGAAATAGGGATGGAGCTGAGATTTTTTATCGAGTGACCACAAAATAAGGAGCGGGTCGATTGAAACAGATGCAAAGGAATTGACGGTTAAGCCAATCGGTTTTGTGTCATGACATGTCGTGACAACTGTTACGCCTGTAGGGTAATTACCTAATGCCAATTTAAAAGCAGCTACTAAATCTGTCATTCAAATCACCTCTTTATGAAATTAGTGAACGGAGTTTGTAGGTAAACGAAACTTTTTTTCATATCCTACTAGTAACTCCTTTTCTTGAGTAAATTTTAAACTAATCAAACATACAGGTAAAGGTAATGGGGAAAGAAAGGGGAATGGCCATGACTTTATATTTTGATCATCTGGTTCATCAAGTGGAATCACCAGAAAATATAAAGGTTTTCTTCAATAAACGAAATGTCCATACAGTGAATGGTGGGCAGCACACGATGTGGGGGACTTATAATACGTTAAGCTACTTTGGCTTAAGCTATATTGAACAAATTGCTATCTATGATCGTGATTTATTTGAGCAAGCGGCACAATACCCATATTCCCTACATTATACGTTTAAACGTGATCAAGAGCGCCAGGGATTTTCTCGAATTGCTCTGCGCACAAAAAATATTGAGGAAGAGGCTCGACGATTGCGAGCATTTGGCTATGAAGTATATGGACCAGATGCATGTAGCAGAACAAGACCAGATGGCACGGTGGTAGAATGGAAGCTACTGCATTTTGGTAAGCCAGATCTGCCAATTGATTTTCCATTTTTGATTGAATGGGCGGAGGAAGATGAAGAACGCTTTGTTCAATTAAAAGCAAGTGGTGCCATTGATGTCAAACAGGCTATAACGATGGAATCCGTCCAATTCTACGTCAAGGACATGCAGGCAACAGTACAGCTGTGGCAAGAGGTGTTACAGCTACCAGAGCCTACGCAATATGAGCAGTATATGTCACTACAGCTACCGAATATGCGTTTAGATTTCTATAAGGAAGAGAGTGCGATGACAATGACACTCGGTCATGTCAAAGAGGGACCATTTGGTGTGACATTAAAGGATCCTAAACGAACAAAAGAAACATTAGTTTGCCCTGGTGCTTTTTATTGGATAAATCGATAAGGAGAAAAGGCTGGGCCATAACTAACTGGGACCTTCATTAAGCCGAATAATCTTTAAATTAACAAAACATGATAACTAGAAAAACCGAACTATTCCAAAACACTTCGTGAGCATTTCAGTGGATAGTTCGGTATTTTTGTTGGCTGAAACACTTTTGCCCAAACACTTTACATAGTGTCGAAAACAAGAACATCCATAGAATTTCTGATGCAGGCTACTTGCTTTCCTGTTAGCGGGCCGCTTCCTCCGCTATCGCTACAATCCACTAACTTTTAGCAAAGGTGTTCACTACTCATTTATCGAGAGGTGTTGTCACTCATCACTTTTCTACTATGAAAAAACAAAAGCCACTTTTTTAGAATGGTTGATTGGAATGCAGCGTCATTCCTAGGGGATTTAGCGTTACAGAGGAGGCTCTGGAGCGAAAACAATCCTTCACCTTGCTAAAAGGTTTTAGCTAGTGACATGATCTTTATTCAACAGTATGGAAAAATCCACTTCATCTGAGAAGTGGATTTTCGTTGCCAATTGTTATTCGATGGTCATTTTTTTCGGTGTTTCTGTACCTGTATACCAATCAAACTCAATTTCAAATGAATGCTTGTCGCCCTTTTTGGTATAGGAGTATTCGATTTTGAGCTGTTCACTTGGGCTGACAACTGTTGGCTCTGTGCCTTGAACAAAAGTGAATTCACCATTTTCTTTAAGCTTTTTTGCAATCGTTTCCAGTGTTGCCGCAAATTCTGCTACACTTTGTCGTTCTTTATGCTTCAAAATAACTGCAGTCATGGGTTTATTTTGTTTATGCATCGAAATCCCTCCTTACGTATAATTACTTCTATTATAACATGGAGGAGGCATTCAGCTTATAAAACAACACAAAAAGCAGATGAGGAAAACGATGCATTTCCTAATCCGCTGCTAATCTGGAACTACATGGATAGCCCCATTATGCTTATAGTTTTACAACATTTGATGCTTGGGGTCCACGATTGCCTTCCACAACATCAAATGAAACCTTTTGACCTTCTTCAAGTGTACGGAAGCCTTCCTCCTGGATGCCCGTAAAATGAACAAATACATCTTCGCCATCATCACATTCAATAAAGCCATAACCTTTTTCATTATTGAACCACTTTACGATCCCCTGTTGCATAAGCATTCGCCTCCAATGCGCTTGAATGTAAAATAAAGTTAAATAAATGGTGCTCTCATTGTGAAAATGTGAAAAAAATGCATTTTCTCTTAGAACATACAGGAATTGAGCAAAGATGTCAATTGATTGACGAAATGCTTGTATATCTGGCTTTCTTTTTTTTCACAATTAAGACTATAATGGAAATGAACAACATAGAAAGTAGGATGCCAAATGACAACGAAAAATCAACCATTATCAGATTTAGAAATCGCTAGTCAAGCAGTGATCAAACCTATTACGGAAATTGCCAATGCTGCGGGTATTCCAGAGGATGCTCTTGAGCAGTATGGACGCTACAAAGCAAAGATTGACCCATTAAAAATTACTGCTCAGGGTGAGGATGCAAAGGTAGTATTAGTATCAGCTATTAGTCCAACCCCTGCTGGTGAAGGAAAGTCGACTGTGACTGTTGGACTGGCAGATGCCCTTCATCAATTAGATAAGAAGGTGATGGTCGCATTACGTGAACCATCATTAGGTCCAGTCATGGGCGTAAAAGGTGGCGCAACTGGCGGAGGTTACGCACAAGTTATACCAATGGAGGATATTAATTTACATTTCACTGGCGACCTTCATGCGATTACAACAGCTAACAATGCTTTATCCGCATTTATTGATAATCATATCCACCAAGGAAATACACTTAACATTGATCCACGACGCATTATCTGGAAGCGTGTCATGGACTTAAATGATCGTGCCCTTCGTAAAGTAGTGGTGGGATTAGGTGGTCCTGTTCAAGGCATGCCGCGTGAGGATGGCTTTGATATTACGGTTGCCTCTGAAATTATGGCGGTATTCTGTTTAGCAACAAGCATTGAGGATTTACGTGAGCGCATCGCTAGTATTGTGATTGGCTATACTTTCGAGCGTGAGCCTGTCTTTGTGCGTGATTTACAGGTAGAGGGTGCCTTAACACTATTATTAAAAGATGCCTTTAAGCCAAACTTAGTACAAACATTAGAGGGAACACCTGCTATTATCCATGGTGGTCCATTTGCGAATATTGCCCACGGCTGTAATTCTATTATGGCGACACAAACCGCTCGTAAGCTAGCTGATATTGTGGTGACAGAAGCGGGCTTCGGCTCTGATTTAGGTGCTGAAAAATTCATGAACATTAAAGCTCGTAAGGGAGGCTTTAAACCAAGCGCAGTTGTCATTGTAGCGACAATTCGTGCATTAAAAATGCATGGTGGTGTTCCGAAAACAGCTCTTGTAGGTGAAAATGTGGAAGCACTCCTACAAGGAATTGAAAACTTAGCTAAACATGTAGATACAGTTCGTACATTTGGCGTTGAACCAATTATTGCCTTAAATCGTTTTATCACGGACACAGAGGCTGAACTAGAAGCCGTTCTGAACTGGTGTCAAGAAAATCATGTTCGCATTGCCCGTACGAATGTCTGGGAAGAGGGCGGTAAAGGTGGTCTAGCCTTAGCTGAGCAAGTACTAGCTGTGCTAGAGGAAGAAAACAACTTCTCTCCTTTATATGATGTCACAGAGTCGATTGAAGAAAAGGTACGTACGATTGTGCAAAAGGTGTATGGCGGGAAAGATGTACAATTTACAGACCAAGCCAAAAAACAAATTGCCCAAATCGAAAAATTCGGCTGGGACTCTCTTCCAATTTGTATGGCGAAAACCCAGTATTCTTTATCAGACCAACCAAGTTTACTTGGTCGACCAGAAGGCTTCACCATTACAATTCGTGAAGTGATTCCAAAGCTTGGTGCAGGCTTCTTAGTTTGTCTAACTGGCGATATTATGACAATGCCAGGACTTCCAAAAGCACCAGCTGCTCTACGCATGAATGTCGATAATGAAGGACATGCGGTAGGATTGTTCTAAACGATATTAAAGCTGCCTAACTTAAATGGGCAGCTTTTTTTGATAATTTTGGTAAGTATCGTTCTAGAATCATCAATTGTTTACAATGCAAATATGGTATAAAAGTAAAATTTAGGGTGATTACTTTATCCACCCCTTGAGTAAAAATTCAAAAAAATTAATTTTTTTAAGATTCTAGTGAAAACTAGGATCTTTTTTATGTTCACAAAAATCATGAGAACTTTCCTTATAGAAATGTGTTTGGTATTTTTTATCTATATTTATCTGATATTGGAAAGATAGAGCTGATTTTTACAAGGAAGGACAATTGTCAAATGAATTTTTATTTAAAAAATACATTGAATTTTCTTTTTCTTTTAAATATAATTTATTTAATTCTAATTCGGAACACTGTACCGATAATAGGAACACGGAGGGATGAAGTCTTGAAAATCGCAACAGATATTGGCGGTACTTTTACTGACCTAGTTTTTACAGATGAAAAAGGAAATCTTCATTTTGATAAGGGACATACGACACCTGGTCACTTTGAGGATGGCATATTAAATGTATTAGGGCGACATGTAACGGAAGATTCTTTCATTGAATCATTTATTCATGGATCGACGGTTATTATCAATACATTAACGGAAAGAAAGGGGGGCGTAGTTGGGTTAATTACAACAAAGGGTTTCCGTGATGTTATAGAAATTGCTCGTGGAAATCGACCAGATTTATATAACTTTAAATATAAAAAGCCAGAACCATTTGTAGAGCGTTATTTACGTCAAGAAATTGATGAGCGAATCGACTTTAAAGGAAATATTATGAAAGCGCTTAATACCGAGGAAGTTGACAAGATCGTTCATCAATTTAAGGAATTGGGTGTTGAGGCGATTGCCATTTCCCTCATACATGGCTATAAAAATCCAATTCATGAACAACAGTTAAAAGAAGCCATTTTAAAAATTTGGCCTGAGGTATATATCACACTTTCAAGTGAAACGATTAAAGAATACCGTGAGTATGAAAGAACAAACACAACAGTCCTCAATTCTTATGTGAAGCCGATTGCACATGCCTACTTAAAAAGCCTAAAAGAGAAATTAAGCACAGTTGGCATTACAGACCATTTAAAAATTATGCAATCGAATGGCGGGACTACAAGCTTTGATAAAGCAATGGAGCTGCCGATTAATCTTGTAGAATCTGGTCCAGTAGCAGGTATGTTTGGAGCTGCAAAATTAGGTCAACTTCTCAATGAATCCAATATTATCGCATTTGATGTTGGTGGGACGACAGCAAAATGTTCGCTTATTACGGATGGCAAAGTCAATGTCACAACAGATTACTATATTGAAAGAAATGAAAAATTTGCGGGCTATCCAATTAAAACACCTGTAGTGGATATTGTGGAAATCGGAAATGGTGGTGGCTCCATCGCACGTGTAGATCAGTTTGGCTCATTAAAGGTTGGACCAGATTCTGCTGGGGCAAATCCAGGGCCTGTAGCATATGGCTTAGGGAATACACAGCCAACAATTACAGATGCCAATGTTTATTTAGGAAGATTATCCTTAGAAAACTTTGATAACCCAGTATCCATTGACAAAGTGGAGGAGGCTCTTATTGAAGGCATTGCGAAACCATTTAATGTGTCAGCAGAAGAAGCAGCACAAGGTATTTTAGATATTGCAAACTCTAATATGTTAAATGCACTGAAGCTGATCTCTATTCGTAAAGGCTACGACCCTGAAGACTTTACAATGGTGGCATTTGGTGGTGGTGGTCCACTACATGCGATGAATTTAGCAGAAGAACTTGGTATGAAAAAAGTCATTATTCCTTATGGCTCATCCGTCTTCTCAGCATTAGGAATGATGATGACCGAATATCGACAAGATTACATTCAAACAAGTTTAATGAACTTTGACAAAGATCATCTTGCGGTTATTCAAGAAAATATTGATCAAGTGATTGCCACTGCCTATGCAGATGCACCATTATCAAAGGATCATTATTATTTTGAAATTAATTATGATTTACGCTACAAAGGTCAAGAGCATGCCGTTAAATTAAATGCATCAGCTATTTTGCTTGATGAAGAGGGGCTACTTGCATTAGCTGAAGCCTTCCACATCAAACATAAACAAGAGTTTTCTTTTGATTTACCAGCTACACCAATTGAGTTAGTGAACTTACATCTTACAATCTACGGGAAAGATGAGGCGGTTCAATTTAAAGAGCTAGACTTCTCTCATATTGACAATTCCACATGTATCAAGGCACAACGCAATTTATATGTGAAGGGAACAGGTTGGGTAACGGTCAATGTCTATGACCAACAAAAATTAGTACCTGGCTATGTCATTACAGGTCCTGCCATTGTGGAAAATCCAACATCTACGGTCGTAATCAATGACAAGCAATCGATAGAAATTGATCAATACGGCAATTTGATTGTAGAGATGGAGGGGAAATAAAACATGAAAAAAGATGTTTTTGCAGTAGAAATTATTCAAGATTCATTGCTAGCTATAGGAGATGAGATGTTTGTTGCTCTAGCACGCTCTTCTATGAGCCCAGTTATCTATGAGGTATTAGACTATGCTTGTGGTTTAACAGATGCCAAGGGTAATTTAATTAGTCAAGGAAACGGTGTAACGAGTTTTATTGGGATGTTAAGTCCAATGGTACAGCGTGTAATTGAAAAGTTTGATAATGGGAAAAAACTACACGAAGGTGATGTCATTATTATCAATGACCCTTATGTTGGAGGCGGCTCACATTTATCGGATGTGGGCTTAGTTCTCCCAATTTTCTATAACGGTGAAATTATTGCGTACTCTGCCAATAAAGCACACTGGACAGAGGTAGGGGGCATGGACCCGGGTTCGTTTACAAGTAATTCTAATGAAATCTATCAGGAAGGTTTACAGCTACCAGGTGTCAAACTTTATCATCAAGGTGAGTTGAACGATGCAGTCTATGAAATCATTTCTACGAATGTTCGTTTACCAGAGCTTTCAATCGGTGATATGTTTGCACAAGTAGCTGCCTTAAAAACAGGTGAAAAACGAATCGCAGAGCTTTGTCAGAAGTTTGGTGCGGAATCGGTGAAATTGTCCATTCAAAAATTATTGGACAAGGGTGAGAAAATTGTAGAGTATGAGCTTCAACACCTACCTAAAGGTGAATTTTATGCGGAGGACTTTATTGAAGGGGACCCATTAAAGGGTGGACCTTATCCAATAAAAGTGAAAGTCACAATCAGTGATGAGGCGTTTATTTGTGACTTCAGAGGCTCACATCCTGCGGTCAATGTGCCAATGAACTGTTCTCAATTTGGTTTAATGGCAAGTGTGCGCGTTATGTTCCTAGCATTACTTGGCGATATTGACGTAATTAACGAAGGTGTCTTTAAACGCTTAACGATTATCACAGATGACAATTCCATTGTTTCTGCTAAACGTCCACATCCTGTGTCTATGAACTTTGAGGCACGTATTGGGGCAGCTGATCTCATTTGGAAAGCGCTTGCGCCGCATTTACCAGAACGCTTATCGGCAGGGCATTTACAATCTGTTTGTACGTTTATTCTCACTGGGAAAAATCCTGATAATGATGAGTCATTCCTAATTGTAGAGCCATCTGTTGGTGGCTGGGGAGCGGCGAATGATGAGGATGGGCAAAGCGGGCAATACTGTATGGGAGATGGTGAAACATATAATCTTCCAGTTGAAATTGCAGAAACAAAATACGGTATTCAAATTGATGAATATAGCTTAAATTGTGACGGTGCTGGTGCTGGTCAATTTAGAGGTGGCTTAGGTGTTCGTCGCGTTTATACAGTCAATCATGATGGTCAAAAGGTTTCTGTGAACTTAGGTAGACATCAATTCGCGCCATTCGGCTTAAATGGTGGTGGAGAAGGCTCTCACAACTATTTAATCATTCATAAAAAGGATGGAACGAAAATTGGACCAGTGGGTGTACTTGCCAATTATGAATTGCAAAAAGGCGACCGTATTGAGCTTGTGACTGCTACTGGCGGTGGTTATGGTTCTCCACACGAACGAAGCTCAGAGGCCATTGAACGTGATCTATTAAATGAATATATTTCTGTAGATGTAGCGAAAGAGCGATACGGTTATCAAAACGCTTAAAGGGAGAAATAGATGACTGTCAAGACATTAAAAAACTCATTGGATATACTAGAATGCTTTGCAACGACAGAAAATGCATTAGGTGTTCGTGAAATTTCACGCATGATGAAACTGCCGACAAGTGTCGTGCAAAGAACCATTAATACATTTACAGAAGCGGGTTATTTAATACAGGATGAACACACGAAAAAATATAAATTAGGTTATAAAATGTACCTTTTTTATGATGTGTTATCGAATTCAAAAGACCCTCACTCGACCATTTATGAATTGATGCAAAATCTTACCAGTGAAATCAATGAATCAGTATTTCTTACTTATATGGACAATGAATACGGTGTCACAACGAAAATAGCCGAAAGCAATAAAAATGTAAAGTATGCGGTGTCTTTAGGAACAAAGACACCCCTTTACATCGGTGCTTCCTGTAAGGTCATGTTTGCTTATTTAGACGAGGACAGGCAACTGGAATTAATGGCCTTCTTTCATGAGGAACAATCGAAGGAAGAGCAGGTTTCTTTCCTAGCGTCATTAAAGGAAGAGCTGCAACAAATTCGTCAAAACAACTGGTGTGTTACCGTCGGAGAGTATAATGAACATGCATTTGGCATCAGTGTACCGTTATTTAACTATAAAAAGGAAATCACTGCATCTCTTACAATTTCTGGGTTAGTATATGATTTAGATGATCAAAGGGAGAAAAATATGCTTGAACAGTTAGTGAAAGTAGCTCAGCAAATACAATCACACATTTCAAAATTATAACAACAATAGGGGAGCTGACACTATGAATAATAAAGTATTACATCCAAGGGCTTTAGAGCCTGTAACTCTACTAATGATCGTCTTAACATCTGTTGTGGGGGCCATTATTGGGATACAGCTGATTACGACTTTAGGGATTTCTGCCAATACATCAATCGTTGGGGCAATATTTGCGATGATTCTTGGAAGAATACCGATTGGCAAGCTAATTGCCTTTAAATCTGTACACAGACAAAATATTATTCAAACAGCCATTTCGGCAGCAACATTTAGTGCAGCAAGTAGTTTAATGTTGCCAATCGGTATTCCATATGTATTAGGCTATGAAAATTTAGTATTACCATTGTTTATCGGTGTTATTTTAGCGATGTTTGTTGATGCTTTATTATTATATAAATTTTTCGATACAAAGATTTTCCCAGCAGCAGGTACTTGGCCACCGGGAATTGCAACAGCTGAAGCCATTAAAGCGGGCGATAAAGGCGGTAAGAATGCAAAGGTATTAATTGGTGGCGTGTTAATTGGTATCGTGGGATCTGTTTTGAAAATTCCAATGTCAGCTTTTGGGGTAGCGTTCATCGGTAATATTTGGGCACTGACGATGTTTGGGATTGGGCTTTTATTAAGAGGCTATTCTGTTCAATTATTTAATGTTGACTTAAATGCTTACTATATTCCTCATGGCGTTATGATTGGTGCTGGGATTGTAGCACTTTTCCAAGTAGCTTTTGCCTTATTGAATAAAAAGTCAGCTAAAAAGTCAGAAGAGTTAAGCTATTCAAAAGATGCAAAAGAAATTCGCCAAGCATTTGGTGTTGGTTTTATAGCTTATTTGGCCATTGCTCTGTTAATCGCTATTTTAGGCGGTATTATTTCACACATGTCTTTCGGTATGTTAATAGGATTCATCATCTTTGCAACGATTGCTGCATTTGTCCATGAGCTAATTGTGGGTATCGCAGCAATGCATGCGGGTTGGTTCCCAGCATTTGCAGTGGCATTTATTACACTGATTGTGGGTATTTTAATTGGTTTCCCAGCGCCAGCACTGGCATTACTAGCAGGGTATAGTGCTGCTACAGGGGTAGCGTTTGCGGATATGGGCTATGACTTAAAAACTGGTTTCATTTTACGTGGTAATGGTAGTGATGTTGCATTAGAAAAAGAAGGTCGCAAGCAACAATTGATTGCTGGTATGTTAGCTTTTGCAATTTCGGCAGTTGTAGTTCTGCTATCCTATAAATCTTATTTTGCACAGGATTTAGTAGCACCTGTTAACCATGTGTATGCAGCCACAATTCAATCAGGTGTTACAGGCGATGTAGCAAAACAATTAATGATATGGGCGATTCCAGGTGCATTAATTCAGCTCATCGGTGGTTCAAAACGTCAAATGGGTATCTTATTTGCAACAGGTCTATTACTTGTCAATCCAATTGCTGGTTGGGCTGTTCTAGTTGGTATCTTACTACGTGTAATTTTCACATATGTGACGAAAGGTAAGAGAGAATCTGAAATGACAGTGTTTGCAGCAGGTGTTATTGCCGGAGATGCTTTATATAGCTTCTTCACTTCTATTATCAAAATAGGGAAATAGAAAGGGGTAATAAAGGATGACAAAAGTATTGTCCTATGAGGATGGGATTGCGGCCGTTTATGGAGGAGCAATCCTTGGCGGAGGCGGCGGTGGTCTCCTAGAGGAAGGACTCAAGCTAGTAGAGGAAATCTTTGCAGCAGGCGAACCTCAAATCGTGGATATTACCGAATTAGATCAAGAAGATTTAGTTGCCTGTGTGGCAATGGTAGGTGCGCCATCAGCGGTCGATCAATATATTTCAAATGAACAGCTTTGTTGGAGCTATCGTAGTATGAACAACCATATCAATCAACGTCTAAAGGGCATCATTACCAATGAAAATGGTGCCATCACGACGATCAATGGCTGGTTGCAGTCAGTTTTATTAAATGTACCTGTTGTGGATGCTCCCTGTAATGGACGAGCACATCCAACGGGAATCATGGGTTCTTTAAATCTCCATGAACAAGAAGAATATCAATCCGTACAATTTTATGCAGGAGGAAAAGATGACTTCGCGGTCCAAGGGTTTGTGGAAGGAAATTTACACAGCACCGCAAAGACAGCACGCCAAGCTTCTATATTAGCAGGCGGACTAGTAGGGGTCACTCGAAATCCTGTGACGATTGACTATTTACAAAAACATGGCGCACCAAATGCGATCACTATGGCCATAGAACTTGGCTATCGCTTCTTAAATGGGCAAACCTTTGAAGAAAAGCTAGCCCATGTGTTGCAGTATTTGAATGGGGTGCACATCGTATCAGGTGCCGTCACAAATTATTCGTTAACAAAGGAAAATGGCTTCGATGTAGGGAAATTATCAGTGGGGGATTACCATCTGACGTTCTGGAATGAATATATGACATTATCGAAGGAAGGGCAGGTACAATCCAAATTCCCAGACCTCATCATGACGTTCGATACAGAGAAAATGATGCCAGTTCCAAGTGCAAGTATTAAAGAGGGAATGCATGTCACAGTGATACATGTAGACCAATCTAACTTAAAATTAAGTACAACCATGCAAAACGAGGCTCTATTGCGGGAAATTGATGAAGTGATCAAAGGCGTTCTATGAAATAAGAAAACAAAACAGTAAAAGCTGCCATCATCTACTTGAATGTAAGATGGGCAGCTTTTATTTGTCCTTCAGCGGGATGGTAATACATTTTATCACAATCGTTCCTACTTCCTTTTTCACTTCATACATTGATGGCTTAAATGAATTTCTTACTGATTTGCACAACTCATCGAACGTGGTATTCACAAGCTGTAAGCAATTATCGTGTACGATTTTCATTAAAGGGAGGAGCTACGTTCATACATAATCAAGGTATTGACTAGAAGAAGGTAACAACCAGTAATGAAAAAACAATGCACTTCTGCTACAACTGGCGAACTCCTTTTGGTCATGCAACAAACTAACTTGTTGTTCACATTATCGGCATGTACAGTTGGCTATGCGGGTTAAACAAAGAATTTCTAAGGGAAAGTGTTCACTTTTATTTGTTAAGATGATAGGTCTTCAATACGCACGTCATCTTTTAAACAGGTTATTCAATTGTAAGCCCGCTGAAGTTAATGTTAAATCTGTTAAACACACAGCTGATGTACATTGCTGAAAAATATGAGGTACAGAACAGATAGCTGTTCTGTACGTTTATCATACAATATTCAGAAAAATTAGTCAATTGAAATGGGTTTGATTTTTAATTTTTCTAGATTACCTCTTATGTAATAAAATACAGTATAATTTGTAGGAAAGGATGAGTGTAGACTATGAATCATTTAATGAATAAAGTACGTGAAATATATGAGCAATTTGATGCTAGTCATGATTTTCAACATATTGAGCGTGTCTATCAAAATGCATTAGCTATCCTACATAGCGAGCCAACAGCAGATGAAGAAGTTGTGAAAATAGCTGTACTTTTACATGATGTCAGTGACAAAAAGTATACCGATAGCAAGGAAAAGGAAGAACAGCTTATTGCGGAATTACCTGTTAGCGAGGGAAAAAAGCAACATATTCGAGATTGCATCGCTCAAGTGTCATTTAATGGTGGGAATGAGCTAGAAGCAACATCATTGGAAGCAAAAATCGTCCGAGATGCAGATCGTTTAGATGCGATTGGTGCTATTGGCATTGCCAGAACATTTGCTTACGGTGGAGCAAAAGGTCGCAAGCTTTATGATAAGGAAGAAGAAGCACGTACAAATATGTCAGAGTCAGAATATCGTCAAAAAAATACCGCGTCTGTTACTCATTTTTATGAGAAATTATTACTGCTAAAAGATTTAATGGTGACGGAAAAGGGCAAGCAAATGGCACTTGAACGTCATCAATTTATGGAAAGTTTTTTAAAGCAACTCCAGCACGAAATCGGTCAGTAGCACATAGCACAAAACCGCCTTTTCAATTTGAAGGGCGGTTTTTGTTCATTATTGAGTGCCATTCCTATGGCAAGGTGGTGATTTAGTTTTTGTAGTGACTATCAAATAGATTGGAGGAGCAACAAGTGTTACTCCATTCTTAGATGGATTCATTAAAAAAAGAGGATATCGCTGTTGTTAATGCTTCCCAAATGATTGTCAGGTCTGCTTGGGAAGTGCGCCAATTACTGAAAGCCGCACGAATAGCTGGCATACCTTTGTAGACAGTTGGCGTCATGTATACTTGGCCTTGTTGATTTAAAGTTGTTAAAAATTGTTGGTTCATTTCAGCTGTTAGTGCCTCATGATTGACCGCGAAGCACACGATATTCAGTCGAACAGGTGCTAGCAATGTAAAGTAGGGACTATCATCTATTTTTTGACCAAGCTGTTGTGCGAGTAATACATTTTCTTCTATTAATTGTTGGTAGCCCAATTTACCATAGGCCTGTAAAGAAAACCAAGCAGGCAGCGCACGAAAACGACGTGAATTTTCAGGTGTAAGATCACAGAAATCTGGATTTTCAAGGGAACTACCAAGATAGGCTGCATTATTTTGAAAAACGGTTGCTTGCAACGATTGATGACGGGTAAATTGCATAGCGGCATCATAAGGGACGTTCAGCCATTTATGTGCGTCAATTGTAATTGAATCTGCATAATTCATGCCCTCAACAAAGTGACGATACTTTGGTGAACAGGCTGCAAAGCCACCAAAAGCCGCATCGATATGAAGCCAGAAAGGGTATCGCTTTTTTAGCTCGCCAATTGCTTGTAAATCATCAAAGTCAACGGTATTGACAGTTCCTGCATTTGCTACAACTATACACGGCTCATGTGGATTTTCTTCAAGAAACTGCTGTAATTTTATGATGTCAATTGCTTCTCGCTGCTCTAGGCATAGGATAGTATGAATGGAATTTCTCCCCATGCCAAGCATAGAAGTTGCTTTGATAATACTTGAGTGGGGCGTTCCGCTAACAATCTTTATTGGAGGGATACCATATAGACCATCCAGCGCAGTGTTTTTTCCATAGTATTGTGCAATCCATTCCCTCGCTTGAGCAAGTCCTACAAAATTAGCCATCGTAGCCCCACTGACAAATGTTCCTCGATAATCATCGCTTAATAGTAATAACTCCTTTAGCATGTCAATTGTCGCAAGTTCCATTGAACCAGCAATAGAGCCCTTAGAATGGGATAAGTTTTGATCGTAAACACTTACTAACCAATCTCCGACAATCGAAGCAGGGGTAGATCCACCTGTGACAAAACCCAAGTACCTTGAACCTACACTACTATTTAAGCCTTCAGCAAATTGCTTTGTAAAATATTGAAGTGTTGCCTGAGCACCCTCACCCGCCTCTGGAAGTGTCGAAGCAGGAAGGCTAGGTGAATGGTTCGTTACAGCTCTATGCTCCAGATCAGTAAAAAAATTGGCTGCATGGTCAACTACATCCATTAAAAGCGTTTTTATTTTTTCCTGATCTTGCTTCATGTTCATCATGTGTCATCATTTCCCTTCATATTAACTTAGCTATTTCTGCCTTTACACTATATAGTGATATATATAACAGTCAAATGAAGACTATAACAGTTGGAGGTCCAATGGAAATAAAGTTGAATCGTCAGTCTGATCAATCTTTAATTAATCAGATTTCAACTATCCTTGCAGAGAAAATAAGGTCAGAATTTTTACAGGAAGGGAGCCAATTACCTTCTATTCGGAGCTTTTCAAAAGAAAATCAAGTGAGCCCTGTCACGGTCAGTAAGGCATATGCCTTATTAGAAAGAAATGGTTATATTGAGGTGATACATGGCAAGGGGGCGTTTGTTCGAAACAAAGAACAAAGAAGCACAAATGAGATCGGTAGTGATTACAATTGGCAACTAACCATTACTGATTACATTCAACGTTCACAAGCTATGTTAAATAAAAGAATGGAATATGCGATCAAATTCTCAAGTGCTACCATCCACCCTGGGTTATTACCCTCTGTTTATTTGGTGAATGAAATTGTGGCGATATTACAGGCAGATCCTCAGATTGTGGCTCGTTATGGAACGGTACAGGGGGATGAAGATGTACGAAAGGCAATCCAAGACTATGTCCAAGCATATAGTAATATTGCTACAACACCACAAGAAATTATTGTCACAAACGGTGTACAACAAGGTATAGATATAGTGGCTAAAACATTTATTGGACCAGGAGATATTGTCATTACCGAAGCCCCTACATATACAGCAGCAATCGATGTCTTTAGAAATCGTGGGGCCCACATTATTCCCATACCAGTAGACGAGGAAGGGATGCAGACAACCCTTCTAGCGACACTCTGCCTAAGCAAACAACCAAAGCTTATCTATACAAATCCAACCTTTCACAATCCTACAGGCACAGTTTTAAGTGCAGCGAGGAGGAGAGAATTACTGGAACTTGCCCAACAATATGGCTTTCTTATTGTAGAGGACGATTCATGGAATGAAATCTATTTTGACAATAACCCTCCACCACCACCTCTGAAAGCTTTAGATACAAGTGGTCATGTTATTTATTTAAAAGGCTTTAGTAAGACGTTAGCCCCAAGCTGTAGAATCGGTGCTATCCTTTCAAAAGGTACTGTTCATCAACGACTTTTATCTGCCAAATCCAGTACCGATTCAGGTAACCCCCTATTAACACAAAAGGCACTGATTCCATTTTTACGTTCAGACCGAATGCATGCCCATTTAGAAAAACTGCGCATTGCGCTTGAGATAAGAAGGGATCAGACGATTGCATTGTTGAATAAGTATGCACCAAAAGGCGTTACTTGGATCGAACCAAAAGGTGGGCTTAATATTTGGGTGTCTTTACCTAGTAATGGCAATACGGATGAGCTGTTATGGAAGGCCCAACAAGCCCAAATTACCTTTTTACCAAGCTCAGCTTGTTATCCAGGAGAGCCACAATATCACCATCTGAGAATTAGTTATTCTTATCCTGAACCGCAAGACTTAACACAAGGAATCATCAAGCTTTGTCAGCTTATGGAATCCTATTTACAGGACATGCCACCAGTTCGTTGCTAGTTTGTTGTTCTTTGTTTACCTACGGTTTGATGTTATGATGAATAGTGGATATCAATAATCGTCTACATAAAAATCGTGTGGGCATGAACAATACCTAACATGAAAGAGATGGAATAGTGGAATGAGTCATTTAATTGTACAAAATTTAACCAAAACAGTGGGCGATAAAACCCTTTTTCAAAATATTGAATTTACCATTTATGAGGGAGAGCGGGCAGGCTTAATCGGTATAAATGGAACAGGAAAATCAACTCTGTTATCCATTTTAGCTGGGGACATGGAAGCGGATTCGATGACAGCAGATCGCCCGAATAAATACCGTGTCGCTTATTTACCTCAGGAGCCTACATTTAAGGCAGGCGAAACGGTTTTACAAGCCGTCTTTTCAGGCGATTCGCCCATTTTACAGCTGAATCGTCAATATGAGGAAACGGTTGCTGCTCTAGCAAGTAACCCAACATCCGAAAGTTTACAAAAGACGTTATTTAGTCTGCAACAGCGCATGGATGAAGAGCAGGCATGGGATGTCAATGCCCTTGCGAAGACGGCTTTAACAAAGCTTGGGATTGAAACTTTTGAAAAAGATGTACTAACGCTATCAGGCGGTCAGCAAAAACGTGTTGCATTAGCGAAGGTGTTAATTGAACCAGCGGATCTTTACTTATTAGATGAGCCCACCAACCATTTAGATGTACAGTCTACCGAATGGCTTCAAGAGATGGTCTTACGATTAAAAGGTGCAGTGATTTTCATCACCCATGATCGTTATTTCTTAGATGAATTATCAACACATATTTACGAGTTAGCGAATCAAACCTTGTATCGTCATACAGGGAATTACGGTGATTATTTAGAGGCTCGAGCTATTCGTGAGGAAATGCAAGCTGCTTCTGCACAGAAGGATCGCAATCGTTATCGTTCAGAATTAAAATGGATTCGTCGTGGTGCGAAGGCGCGTTCAACCAAGCAAAAAGCTCGTATTCAACGCTTTGAAAAGCTAGAAGAAAACCTAGAGCGCAAATCAGAAGATGTTTCCTTGGAGATGGGACTTGCGACAACACGACTTGGTCGTAAAGTACTGGAGGCTGAGAATATTTCAAAAGCCTTTGGACAGCAAAAAATCCTTGAAAACTTCTCATTTTTACTACAGCAAGGTGATCGAATTGGTATTATCGGCGCGAACGGTGTAGGAAAATCAACTTTATTGAACATGCTAGCAGGAGAGCTGACACCCGATCAAGGTGAAATTCTTGTTGGGTCAACGGTCAAGCTGGCACATTTTAAGCAAACATTGCCGAAAATGAATGAAAATGAGCGCATGATTGAATATATACGTGAGGCTTCAAATGATATTACAGATGCTGAGGGCGTCCGTTACTCAGCAGCTCAAATGCTGGAGCGCTTTTTATTCCCGTTGCATGCTCATGGTACTCCAATTGGAAAATTATCGGGCGGTGAGCGCAAGCGTCTTCATTTATTACGTTTATTGATGGAGCAACCAAACGTCTTATTATTGGACGAGCCAACGAATGATTTAGATATTGAAACATTAGGTGTGCTAGAGGATTTCATCGAGCATTTCCCAGGCGTGGTTATCACGATTTCCCATGATCGTTTCTTCCTCGACCGTATTGCGAAAAAGCTATGGATACTAGATGGTCGAGGAAAAGTAGAGGAAACACTGGATCTATACAGTGAGTATCTGGAGAAACGTGAGCAGACAGCTACTGTCAAAGTAGAAACGCCTAAAGTAGAAAAGACCAAATCAGAAAAGCCAAAATCAGACAAAAAAAAGCTATCGTTTAAAGAGCAAAAAGAATGGGAAACGATTGCAGACGAGATAGAGAAAACAGAAACGGCTATGATGCAGACCGAAGAAGGAATCGCCAATGCAGGCTCAGATTTTACCAAGCTACAAGAATTAACAGCTAAGTTGGATGAGCTAAATGCACAGTATGAGCATCTAATTGAAAGATGGTCGTATTTAGATGAAATAGTTAACGGATAAGGAGCGATAGACATGAAGATTATTACCATTGAACCGACGCCAAGTCCCAATTCTATGAAGATTGTTGTTGATACAGAGCTACCATTCGGGAAGAGCTATAATTTTACAAAGGATAATAAAGACGAAGCAACAGGCGAGGCAGCTGCTATTTTAGCGATTGAGGGAGTAAAGGGCGTTTACCATGTAGCCGATTTCTTTGCTGTTGAGCGCAATGCCAAATATGCATGGGAAGGTATTCTAGCAAGTATTCGTCAAGTGTTAGGGGAAGATGTCCAAACACAAGAAGAAACGGTTGTGGCCAATGAATTTTATGGAGAGGTTTATGTCCATGTACAATTTTACAAGCAGGTGCCTTTACAAGTAAAAGTTTTTGATAACCAACGTGAATATCGTATTAGCTGCGGAGACCGTTTTGTCGATGCTTTTAATCAAATTATTGAGTCAGCAGTAGATGAAAACTATATTTTCCAACGTAAGTGGATTGATTATGGGGTTCGCTACGGTGAGCTTGAGGAAATTGCTGAAACAGTCAAACAGGAGATTGATGTCACTTATTCTGCAGACCGTTTAGCAGAAATTGTCACAGCTATCAATAATGATGGTGAAAAAGCCACTGTGAAAACGGATAAACTTAAAGTGACAGTAGAACAGTTCAAGCAACCTGAATGGGAGAAACGCTTCCAACTGCTCGATCAAATGGCTGATCCTGAGCTAGACGATCTACCGCTATTAGATTTAGCTTTACAGGATGAACAAATGTCTATCCGTCGACTAGCGACGGTGTACTTAGGCATGATTGAGGATGTGGCAGTTGTCCCTTATTTAGAAAGAGCCCTACAAGATAAAAGTGCAGCTGTACGTCGAACAGCAGGTGACTGCATGAGTGACCTGGGCTTTGTAGAATTTGAAGAAGCCATGCTGCAAGCCTTACAGGACAAAAACAAATTGGTTCGCTGGCGCGCAGCCATGTATTTATATGAGGTCGGCACAGAACAATCCTTACCAGCATTGAAGGCTGCCGAAGATGACAAAGAATTCGAAGTGAAGCTACAAGTGAAAATGGCCATTGCCCGTATTGAACAAGGAGAGGAAGCAAAAGGCTCGGTTTGGAAGCAAATGACCGAATCCCGTCAACAATAATCAGGAAAAACCAGCAAATGCTGGTTTTTTTGTTTTGTAATGCAGGAGTTTGCTCTAATAAGAGGGAGAGGTTGCATCTGAATAGTGAAGGTTCTCTCCAAGTGGTGAGCGAACCGCTCCAAAGAACCAAAAACTCTTTCTCCAAATTAAAGAAATCCCGCTCAAAAAAAGTGTCGCTCTCTTCCAAACTAAAAATCTCTAACCACGTCAAAATCAAAATCAATACTCTCTTTCATTTGATGGATTAATCGAAAAACTGCGTAAAACAGAAAAAAATGTTTTTTTCTAGTGATTTATTGCTAAACAAAAAGTTAAAGGCGTTCTTTGAATCATTAACATATTGTCTAGTTTCATAGAGAAAGGACAATGTTAAAATAACATAAATTCAGAATATTCTTTAAAAATAGGAGGTCCTTTGCATGACAGTAACTAGTTTAAAGACAACAACATCGTATGTGCGAGATCGTGAGACGGTCATCGCCTTAACACAGAAGCTCGTGCGCATTGAAAGCGTTTACCGTGAGAACGATCCGAAGGGCAATGAGCAAGAGGTGGCAACTTTTGTAGCAGCGTATTTACGAGATATTGGCATCGAGACGCATATCGAGGAGGTTGTGCCAGGGCGACCAAATGTCATTGGTATTATTGATTCGGGCAAGCCTGGGAAAACATTACTTTTCGAAGGACATACGGATGTGGTGACAGAGGGCAATCGAGAGGCTTGGGCCTATGATCCATTTGGAGCAGAAATTGTAGATGGGCGTATGTATGGCAGGGGAACGAATGATACAAAAGGGAATCTTGCTTGTATGATTACAGCTTGTCAGTCATTGCTACTAGATCAAGAGGCGTTTACAGGCAAAATTATTTTATGTATTCCTTGTGATGAAGAAGGGCTTATGCTGGGCATTAAACATTTTATTAAAAATGGCTGGGCTGATGGTGTGGATGGTGCGATTATCTGTGAGCCACAGGAAAATAATGTGTGTATTGCACAACGTGGGGCTATTCGTTTACAGGTAGATATTTTCGGCAAAATGGCGCATGGTGCGATTTCGTGGAGTGGCATCAATCCTAACTGGCGTATGGCACGTTTCATCGTAGAGCTTGAAAAATTGGAAAAAGAGGAGCAAGCACGATTGGGGCGTGATCCAATGCTGAATTGGCCATCTATTACACCGACGATTTTACGAGCGCCTGTAAAGGGAGATGCACAAATCAATGTCATTCCCGATCATTGTATGACAACACTCGATATTCGTACGGTGCCTGCGCAGGACCATGATGAACTACTGGGCAAGATTGAAGCGATTATTAAACGATTACAAGCAGATGATCCTGATTTCAAAGTAGAGCTGACGGTTCTTGATAACCGACCTGCAACAGCAACAGCGAAGGAAGACCCTGTTGTACAGGCTATATATGAGGCTGTGGGAGAGGTAACAGAGAAGGAACCAAAATATAACGGTGTTCCAGGCGCGACAGATGGTACGTTTCTTCATGTGCATGGTATTCCAATTGTAACGGTTGGAGCAGGAGATCGAGAAATCCCTCATCAAATCAATGAGTATGTGGACATTGAAGAATTGGCAGAAACAACGGCAATTTACCGTTTAGCAGCATTAAAATTTTTGGCGGGTGATGCACAATGACAGCTATCAAAATAGCAGTAATACCAGGAGATGGCATAGGAAAAGAGGTTATGCAGGAAGCGTTAAAAGTTTTAAATTGTTTGCAAGAACAACATAGCTCCTTACAAATTGAAACAACCATCTTTCCTTGGAACTCCGATTACTACGTGCAGCATGGCTGTATGATGCCTAATGATGCACTGGCAACACTTCAAACATATGATGCGATTTTATTTGGGGCTATTGGCGATGCTCGTGTGCCCGATGATGTGACCGTTTGGGAATTAATTATGCCCATTCGAAAGCATTTCCAGCAATATGTGAATTTCCGTCCTATTAAATCACTACCTGGGATCGCGTCGCCCTTGGCTAACGGCAAAGAAATTGATTTTGTGATCTTCCGTGAAAATGCAGAGGGTGAATATTCGGACAGTGGTGGTCGACTGTACCAACAGCAGCCGCAGGAAATGACGATTCAAAATACAATCATGACGCGCATTGGGATTGAAAAGATTGTCCATGCTGCCTGTGATTATGCGAAGCAACACGGTAAAACCAAAATAACAAGTGCGACAAAATCGAATGCCATTATTCATTCGATGAAATTCTGGGACGAGCATACAAGCAAAACGGTGGCTCAAAGTTCACCAGCACTACAGCTCGAATCCATTTATATCGATGCACTCGTTGCTTATTTCGTAGAACGACCACAGAATTTTGAGGTGGTGGTGGCGTCCAATTTGTTTGGCGATATTTTATCTGATTTAGGCTCTGCCATTGTCGGAGGACTTGGCCTGTCTCCATCAGCCAACCTGAATCCAGAAAAGGATTTTCCTTCGATGTTTGAGCCTGTTCATGGCTCAGCACCAGATATTGCAGGCAAGGGCATTGCCAATCCAATTGCTCAAATTTGGTCGCTTGCCTTACTGCTTGGCCATCAAGGCAGACCAGATTTAGAACAGCTCATTGTTAAAGCCATTACAGCAGTACTGCAAGAAGGCGTTGTGAAAACAGCAGATATTGGTGGACAAGCAACAACAGCACAAATGGGCGATGCGATTTGTCAGGAAATTATTAATAGAACTTTAACAGCAGGAGGTGTTTAGCATGGCAGTTGAGCAAAAGGTGATTGTGGTTACTGGTGCGGGAGGCGGTATGGGCAAGGCCATTATTCAAGAGCAATTAAAGCAGGGCAATCGAGTTGTTGGACTTGATCTATCCATAGATGCCTTATCAGATATTGCACAGGATGCCCTTCAATGCTTTGAAGTCAATGTGTTACAGGAGGAACGTGTGCAAGACATCTGCCAGCAGGTTTTTGATAAGTATGGCAGAATAGATGGTCTTGTTAATGCACTGGGAATTGCCCAGTCAGCTACACCGATTGAAGAGGTCACAATGGATGAATGGAATCGATTAATGGATGTTAATGTGAAAAGTTTATTTATCACGACAAAAGCAGTTGCCCCTTTTATGAAAAAACAGCAAAGGGGCTCTATTATTACAATTGCCTCGATTTCAGCAGTGCGACCAAGACCGGGCTTACAGGCTTATATTGCATCCAAGGGTGCAGCAGAGAGCTTTACGAGAGGACTGGCAATTGAACTAGCATCTAGTCAAATTCGGGTTAATACGATTCATCCAGGACCAGCCGACACACAAATGCTTGGTCAATTCGCCGCACAGGGTGCAGACGTAGAGCAGACGAAGCAAAGTGTCTTTGTGCAATCTGTGCCATTAGGACGATTAGTGAAGCCAGCAGATATAGCAGGAGCTGTTAGTTATTTACTATCAGATGCAGCAAGTATGGTCACAGGAACGACATTACATGTAGATGGTGGCCGTGGATTATAGGAGGGGTATAATGAAAAAAATTCCTATGTTGATAGATGGTGAGTGGGTTCACGGTGATGCACAGACATACCTCGATGTTAAGAATCCCTCAACAGGTGAAGTGATTGCACAAATTGGCAACGCAAGTAAAGAACATGTAGAAGAGGCAGTGCGTGCAGCACGAGTAGCCTTTGAACGAGAGGACTGGCGTCAATGGAAAGCCTATGAACGTGGGCAGTTATTGATCGAATTTGCTCATTATATTCGTAAGCATGCAGAGGAATGGAGTTTACTAGAATGTCGGGATGTAGGAAAGCCCTTATCACAGGCAAGAGCAGATATTGAAGCAGCGGCTCGCTATTTTGAATTTTATGGTGGTGCAGCGGATAAGGTGATGGGAGATACCATTCCAATTGAGGATGGGCTATTAAATGCAGTAGTGCTAGAGCCAGTGGGCATTACGGTACATATTGTGCCATGGAATTATCCGATTCAAATTACGGCAAGAAGTGTAGCAGCCGCTATCGCAACTGGTAATGCAGTCATTGTGAAAAGTGCGGAGGATACACCGCTAACAACACATGCCATTGCACAATGGTTCGCCGATAAGTTGCCAAAAGGGATTTTCCAGCATATTACGGGTTTGGGACGAGAAGTTGGTCCTTATTTAACTTCACATCCCGATATTAATCATATTACGTTTACAGGTTCTGTTCCGACAGGAATTGCGGTGATGAAGGCGGCTGCAGAAAATGTTGTGCCTGTGACATTAGAGCTTGGTGGTAAATCTCCTAATATTGTTTTTGCGGATGCTAACATGGAGCAGGCATTAGAGGGAGTCGTACGTGCGATTATCCAAAATGCTGGTCAAACTTGTTCAGCAGGGGCACGTTTACTCATTGAGGAACGTATAAAAGAGTCCTTTATTTCCCGATTAGCGCAAAGATTCCAAGCGATCCAAGTAGGACCAGGTGAGGCAGATATGGAGATGGGACCGTTACTGAATGAACAACAATATACAAAAATCACTGCATTATTACAGCAAGCACAGGTAGATGGCTATGTTGTGACGGGTGGGGAACCATTGACATTGGCAGGCTATGAGAATGGTTTTTATGTTCAGCCAACTATACTTGATGGTGTTGATCCAAATGATCCATTAGCTCAGGAGGAAATTTTCGGTCCAGTGTTAACCGTCTTGACATTTTCAACTGTAGAGGAGGCCATCGCATTAGCCAATAGTACGGACTATGGCCTAGTGGCGGGCATTTGGTCACAAAATATCGATACGGCTCATTATGTGGCAAGCCGTGTGCAGGCTGGCCAAGTATTTGTCAATAATTATGGGGCTGCTGGAGGCATTCAAATGCCGTTTGGCGGCTATAAAAAAAGTGGAATTGGTCGAGAGAAGGGCTTTGTTGCACTGCGAAACTATACGCAAATGAAAAATATCGCTATACGCTATGCACCACCTAATCCACACTGAGATGGAGGGACGCATATGGAACAGCCAAAAGAAAAAGATGTACTTTTAGAGGTCAATCACTTATCAATTAAATTCCATTTAAAAAATGGCAAAGAGGCAAAAGTTGTGGAAGATGTGAATTTTACTATTCATAAAGGAGAAACCGTTGCACTGGTCGGTGAATCGGGGAGTGGCAAAAGTATTACATCCTTAGCCATTATGCGGTTGCTGCCTATACCTCCAGGTGAAATTACGTCAGGTTCTATCACTTTAAACGGTAAAAATCTACTTACCTATAAAAATAAAGAAATGAACCGTATTCGAGGCAATGAAATTAGTATGATTTTTCAAGAGCCAATGACCTCTTTAGATCCCGTTTTTACGATTGGCAATCAAATGATTGAAGGCATACGAAGACACCAAAAGGTATCGAAAAAAGAGGCATGGAATAAAGCGCTACAGCTTTTAAAAGAAGTGGGAATTGCGAATGCAGAAAAGGTCATCGCCGAATATCCTCACCAACTCTCAGGCGGGATGCGACAAAGAGTCATGATTGCCATTGCGATGTCGAATAATCCGCAGCTATTGATTGCGGATGAGCCAACTACGGCACTTGATGTCACGGTTCAGGCACAGATTTTAAAGCTAATGCTAAAAATGAAGGAAGAGCATCGATCAGCCATTTTATTCATTACCCATGATATGAGCGTTGTTGCAGAGACAGCTGACCGCGTTATGGTGATGTATGCGGGACAGATCGTCGAGGAAGCCCCAGTAAGAGAGCTCTTTTTAAATCCACAGCATCCTTATACAACAGCGCTTTTAAAGACGATGCCAAGCCTTGAAACAGATGTCAAAAGGCTACCATCGATTCCTGGTACTGTGCCACCTGCGTATGCATTACCTGACGGCTGTCGCTTTGCGCCACGTTGTCCCCATGCGCTGGCACATTGTCATCAGGAGCAACCTGCTGTTCATCACATTCAAGAGGCACATAAGGTACGCTGTCATTTATTCACGGAGAAAGGAGAGCTGGCTCATGACGGAGAAAGAAGTTTTGCTGGAAATTAATCATTTAAAAGCCTACTTTCCTGTGAAACGTAAGTCGATGAAGGAAGAGAAAAAGGTCATTAAAGCGGTGGATGATATTTCGATTGAGATTTATAGAGGGGAAACGCTTGGTATTGTTGGCGAATCAGGCTCAGGAAAATCCACCTTTGGGCGAACAATTTTGAAGCTCGTTGAACCAACAGCAGGAGAAGTGTTGTATAAAGGACAGCCCATCCAGCATTTAAAGGGGAATAAGCTGCAAAGTTACCGCAATCAAATGCAAATGATTTTTCAGGATCCCTTTGCCTCACTCAATCCACGGATGCGAATCGGCTCTATTATCGAAGAACCGATGAAGTTGCAATTAACCTTGACGAAGGAGCAACGCAAAGAGCGTGTGAAGGAGCTATTACAAAAGGTAGGGCTACCTGAGGATGCCATGCATAAGTTTCCACATGAATTTTCTGGTGGGCAGCGGCAGCGTATTGGGATTGCACGGGCATTAGCGATTCATCCAGAATTCATTATTGCCGATGAACCCGTTTCAGCACTGGATGTGTCGGTGCAATCACAAGTGCTCAATCTCATGATGGATTTACAGGATGAATTTCAATTAACTTATTTATTTATCTCACATGATTTAAGCGTTGTGAAGCATATTAGTGACCGTGTGGCAGTGCTGTATTTAGGTAGAGTAGTGGAGATTGGGACAAAGAAGGAGCTATATGCCAATCCGTTACATCCCTATACACAAGCATTACTATCTGCCATACCAGTTGTGAATTTTGATGAGCCTAAGCAAGAAATACTTTTACAGGGTGAGTTACCAAGTCCGATGAATCCACCTGTTGGCTGTGTCTTTCATACACGTTGCCCGTATGTGATGGAAAGATGCCATCAGGAGAGACCGAAGCTTCACGATGAAAATGATCATCAACGAGTAGCCTGTTTTTTATATGAAGAAAAATCAGAAAATTTCAATTATTTAACAAGTGAGGTGTGAAGGATGTTTGGCAATATAACGGATGTGCCAGGTGTTAAGGTAGGACATCGCGAGAATAAAGAGGGCATCACAGGCTGTACGGCGCTATTAGTGGAAAACGGAGCGGTGTGTGGAGTGGATGTTCGGGGTTCTGCACCAGGTACTCGCGAAACAGATGCGTTAGATCCCATCAATGAAATTGACCGAGTCCATGCCATTTGTTTAGCTGGGGGTAGTGCTTTTGGGTTAGATGCTGCTACAGGCGTCATGCAATTTTTAGAGGAGCAAGGGATTGGGGTAGATGCAGGAGTAGCGAAAATACCGATTGTACCAGGTGCTGTCCTCTTTGACTTGTTTATCGGTGATCCACATGCACGACCTACTGCACTTATGGGCTATGAAGCGGCACAAGCGGCACAAGTCGGTTCATTTCCAAACGGCAATGTAGGCGCAGGCTACGGAGCAACTGTAGGCAAATTAGCTGGTCCAGAATTTGCAATGAAGGGTGGGCTTGGTAGTGCTTCCTATGCGGGGAAAGATGGTCTTGTAGCAGGTGCTATCGTGGCTGTCAATGCAGTTGGAGATGTAAAGGATCCTACAACAAGACAAATTTTAGCTGGAGCAAGAGATACGCATTCTGGTCAATGGGTGGATTGCTGTGCCTATTTAGAGCAACATGCACAATCAGAGGCTTTAGCGGGTACTAATACAACCATTGGTGTTGTGGCAATGAATGCCAAGCTAACGAAGGCTGAGGCTAAAAAGATTGCGCAGCTTACGCAAAATGCCTTAGCACGCACGATTTATCCTGTTCATACGATGCTGGATGGCGATACGATTTTTGTGCTTGGTACAGGGGATCAATCCTATGCACTTGATTATTTAGGCCAGCTAGCGACAAAGGTAATGGAGGAAGCGATTCTGGCTGGCATTAAAGCCGCTGAACGATTGGCGGATGTTGAGAGTTATACAAGCATTCAAAAGACAAGCACTTAGAAAAAGGGGGAACAGCCATGCAATGGAAAAAAAGCGGATTGATACTACTAACAGTGTTAATGGCAATCGTTATGGCAGCGTGTTCAAGTGATGGAGAGAAAACGACGACTACTTCAGGTACTACAGATGGTCAAGCGGCAACAGATGCTCCACAGGAAATTGTTGTACGTGTGAATGATGATCCAGATTTTTTAGATCCACATAAAGCGACAGCGTCCATTTCGTATCAAATGATTCTAAATATCTTTGAGGGGCTAATGGCTCCTGAAACGGATGGCTCCTTAAAAGAGGGACTTGCTGAAAGCTATGAAATCTCTGAGGATGGCTTAACCTATACGTTTAAGATTCGCCAAGGTGTGAAGTTTCATAATGGTGATGATTTAACGATGGAGGATATTCAATATTCCTTTGACCGTTTAATGGGGAAAAATGGTGGGGAAAAAATGTCCAATAGCTTTGATAATGTAGCATCTACAGAGGCGTCTGATGCAAGTACATTTGTGATCAAGCTAAAAGAGCCAAATTCAAATTTCTTGTATTCATTAACAGGCAGACAATCAGCTATTATTCCAAAGAGCAATGATGGGAAGCATAATGAAAATCCAATTGGTACAGGTCCATTTGCCTTTGTGAAATATGCACCAGGTACAAATTTAGAGCTTAAGAAAAATGAACAGTACTGGCAAGAAGGATTACCTTATTTGAATAAAGTAACCTTTGCCTTCCAATCAGATGATCAGGCAGCCATTATGAGCTTAATGGCAAACGAAGTTGATTTAACAAGTGTTCCTTGGCACCGTGTGAGCGAGGTAGAGGGAAGCTATAATTTATCACACCAAAATAATAACTCTTCTCTTATTGTTACATTTAACGAAACAAAGGCACCATTTGACAATGTGAAGGTTCGTCAAGCAATCAATTACGCCATTAGTAAAGCCGATATTATTGACTCTGTGTTTGCAGGCTATGCTGTGCCACTTGGCTCTAATATGAGTCCAGCGATGGGCGATTTCCAAAAGAAGGGCTTAGAAAGCATGTATGAGCGAGATGTGGAAAAAGCGAAGGCGTTATTAGCAGAAGCAGGCTATCCGGATGGCTTTAAAACAAAAATTACAGTGTCTTCACACAATGATATTTACTCCAATATTGCCCAAATTGTCGTAGCTAATTTGCAAGAAATTGGAATTGATGTAGAAATTGAAGTAGTGGAATGGGGAATTTGGCTAGATCGCGTTTACTTTGGTCGTGACTATGCAATGACAACGATTGACTTAACAGGTCGTGCATCTGCTTTTGAAGTGTTGAATGATTACATTTCTACAAACGATAGTGAAAACTTCTTCTTATTTAAAAATGAAGAATACGACAAAATTATGGCTGATGTTTTAAAGGAAACCGACCAAGCCAAGCAAATAGAGTTCTATCATCGTGCACAGGAAATATTAGCTGAGCAGGCAACAGCAGTGTATATTGCGGATTATCAAATCGTTTGGGGATCTGACAAACAGGTGACGGGGCTCAAGAGCTATCCATTCTGGTTCCACGATATGTCAGAGGTCAAGTTTTCAAACTAGAAAGGGATGAGTGCTTATGATGTATATCCTACGTCGAATCATCCTGTTAATAACAACCATCCTTCTAGTATCCATTATTACATTTGGTGTTTTTCAAATTTTACCTGGTGATCCAGTTCGCACAATGCTAGGAACAGAGGCGGATCCCACTCAAATTGAAAATTTACGATCTGAGCTTGGCTTGGATCGTCCTCTTTATGAACAATATGTGGATTGGATGAAGGGCTTATTGACAGGGCAATTAGGGAATTCCATTCGATTTTCCATGCCAGTAAAAGAATTACTATTTGATCGACTTCCTGTCACCATGTCATTAGCAGGACTCACCCTTATCATTGTCTTAATCATCTCATTACCTTTAGGGATGTTTGCAGCAAGAAGACAAAATAAATTAAGTGA
The DNA here is from genome assembly GCF_016757845.1 of Lysinibacillus sp. HST-98. Lineage (NCBI taxonomy): Bacteria > Bacillati > Bacillota > Bacilli > Caryophanales > Bacillaceae > Lysinibacillus > Lysinibacillus sp. HST-98. Next base: position 171,568 of record NZ_JAENHX010000003.1, read on the forward strand.
TGTGTCATTATCGACTGTAACCCAGATCGGTATGGCAGTGCCCTCCTTTTGGCTAGGAATGATGCTTATTCTTTACATTGGCCTACAGTTCAGCTTCTTTAAAATTAGTGGCTATATACCTTGGACACAAAGTGTAGCAGGGGCGCTCAGTACGCTAATACTCCCAGCCTTAACGATTGCGATTCCGCAAATTGCGGTGAATTTTCGTTATGTTCGTACAGCCATTTTGGAGCAGGTCCAGCTCGATTATGTCCGTACGATACGCAGTAAAGGGATGTCTGAACAAAATGTAATGTATAAGCATGTTTTGAAAAATTCCATGATTCCGATATTGACGGTTTTTGGGTTGATTATGGCGGAGGTTGTGGCAGGAACGATTATTGTGGAGCAGGTGTTTTCGTTGCCAGGGATTGGTCAGTTATTGATTACGGCTATCAGTAATCGTGATTTTCCACTCGTACAAGGGATCGTTATGTATATTACAGTAGCTGTTGTCATGATTAATTTTATCGTCGATGTTTTATATTCTGTGTTGGACCCAAGAATTCGATTACGTTAAGAGGTGACTACTATGAAACAATTAAAGCGCTATACTAAAAAAATCAATTTAGTCATTGGTCTCCTCGTCATTGTTGGCTTTCTGCTCGTCATGATTGTTAGCTTTTTTTATACACCCCATGATGTCAACGCGATGAATATACCTGAAAAATTGCGTGGTCCAGGTGGTGCCTATATGTTTGGAACAGATGAATTTGGGCGAGATATTTTTAGTCGCATTATGAAGGGGACACAAACAGCCTTTGCCGTGGGTCTATTAACGGTTGCGATTGGAACGATATTTGGTATTCTCATAGGCGGAATTGCAGGCTATGTTGGTGGCTGGGTCGATGAAATTTTTATGCGCACGATGGACGCTTTAATGGCCTTTCCAGGAATCATCTTAGCATTAATGCTTGTAGCGGTATTCGGCCCAGGAATAACGAATACAGCGATAGCGCTTGGGATTATCGCAATACCAGCTATTGCGAGGATTGCCCGCAGTGGCTTTGTGCAACAACGTGACTCGGAATATGTGCTGGCAGCGAAATTAATTGGTGTTAAGCCTTATAGCATCATGTTCCGTCATATTTTGCCAAACATTTCGTCGCAAATTATTGTTGCAGCAACCGTGACTTTTGCGACAGCAATGTTAGCCGAGGCAGCACTGAGCTATTTAGGGCTTGGCGTACAGCCACCAAACCCGAGCTGGGGTAGAATGTTAAAAGATTCACAAGCCTATTTAATCGGTGCCCCTTGGTATACGTATGCCCCTGGAGGAGCCATTACGATGCTTGTTCTAGGCTTATATATGCTCAGTAATGCTTTACGAGATTTTATGGACCCGCGTTCAAAATCGTAATAGATCAGGTGCTGTCTTTTGCAACAGTTCATATGCCTTAACAGCCATCTCAATATTGAGGCGGTGGGGGGCTTGTAAAAAATCAGCACCTAGTATACTTTCTAATCGTTCTATTCGTTTGTAAAGTGTTTGACGGACAATAAACAGCTGTTCTGCTGTATCATTTTTAGCCCCATTACAGGTCAGATAAACAGCTAATGTTTGAAATAAATCATGGCTACTTTTTTGATCTAATACTAAAATTTCCTGTAAATAATCTTTTACAAATTGTAGGAGGGCTGTATGATCCTGCTGTAATAACAATCGATAAACACCTAAATCTTTATAATAGATGGAGCTCGTCAATTGATGATGCTGCATTTGGATGGCTGATTTGGCTTCCTTATAGCCCAGATGAACACTTTCGATCGATTGATAGACATTGCTAATACCACAGCTAAGGGTAAGTTGCTCAAAAAATTGTGCTGCTTTTCTTGCAATAATTTGTGACATCGCTTGATCAAAAGCGTCGCGATTGTCTTTCATATAATCTGCAGCAATGAAAAAGGCTAAAATAATTATCTCGTGCTGTCTTACTGAAACAGTAGGGAAAAATCCAAGCTTTTTCAGGATCGAACGAACATACATGGCATTTTGTAGCTGGATTTCCTGCCATTCTTCTTCAGGCACAGTATTGGCTTCATCATGTAGATTGAACACAACAACTCGGTAAAATAAATTACGACTTTCGATTGGTAAATAGCTTTGATAATATTGAATATCTACTGGCTGACCTTGAATTAAGGCTAGTATGAATTCATCTTCACGGCTTTGTTGACGCTCCTGAAGCATGCGGTTACGCATTAAAATATGGGCAATCGACATAGTTGCTCGTTCAAGATTTAACAAGGTGTAATCACTCTGCTTTGGCAGTTCAGAATGCATACATAAATAGCCCCACACTTGTCCAAGCCCATTAACAGGAATAATGACAAAATGGTCTTTTCCCAAGGATAGAAGGTGCAAGGGCTCTTGTAGTTCTAACTGCTGACAATGCTCCTCCATAACACGTAAGTATTTTTTAGCCTCCATAGGATAATAAAAGCTTTTTGTATCTTCTGAAACAAATAGAAAGGGAGCATTTGTATCTTGATGGAGCACTTGTAATATTTTTAAAATACCATTTGGCATTAATGATAATTCCATAAAGGTTTTGGATAGTGTATCTAGCTGTGTAAGTGCCTGCTGGTGTTGATTAATTATGTACGTGTGCAAATCTTGCGTAATATCAATAAATCGTACAATTTCTTCAAAAATGATGATAGGGAAATGATGGGCATTTGCCATGGCAATCAATTCTACGGGAACATGGTCAAAATAATCGCCAATTTCTATACAAAGACCAGCTGCCTCATTACGAATAAGGTTTTGTAAGTAGGCGATTTGTGTTTCTCGTTCTAGCTGTAAACCGACACCCGTGGTTAATATTAATTCACCACCATTGATTAATGTTTCAAAATCTTTAATTTCTAATATGTGTGTCCACAATACTTGGCGATCTAGGCCGTGCTGCCCTGCAATAAGCTTCGCCGATTCAAAATGCTTGCGCATGAGGACATCACGTACGAGTAGAGGATGTTTCGACATCAATTAGCACCTGCCCTTCGAATGTACAATGTCTATTTCATTATGTTAGAGAAATCAGAAAATTTCAATATTAACTAGCTTAATAGGGAAAATGGTGATAGACAAAAAGACACCGATGATACACGATTGGAGGTCATGATATGGAGCGAAACGATCAGTTTACACATACTTTACAGCAAAAAGATCATGAAAACATTTGGCATCACATGTCTATCTATAACGACAAAGCACCTCCCATTATTGAACAGGGAGAAGGAGCATGGATTACAGATAGTTTAGGCAATCGCTTTTTAGATGGCATGTCAGGCTTATGGGCAGTGAATGTAGGGTATGGACGTGAGCGTCTTGCTAGGGTTGCCTATGAGCAGCTAAAAAAGCTTTGCTATGCTCCTTTAACACAAAGCCATGAACCTGCTATTAGGCTCGCTGAAAAAATTAACAGCTTACTTGATGATGACTATATGATGTTTTATTCCAATAGTGGCTCAGATGCGAATGAAGTAGCGTTTAAGTTAATACGTCAATACCATCAACAAAATGGGGAAGGGAACCGCTACAAAATCATTGCTCGTTATCGGGGCTATCATGGCAGTTCACTTGGGGCCTTAGCAGCTACAGGTCAGGCTTTACGTAAATTTAAGTACGAGCCGCTGACACCAGGCTTCTTACATGTTGCTCCACCTGATCACTATCGTCGTCCAAAAGGGCAGTCAATTGAGGCATACAGCCTAGCACTTGCCCGAGAAATGGAAGAAAAGATTATTTGGGAGCAAAAAGAAACCATTGCAGCTGTCATTATGGAGCCACTCATCACGGGTGGTGGAGTGCTTATTCCACATCCAACATATGTCAAAGAAGTCGAGCACATTTGTAGAAAGCATGGGGTATTACTCATCATGGATGAAGTTATATGTGGCTTCGGACGGACAGGTAAGCTATTTGGCCATCAGCATTTTGATATTCGACCAGATGTCATTACCATGGCGAAAGGATTAACGAGTGCCTACCTACCTCTATCCATTACAGCTATACGTAAAGACATTTATGAAAAATTTAAAGAGACGGACGGCTATAGTCATTTTCGCCATATCAATACATTTGGGGGCAATCCAGCAGCTTGTGCAGTAGCCTTAGAAAATATAAAAATCATGGAGGAGGAAGGACTTGTGCAGCGAGCAAGAGATTTGGGTATTCAACTCCTACATGATTTGCAAGACCTATTAGAGCTGCCTTTCGTTGGCGATATTCGTGGGCTTGGGTTACTCATTGGCATCGAGCTGGTCGAAGATAAACAATCTCAAACACCTGCCAAGCCTGAGCTAATCGCGAAAATCATGGCTGATTGTCAAGCAAATGGCTTAATTATTGGAAGAAATGGCGATACAGTTGAAGGCTTCAATAATATCATTACGTTAAGTCCACCGCTGTGCTGTACAGACGAGGATTTTGATTTTATGGTTGCTGTATTAAAACGAGTATTTGCAGCCAATGTCTAGCCTAAGGCGATTCCAAATGTGCAAAAAACACGAGGAATCGCCTTTAATACTGTCGTTTATGCCCTTTCTTCACCTCTTCCCAGTCAATTTCGATGTTATGTAACACACGTGTTAGAAGACTGTGAATGCAGTTAATCTCCTCATTAGAAAACCCCTCAAGCGCACGAGCATTAGAATATTCGCCCTCCCGTTTTAAAAAAGGATAGATGTCCATGCTTTTAGCTGTAGGAAAAAGTAATTTATTTTTCTTATTCCCTTGTTCAATTCGTTTTTCAATAAAGCCTTTGGTCTCCAATTTTTGAATAGCTCGTGAAGCCGTTGTACGGTCTACCTTCAATAGCTCTGCGACTTTCTCTTGAATAATACCTGGATGTTCACAAATACGGATGACATATAAATATTGCCCCTTTGTCAAATCCAATTCCTTGAATTCAATATTGCTTATTGAGTCTAATGCCCGTGCAATGGCACCTATTTCACGTAAGATTTCTTTCATGTGCGATCCTCCTGAGATTTTTGTTGTAATTGCAATAAAAATCATTCTATACTAATACTATCATCTTCAAAGTGAAATTGCACCTAGAGAAGATGATAGGGCAGGAGAAACTAGGAGGAATAGTAATGACTATAAAAAAAGTGACAACTGAAGCAGAATTACAAACAGCGTTTGATTTTAGACGAAGCGTTTTTATTGAAGAGCAGCAAGTCCCTGAGGAAGAAGAATATGATGAATTTGATACACTGGATGCTCCATGCGATCATATTTTGGTGTATTACAATGAGCAACCCGTTGGAACAGGGAGACTTCGTGTTGTAGAGGACTATGGCAAATTGGAGCGTATTTGTATATTAGAAGAATACCGCAAATATGGCCTTGGTAAGGAAGTTATTGTGGGCCTAGAGCAAATTGCTCGAGATAAAGGGCTAACAAAAGCAAAATTAAATGCTCAGTCCTATGCAGAAGGCTTTTATGAAAAATTAGGCTATCAGCGTGAAGGGGAAGAATTTATGGATTGTGGCATCCCCCATATTTTAATGAAGAAATACTGGTAGCAGACAAAATTCACACGATTATAGAACATGCCAGACTTAGCGTCATACTTTGTAACTTTTTAATCGTTGCTTGGGTCTACTGCTTAAAAGGGGGGATGTTGTTGAAGAAATGGATATGCCTTTGTATCATGTGTTTGTTGTTACTGACTGCTTGCGGTAGTCAAGTCATCATCGAATGGGTTGATTTAATCAAATGGGATGGTAAGCAATATGAAGCTGTATATGAAGTCGCGTTAGCCGATCGTTCATTCATTGATAAGGAAATAGGAGAAGTTGATTTTAAAGTGGCTGATCATATCAAAAGAACTTCTTATCGTTTTAAGGATGGCGATGCAGCTTTCCATGAGAAGGGGACAAAGCTTTATGCGATAAAGGGTCTTGACGATGCCATTGCGGTAGAGGATCAGTCGGTTATTAATGGCTATCGAATTTATATGATAAGAGATGAAGCTCCGCTGCGACGGAATTTTGATCAGGTTCCATTAGAAGAAGTGAAGAAAATAGAATTTTACACATCTATGGAAGAAGGCAATCAGAAAACGGCTAGCTTTACAGACCAGTCTGACATGGAAGCTATAAAGGCGATTTTAACCAATAGTAAACTAGCCCCATCCTTTGAGCCAAATGGAGATACGAACCGTTATGATGTACTCTTTTATACAGACGATGCCATTGCTTTTCAATATGGCATACAATTTGATGGTACTACTTATTTTTGGTTTCCGTCAGAAAACGCGATTTTATCGAATGATATACAGCAGTTTATTTCCAAAGATTAGCGTACTTCTCTAAAGAGGCTTATATTGAAGTATATTTCCATGCTACTTTCTGTAATGGTTCAGGCGATCAGGAAGATTCACACTTTAGCAAAATGCTCCAATTAAAGAAAGCTGCCCAAACGATAAGGCAGCTTTCATTTATTTTTCCTTTACAACCGTACCTGCAAAGCAATCATGAGGAAGACGTTGCCCCTGCTGTTGCTCGAAGGCTTGGCGATCTTTTAGATAATCGAACGTACTGATAGTGTCTCGATAAGCCATGCGTTTAATAATTTGACCTTCTGATAATGGACGACCATCTTCATTTTCGAGTGTTAATCCCATTGCTTTGTAGCCAATCGTTTGTCCGTTTTTACGGAGTTGTGCATATTCTAGTGCCCACAATACTACAGTTGGCGTAACAAGTGCATGAACAGCCTCGTTTTTTACTTTTTTTCGTAGGAAGTATTCAACCCCCAACGTGACAGCTGTTGAAACAGCTGTATCGATTAAAAATGCAGCTGTGCGTTTTTTTGTCATCGATTCCATATAAGCCCTCCTTTAATGACCTGTCACTAGTACATACGAACAATAAGGATAAAAAGTTTCGATTTATCCTAAATGCATATCTAATGAAAGTACAGGATAGGATGGAATCGCCCCATGCTTTGTTGTTGAAATGCCTGCATATCCGTTTGCAAAAGAAAGCAGAGACATCGCATACTGTTCACAATGAGCTACCACTTGAGCTACTGTTAGTTGATGATGAAGAAATTGACTTAAAATCGCGCCGATAAAAGCATCCCCAGCCCCCGTTGTATCAACGGTTTGTACCTCATTAGCAGGAGCCTTCACATGATGCTTTTTCGTATATAGGGTAGCCCCAGCAGCACCATGTGTAATGATGATAACTTCTACATATCCCTTGAATAACGTTTGAACAGCTTCCTGTTCATCTTCTAGAGTAGTTAAAAACAACAGTTCTTCCTCTGAAAGCTTGACAATATGGGCTTTTGGTAAAAAGGCTAAAATGGTTTCACAACACGCCGTCTTATCCTGCCATAAAGGAAGGCGCACATTCGGATCAAAGGATATAAGGCTCCCTGCTTGATGTGCCTGTTCAATAAGGGCAAGATGTGCTTGTTTCATAGGACTCTCTACAAGATTAACAGAGCAAAAGTGAACGATATCGTGCGCTGTTAATAGCTGCGAGGGGAGGTATTCCTGTTTGTATAAGAGATCTGCAGCATGTCGGCGATAAAACTGAAAATCTCGATCGCCAAGTTCATTTAATGAAACAAAGGCAAGACTTGTTTCGCCATCCGTTGTTTGACGAATAAACTGTGTATCTACACCTGCTTGGTGCAACGTTTTGATTAGGAAGTCACCAAAGGCATCCTGACCTACTTGTGTGAGAAGGGCCGCCTGCTGTCCTAGCTTTGCACAGACTGTGGCTACATTGGCAGGTGCCCCTCCTGCATGTTTAGTAAAATGCTCAATGTTGGCTAGGGAGCCGTGCTGCTGTGTTGGTGTAAAGTCAATTAATAATTCTCCAATTGTGAAGAGCTTGCCCATTATGAGACCTCCTGTGGTAGTCGCTTTTTCTTTGGAACATAAATCGTATAAAAAATACCAGCGAAAATGAGAAGGATCCCCATCGTTTGCGTAAAGCTTGGCATAAAATCAAGCAATAGCATATCCAGCAAAATGGCGACAACAGGGTCGACAAAAACCAATACGGAGACAAGAATCGTAGACAGGCTACGAATACTATCAAAAAATAAATAGTACACAAATCCTGTATGAATAAAGCCTGTGCCGAGTATATAAAACCAATTGGTTGACGTTAATCCATCGAACAGCGAGAAGTCGATAAAAGGCAGTAGTATCACGATTCCAACTGTTGTTTGAATATAGGTTAACGCATACGAGCTAAGCTTCGTGATGGTTTTGCTTGTTAGCATCGTAAGAGCATAAAATACAGCTGACAGTAATGCCCAGATAAAGCCAGATTGCATAAATTCTGAGAACGATACAAAATTATTGAGACCGATGATAAAAATACTACCGATAAAGCAAGTGATTGTTGCGACAAGTGCCTGAATGGTCATTTTTTCCTTCAAAAAGATAGCGCCTAAAATTAACACAAATATAGGCGCTAAATTATAGATGGAAATGGCAATCGAAATGGACATTTCCTCAAAGGCTTTAAATAAAAATACCCAATTTAATACAATAAAGACACCGCAAATAAGCGTTTGAAAAATTTCTTTCTTATCCCATACCTCTGTTTTATGTCCACCCGTAATGAGCCACATACCACCTAGAAAGAGGGTTGCGCAAATGCATCTAACAAAGACAAGCTCTGTAGCGGGAACACCAGTGTGAACGGTAAAAAAGCCGATGGAACCAAACAGTGCCATGGAGACTGTTAGTTTAATGATTGCTGAGATGTTCATACGAAACCTTCCTTCTATTATTTTATTAAACTATAAGAACTATTCACGAATTTGGCCGTTGCCATGAATAACATATTTTGTTGATGTTAGTGCGGGCAAGCCCATTGGTCCACGGGCATGTAGCTTTTGTGTACTAATACCGATTTCTGCACCATAGCCAAATTCAAAGCCGTCTGTGAAGCGGGTGGAGGCATTATGATACACTGCTGCTGCATCGACATTGTTTAAGAACGTCTCGGCGGTTAATTGATCTTCTGTAATGATGGCCTCAGAATGATTTGTGCCAAAGTATTGAATATGCTCAATCGCTTCATAGACATTTTCCACTAATTTAACGCTTATTTTTAAATCAAGGTACTCTGTCGCATAATCATCCGCCGTAGCTGGAAGGGCAGCTTCAAACTGCTGACATACTTGCTCATCCCCGATGATGGTTACACCTGCATGATGAAGAGACGTTAAAAGCTGGACGCCATGTTCTTTAAACCAAGTAGGGTGAATGAGTAAGCTTTCTGCTGCATTACAAACGGAAGGACGCTGTGTTTTAGCATTCAGACAGATTTTTTCTGCTTTTATGTAATCCGCCATTTGATCCACGTAAATGTGGCAGTTGCCTGCACCTGTTTCCAGTACAGGAACAGTCGCTTCATTGACAACTAAATCAATCAGGGCTTTGCCACCGCGTGGAATCAGCACATCTAAGTACTCTTTTAAATGGAATAGTTCTTTGGCTGTTTCGCGGCTTGTATCTTCAATTAATTGAACAGCATCGGTAGGGATAGATGTTTTAGCAAGCGCGCGATGAATACTTGCGACAAGAGCCATATTAGAAAACTTGGCAGAAGAGCTTCCTCGCAAAATAACGGCATTGCCTGTTTTTAGAGAGAGTGTTGCTGCATCGATTGTGACATTTGGTCGAGCTTCATAGATCATACCAATAACACCAAGTGGCACAATTCGTTTTTCAATGCGAAGCCCATTGTCTTTTTCAATACGTTCAACAATTGTACCTACTGGATCGTTTAAGGAGACGAGTAAATGAATGGCATCGGCCATTGCCGCAATCCGTTCTTCATTGAGCATGATGCGATCTAACGTAGATGCAGGTATACCTTGCTGCTCACCCTGTGCCAAATCCTTTGCATTTTCAGCCATAATGTCATGTCGATCGATTAATAGCTGTTCTGCAATTTTTTTCAGTGCCTCATTTTTCTCGCAGGTCGTTTTAATATTTAACATGTAGCTTGCGGCTTTTGCGCGTTGTCCTTTTTCTTGAATTTCACTTGTCATTTGTCATTCCTCCTTAATTCGTTTGAATTTTCAGCCATTTATCTCTGTGAATTACCTCAATAGGGCTTTTCAGCAATGTATCAGTCCGTTTTCCCATGGCAGAGATAAGCTCTTGAGAAGAGTACAGCACTTCGCCACGTCCTAGTAAGTCCTTTTCACTATAGACTTCTACAACATCACCTTTTACGAAATCCCCTTCTACACGATAGACACCAGCAGGTAATAGACTTTTCCCATTATTCATTAAAGCCTGTTCAGCACCACTATCTATAAAAATTTTACCAGAAATTTCCGTTAGTGCAATCCACTGTTTATGATTTGTTAATACAGCAAGCTCATCATGCTCCACATAAGTGCCATCACCATGCCCTGCTAAAATATCGACGAGCTTCTGTGCGCCATGACCTGTACCGATAAATACCTTCACCCCTGCACGTAGCGCTGTTCGTGCAGCCAGAAGCTTAGAGGCCATGCCACCTGTGCCAACCTTTGAACCTGTACCATCCGCAAAGCTTAGCAGGTCATCTGTAATAGCAGCTAATCGATCAATGCGCTCTGCCTGTGGGTTTTTATTGGGATTGGCATTATAAAGGCCATTGATATCTGTTAGAATGATGAGCTGATCCGCGTGGACAAGTCCACTGACGAGTGCTGAAAGCATATCGTTATCTCCAAAGGTTAATTCACTAATAGACACTGTATCGTTCTCATTAATAATCGGTAGCATGGATCGTTCTAACAATTCCTCGAAAGTCGCATAGGCATTTTTATAGCATTCTTTTTTAGAAAAATCTGTTCGTGTCAATAATATCTGTGCAGGCACGATATCGTAAATACTAAACAAAGCACTGTACGTTTGAATAAGTAGGCTCTGTCCTACAGCAGCAGCTGCCTGCTTTCCTTTCACTGTCACAGGGCGAGCAGGGTAGCCAAGTTGTTTAAAACCCGCCGCTACAGCACCTGACGAGACAAGCAACACTTCATGTCCCAATTTCTTCAACTCGGCGATTGCCTGCACATGGTCCATTAAGCGAACTTTATCGATTTCACCCTTCGCATTCGTTAAAGAGCTACTACCAATCTTAACAACAATTCTTTTTCTCTCCATCTCACTACCTCCATCATTGCTAAATCAAGATAAAAAAAGCCTTTTCATCCTAAAAATTAGGACGAAAAGACTTGCCTTCCGTGGTACCACCTACATTGAATATCATGCGACATTCCACTTTTCTCATAACGCTCGAGACTGCGCCTAGTTTGGCTAGGACGTTTCACGAAGTAGGTTTCATTAGTCTTTCTTGTACAATGCCTTCCAGCCGATGGGCATCGCTCTCTTTTCAAGCAGTGGCTAACTACTGGTCTTCGTTCGTTTTCTCATCTATTGACTAAAGGATGCACTACTTCTATAAGTCTGTCAAGCTGAAAGGGTAAATTACTTGAAAGTTTTGATAAATTAAGAAAGGGATGCGCTAAAATGAAAAAGAGGCCGCTTATTCATTTATTTAAACCACCAAATCGCAATGAAAAGGGGAAGCATAGCTAGCACAATGACAAAGAAACTCCAAATGACTTGTTTCCCCGAAGACATATTTTTGGGTTTAATACTCATTTGTTCATACAGCTGGTTAATGGCTCGTTGCTCTTTCGCATAAAGCATTGCTTGAAATTCTTCGTAATCTTGTATATAGCTAGATGGGGCACGTGGACTGAAGCGTAAATTTCGAATGGAATCTGTAATCTCTTTGTCAGCCATCCAATACGTGATGACAGGTGCTAAGCCTGCGTTTTGTGTGGCCTTTACCTCAATGTCATGGGATTTCATTTTATAGTAAACCTGTCCATGCTCATCCTCATATTGCGTGACAATATCACTTACTGCCATTATCAATCACCTCTTATGGAAGTTATCTGTTTTATCATGAGTTTCTACTATTATAATGGATTAGGGAAGAAAAGTATCGCTTGAGCGAGCATAAATTGTGAAACCAAAATTTTAAAAAAGTTTTGGATAAAGTCATAAACTTACATCTAGTGAGAACAACGTCATGTAGTATAATGTATATAGTTTTTTAAAAGAAGTTGAAGGAAGGGAAAGTTTTGGACATTTCAACGTTATTTGCGTTTTTAGGGGCTGCGATGATTTTAACCATTATGCCAGGGCCCGATAATCTATTTGTGCTTGCCCAAAGTATTACACAAGATAAAAAAGCGGGTATTGCCACATCACTTGGATTGTGTACAGGACTACTTGTTCATATTAGTGCAGCAGTACTTGGTATTTCTGCGATAATTTATCAATCGACCATTATTTTTACCATCGTCAAATTTGCAGGAGCAGCGTATTTATTATATCTAGCTTGGCAATCATTTCGTGCTAAAGGAGACCCTTTTACGTTGCAACAGCAAAATACGCAAGCTTATATTGAATTATATAAAAAGGGAATATTAATGAATATCTTAAATCCTAAAGTATCGTTATTTTTCCTAGCGCTGTTACCACAGTTTGTTAATCCATCGCAAGGACATGTGGCGTTTCAAATGCTTATTTTGGGTATTGTATTTTTAATACAAGCGCTTGTATTATTTTCATTGTTTAGTATATTTGCAGGGAAAGTTAGACAAGTGATTATTGGTAAACCTGCGATTGCTAAACGACTAAATACAGTTCAAGGTATTCTATTCACATTTATCGGGATACAGATTGCCATCAGCAAACAGTAGGGAGGAATGGACATGGCTATTTTACATATTACCTTTAGCTTAGCAACGCAGGGTTCTATGAAACTTGCAATACGTCAACATCGTTTGCAGCGAAATGAATCAGTTCTAAGTGTCCATGATGATCTCTCAATTGGACCTCTTCAAAACTTTGAAGACCGTAAAACTTGGTTAGCCACGCATATTTTAGATGATGATGACCAGCAATTGTATGATGAGATGTATGAAAACTGGAGGAAAAAAATCGCTAATTTACCTTGTGATGTGGATGTGTGGATTTGGTATAGTCACAACACACATGAACAGATAGGACTGCGCTATGTGATGAGTGAGTTAATTCATAAATGCAGTATGGTGTATGGTATTGATGCAACGGAGAATCTGAAGAGTATCCACCCCAATCTAGATATTCGCCATACAGGCGAGCTTTCCTCGGAAATGCTCATGAAGCTACGCCCTAGTGCGAAACGATTCTCTGTGCAAGAATGTCAGCAACTCGCTAAGGAATGGGAAAACATCAAAGAACAGCCAAGTACATTGCGGTTATGGAAAAGTGAACTATTGCATGTAGAGGAAGATGCAATGGATGCATACATTATCGCCAGTGCAAAAAATTTGCATTTACAGCAAAATGAAGAGTGGCTAATGCCTACGCATATTTTGGCACAGATATTTGAAACTTTTGTCCATTATGTAGGAAATGATTTTGTAGAGTATCGCTTACTGACGCTCGTCGAACAGGGCGTATTTGCCATGAAAGGCGATACAAATGATATTTTTTCCTATCAAGTTAAATTACTTTAATTGTAAGTAAATGAACAGTAAAAAATCAGGCGAGCAAAGCCTGATTTTTTATTGTTAACAAATGCATGAAGCTGTTTGAGTAGTACTCCAAATCAGTCGTTTCAACAATAATGATTCAGCACAGTAACTTAACCGTTTTAATTTTGATAACACTTTTCATATTCATCTTTCATCAACAAACTTTGACAAGCCAAGCCATTTTCATGATAAATCTCTTTATCAATACGTAATACTATACTTCTATTTGAATTGATATAATTAGGCTCTTTATTAACAATGGATAATTTTTCTTCGTCTAGCCATTTCATCGAGAATTGACTTTTAGCCTCTGCATAATAGACGATTTTGTTTGTGTGAGCTTTATTATTTAAAATTTCTATCCATACATGAACACCACCACTTGGACCTGCACCACCATATGGTTCATAATAAGCGTGCGCTGTATATTCCCCTGTAGGAGATGAGACAGATTCGGGCACCTTTTGCGTATTTTTTTTATCTAAAGTACTAAACGTAAAAAAATATTGGATATCTATCAATATTCCCAAAAACAGGACTATACCTGTCAATAGTGCTGTTAATGTTTTTTTAGGGAAGTTTTTCTGTTTAAAAAAGAAAATCATTAATTTGATTACAAAAATGAACAATACGATCAAGGTAAATAAAAATACAAAGAAACCTAATGTATTAAGTAATAAATTCAAATTATTACCTCCCTAGTATGGTGAAACAGTGCCTTTTAAAAAATAAAGCGAGTAACATGGACATCTAGATGATGGTGTTACTCGCTCTTTCTATTTTTTGTCATAAAAATCGAAGACAAATTGTTTAAACTGACGTGCAGATGGCGATAAATAACGATTTTCGATCCAAGCCATGCCAATAATTCGTTCACATACCATATCTTCAACATGGATTTTAACGATTTTTTTCGGGTTTAAATCCTCATCATCGGGTAGTAAGGAAACGCCAAGCCCCGCACCAACAAATCCAGCGATTGTCGATACTTCATCACCTTCATAAGAAATTTTAGGCTTAATGCCCGCAGCATTTAATAAGCGATCAGCTGAGCGACGTAATGCATAGCCCTTTTTCATTAAGACAAAACTTTCATGCTCCAATTCTTTCATTTTAATGCTTTTACGATGGGCTAATGGATGATCAATTGGGACCATTATAAAGAGCTCATCTCGCCATAATTCCTTCCAACAAACTGGCGGCTCTGTATCGATCGCAGCTAGTAGGCACAAGTCTAACTCACCCGCCAGTAATTGTTTTAACTGTGAATGGGAGTAGTTTTGTGTGAAATGAAAACGAATATGGGGATGTTTTTGACGGAAGGCACGAATCAAGTCGGGTACAATACTCGTTCCAAGTGTATGTAAAAAACCGAGTGATACATCTCCGAGTTCTGGATTATTAAGTTCCTGTAATTCTAAAACAGCCTTTTCATATTCCTTACGCATGCGCTGGACACGATATAAAAATAGCTCTCCATATCGGTTTAGCATAATCGAGCGCCCTTGTCTGTCGAAAAGCGGTACACCTAATTCTTCCTCCAGCTTTGAAATTGAACGACTAAGTGCTGGCTGTGAAATCGCTAATGCTTCGGCAGCCCGTGTCATATGCTCTAACTTTGCAACGGTTACAAAATATTCTAATTGTTGCCACTCCATTTTTTTCACCTCTTTTCTTGTGAACTTTGAGTTATCTGCATTATAACGGGAAACAGACGGGAAGTATAGGGAGCAAAATATTTTTAAAAGGACGCTGCAATTATTTAGCAGAATGAAAAAGTTAAGTAGCAGAAAGTGTGATAGTACAGCCGTTAAGTTGACATCATTCATGCACAATACACATTGATTTGATAAAAACTATAAATTGTACATTATGAATAAAGGGTGGTAAGATAGACACATAAAATACACAATTATCAATTTCCGTGAAGGGGATATCATAAAATGAAGTTAACAAAGCCGCAACCTCTAACAATTGAGGGAGGCAATAAAGCCGTACTATTACTGCATGGGTTCACAGGTAGCACAAAAGATGTGAAAAAGCTAGGAGAATTTTTATCTCAACGAGGTTATACTGTGCATGCACCTATCTATAGTGGCCATGGCGTAGAACCAGAAGCATTATTAGAAACAAAACCAGAAGATTGGTGGAACGATGTAGTAGAAGGTTATAACTTCCTACAAGAGAAAGGCTATGAAGAAATCGCTGTTGTTGGGATTTCACTTGGAGGCGTCTTTTCATTAAAAGTGGCAGAGACATTCCCAGTGAAAGCATGTGTAGCGATGTGTGCACCGATTACACGTGATAATTCAAAAGGCTTATTTACACGTTTGTACCACTATGCTCGTTTATATAAACACTTTGAAAATAAATCAAAAGATCAAATTATTTCAGAATTACATGAATTACGTATTTCACCGAAGGATTCATTGGACGGCGTCACACGTTTAACAACAGAAACACGTGAAGAATTATCAACGATCAAAGCACCAACTCTTGTGTTACAAGGCTCACTAGATGATGACCTATATCAAGAAAGCGCACCTTTTATTTTAAATACTGTGGAAACAGACGACAAAGAAATCATTTGGTATGAAAACTCTGGCCACATTATTACATTGGACAAAGAACGCGATAAAGTGTATGAAGATGTTTATAAATTTTTAGATCATATTGAATGGTCAGTTGCAAACTAAGAAGGGGCTGTCAGTAGACAGCTCTTTTTTTGTTGAATCTCACTGGATAAACGAAAAAACTATTGTAATTATAATAAATGCTTGATAACATGATGAAATTGTAGTGAAAAATCATTCGATTAAAATAATTTGCTATAGTCTAAAACTTCTAAGGAGCACATCAATTATGCAACAAAAAATACCTTTTTCAACTTACGCAGTCATTGGTACCATGTTATTTGGACTGTATTTTGGAGCAGGGAACCTAATTTTTCCTATTCAAATGGGTCAATTTGCTGGGACTAATTTTTGGTTTGGATTAATCGGATTTTTAGTGACTGCTATCGGCTTACCATTCCTCGGAATTTTGGCAATTGGCTTATCAGGTAGTAATGGTTTACGTGATCTAGCCAATCGTGTTCATCCTATATTTGGTATTATTTTTTCATTGGCACTGTACTTAACAATCGGCCCATTCTTTGCCATCCCACGTACAGCAACTGTACCTTTTGTAGTAGGGTTTGAGCCATATATTCAAGCACAACATGCAACACTGTTACTAGCTGTATTTAGCTTTATATTTTTTGCCATTGTTTACTATTTTTCTTTAAATCCAGCAAAAATAATGGATTACATCGGTAAATATTTAACGCCTGCATTTTTAGTTGTTTTATTTATTTTAATTATTACAAGTATTACAAAGCCAATGGGCCATTTCCAGCAGCCAATTGGTGAATATATGGATGCTGCCTTTATGACAGGCTTTAAAGAGGGCTATAATACGATGGACGCCCTTGCCTCACTAGCCTTCGGGATTGTTGTCATTAATGCAATTAAAAGTGCAGGGATTACAGATCGTAAGGAAATTGCCAAGGCTACATGGACATCAGGTATTTTTGCGATGGCTTTAATGACGCTGATTTATGGTCTCATAACATATATGGGCGCTTCCAGTATTAATGCTGTCGGGACTTTTGATAATGGTGGTTTAATCTTTGCGGCAGTGGCCGATCATTATTTCGGCTCATTTGGAGCTATTTTATTGGCGGTCATCATTGTGCTAGCGTGCTTAAAAACAAGTATCGGCTTAATTACATCTTGTAGTGAGTTTTTCCATGAGGTATTTCCGAAAATCAGTTACAAATGGTTTGTGTTCCTGTTGTGCGCTGTATCCTTTACGATTGCGAATTTTGGTTTAAACAATATTATCAAATATGCTATTCCAGTTTTAATGTTCTTATATCCATTAGCGATCGTCTTAATCTTGCTTGCTCTAAGCTCCTCTTTCTTTAAGAATAAGCAAACAGTGTATGCCATAGCGATGATTTTTACATTTTTCATTAGCCTGATTGATGGCTATAAAGCCCTGGTAGAAAGTGTGCCAGATGCGAAGTTAGGTGTGTTGGACGCAGTAGAAAAATACTATTCTGCGATGCTACCTTTTTATGATATTGGCTTAGGATGGATACTGCCAGCGTTCATAGGGGCAGTAATTGGAAGCCTGATTCCGTCTCGAAAAGTTATATAATGAAAGAAACACGCACAGAAAATGTCTCTGTGCGTGTTTCTTTATGAATTAGTAAGCTGTCCAGCCACCGTCAACTGCAATAACTTGTCCATTCACAAAGCTAGCCTCATCCGAGCCTAGGAAGATCGCTAATTGAGCGATTTCTTCTGGCTGACCAGCCCGCGGATTGATGGATAGTCCTAGTGCTTGTCGTGCAGCTCCAGTTTGGCTCATATTTGTCATAGAAGTGGCGATATTGGTCATCACTGCTCCTGGCGCGATACCATTACAGCGAATATTTTTATCAGCATACATAAAGGCTGTATTTTTTGTTAAACCAACTACCGCATGTTTTGAAGCTGTATAAGCAGCCCCAGCCCGTGCACCATATAAGCCACCAGCAGAAATATTATTGACAAAGACACCGTGACCTTGTGCAAGGAAAATTTCGGTAGCCATACGCATAGAGCGCATAACAGCTGTTGTGTTCACTGCAAATACTTTTTCCCATCGTTCATCAGAAATTTCTCCAACTGGCTCCATACCATCCATAATGCCTGCATTGTTGACTAATATATCTAATTGACCATAGTTTGTTTTTGTTTCATCAAATAAACGTTGCAAGTCTTCTGTTGATGCGACATTGGTTTGAATGGCAAATGCTGTTCCTCCAGCCGCCTGAATACCTTCCACAACCGCTTGGGCACCCTCTAAATTTAAGTCTGAAACGGCAACCTTAGCGCCTTCTTTTGCATATCCTTCTGCAATGGCTTTCCCCATACCTGAAGCTGCACCTGTCACAATGGCTACTTTACCTTCTAATCTCATCTCAAAGACCTCCTCATCGTAATTTCTTTATTTATTGAACATCTGTTCATTATTCATTAAAATCATATAATAAAGATGAAAGCGATTTCAATATGCAAAAAAACAGGATGTGTTGAGTAATCAACACATTTGGACAAATTGTTTATTAAGGAGCTGAAAAAATTGCGTACAACGGATTTACGGATTATTAAAACCAAGCAAGCTCTCCACGATGCTTTATTGACCTTGCTTAGCCAAAAGCCATTGGATCAAATCTCCATTGCTGAAATTTGTAGAGAAGCAAAGGTCAATAGAGGAACGTTCTATTTACACTACGAGCAAAAAGAGGGGCTCTTTGAAGAATACTTTCAGGAGATCATGGAGGATTTATATCAATCCTATGAAGAACCCTATCGTGCAGTCACGACATTGGACACAAATCAATTAGATCCCAACACCATCCGTATTTTTCATCATATTGAACGCTTTAAAATGTTTTACCGTATCGTCTTTTCTAAAAATGTCCCGCTGACCTATTATTACATGCTTTTTGATGGCATTTATTCTCTGCTAAAACGAGACATTACCACACACCACATACATCAAATGGAGGATCATATATCGATCGACTATTATAGCGCCTATCAAGCAAACGCCATCATCGGTCTCATCATCCAATGGTATCGCGGCGATTTCAGCGATAGCGTGACCATGTTAAATCAACAGCTAGCAGCTATTTTAAAGAATGTGAGGAGTGGGGGATAGAGTAGGAAAAGTAGCGGATAGAACGCTCAATTTGAAGGATAGAGAGAGAAGTGACGGATAGAATGCTCAATTTGAAGGATAGAGAGAGAAGTGACGGATAGAATGCCAGAATGGAAGGATAGTATAGGAAAAGTAGCGGATAGCAAGCTCAAAGTGAAGGATAGAAGAGAAAAAGTAGCGGATAACCACTCAAAGAGAAGGTCTACATCAACTTGTAGACCTTCTCTTTTCTATTAAATCATCGGACTGGAGCAGGCTTAAATGTGACGATCAACGTAGCAACGGCTAGTGTCACGAAGATGATGATGCCTAAGGAGCTACTGTTTTGCAGGAGATTATCAGAACTACCACCAAAGATGATTGTGTAGTAGCCATCTGCTCCATACGTGGCAGGTAGCATAGCAGCGACCTGCTTGTATCCTTCAGATAGCATGGTTTTTGGAACAAGTACACCTGATGTTACTAATTGGAGTGAAAGAGCACAAATATTAAATATCATCCCCATATTTCCAAAGGCAATCACAAATACTTGGGCCAAGCTAAGGAAAGCAAGATACATTACAGCTTGGAAGAGATAAATCGACAACAGGCTTTCTTGACTATCGATATTAAAAAGGTGCATCAAGCCAATTGTTATGAATGGCAATGTAAAGGCTACGCCCACATTGAGTAGCTGTCGTGCGAGAAACAATTGCCATTTTGATAGGCTTGCTTGCACGAGCTGTGCTGCTTCTTGGTGTTGCATAATCATGACCATCGCTCCCACAAAGGAGGAAATGATGACCATAAATGGGACGAAGTTTGCAGCAAATCCCTTTACATCATTGGTTTTTACAATTGTACCATCGACGGGATGGTCTTTGACATTCATTACAGTCGTTTTGACAGAAGTGGTAATTTGTTGGGCAGTGTCTTGCTCGAATGGAAGCTGAGCAAATTGTTGAGCAAAGACTGCAACCGCTTGATTTTGCTGCATTGGATAAAGGGCTTGATTGATTTCTTCTGTTAATTGCTTTGCAACACCCTCCATCATATTTTTCGCTACACTTGCATTGGCTTGATTAATCGCATAAATAATTTCAGCCTCTTTCCCTGCTTGGATTTGATTTGTAAAATCAGCTGGAATCTGCATAATCATATTAATTTTTCGTTCGTTTAATGCGCTCTCAGCTTTCTTCATCGAAGAATAGTCCTCCATTGCAAAGGGGATGGAGCCTTTGATGTTTTGTGCTACCTGTTGCCCCATTACAGAATCTTCCACAACAATGCCAATGCTTAACTGTTCTGCTCTTTCATTGACACCATCATAGGCAGTCATCCAGATTGTAAAGAAGATTAATTGAAAGGCAATGGTTGCAACAATGCCAATATAGGTTTCGCGAACTCGTAAAAATGCTTGTAAACCTGTCATTTTTTATTCCTCCTAAGATTAAGTAAGTACTTACTTGCATTGATTGGAAAAATTTTTTCTAGGAAACGAGTCCCCTAGAAAAAATAGCAACACTAGTTTGTAAAAGTTCTTCCGTTGGTAAGTCAGACACGATTGTTCCAAGTTGAGCGCGTGACATAAAATGACCAAAATTCAAAGCGATAAGCGATAATGCTGCTGCTTCAAAATCAACTTCTCTTATTTTCCCCTGACGATGCATCTCTTGAAAATAGTGAATGAGCTCCTTTTTGATGAGGAGAGGGATATTGGCGATTTCCTCACTAATTTCAGGAAATTGAATAGATTCCTTAAAGCCGATCATGACAAAATCTTTTATCGACATTAAAAAATGAAAATGCTTCAATGAGAAATTTAATAAATCCTTTTCTAATTCCCACGTTACATTTTGATTGATCTCCTGCTGTAGAAGCGGATAATAAGAAAATTGCTCAATAATGGCTTTTAATAACCCACGTTTGTTGCCAAAGTGACGGAAAAGAGTGACCTCATTGACACCTGCTAATTCTGCAATGGTTTTGGTAGTTGCAGCTGTATAGCCTTTTTCACTAATCAATTGTAGAGCAGCTTCGATAATTCGTTGTGCAGTTCCTTTCGTTGTCAAAAACATACTTCCTTTCATGCAAGTAATTACTTACATCCTAGCATAGTGTACGAGGATCTGCAACACTATGAATGAGCGTTGACAATTATATCGACTGCTGATATATTTTGAGTATATCGACTGACGATATATTGATGGGCGATATAAAGGAGGATTTGTATGACACAGGAGCATCCGCCATTAACAGAGGGCGTTTATTATATTTTATTAGCATTATATGAGGCGAGGCATGGCTATGGCATTATGCAATTGGTGGAAGAAATGAGCAATGGAAGAGTGCGCTTAGGGGCCGGAACCATATATGGTGCGATTAAAACATTGTTGGAACGAGGATGGATAGAGGCACTTGATGGAGATGGCAGAAAGAAAGAATATATTATTACTGAAACTGGAAAAACAGTGGTAGAATATGAAATTTTAAGATTAAGGGAACTTTTTGACAATGGTATCCGTATAACGAGAGGAGTTGAATAATATGCATAAATATCGATTGATGATTAATCCCTATGCAATAGAGAAGTGGGTCAATGACATGGCTAGTCAGGGCTGGCACTTAAAAAAATTTACATGGATTCGCTTTACGTTTGAGCGTGGAGAACCAAATAGCGATATTTATCGCCATGATGAATTAGAGCGATTCGGTACGCACTATGAAGAGGAATTTCTCGAATTTCTCAAATCCTCTGACATTGAACAAGTAGACCGCTCTGGAAATTTTGTATTTTTTAGAAAAGCAGCACAGGAAGGTCCATTTGAGCTGTATACAGATAAAAAAACGAAAATTGGTAACCTGTCAAAAAAGATGAGGATCCTGCTTTCTCTTATTCTACTTAATTTGTTCATTGGACTGATCGGTTTAATTGGCGATTTTTCGGAGCAAACAACAGACTGGGTTGGTTTTGCGTTAAATACGCTGAATCTTGTGGTTGTTGTATTATTTGCCCTCCCATTCTATCAGCTTATGCGTATACGTAATCGATTAAAGAGAGAATTAAATGTATTTTCGGATTAACGATGCGTCTATTATTTTCCGGGAAATCAGAAAATAATGAAAAAGGAAGCATGATTTTATAGTAGGGGTGATGCAAAATGAAAAAAAGAATGTATCGTTTTTTTATTGATTACGAAAAGGAAGAACGATGGGTCAATGACATGGCAGATCGGGGGTGGAATCTTAAAAAGACAGTGGTAGGCTACTTTGTTTTTGAAAAAGGGACACCAGGTCAATATATTTATCGAAATGAATTTGTCAATAGAAAGTCAAAGGATTATTTTGAATTTTTAGACGAAATGAATATCGAGTGTGTGTCTAAGTTTGGTGGGTGGGCCTATTATCGAAAACCAAAATCGGAGGGGAACTTTGAATTATTCTCAGATGCTACATCTAAAATCAGTTATCTAAAGTCAATGAATCGCTTTTTTATACTAGTATTATTGTTCAATGTAATGATTGGAATTTATAATGTCGTGCTAGGGTTATTGGAGCCTGCTGCAGGACTTTTGAGTATTAGGACAGGGTGCATTAGTTTTTTAGTAGCCCTCCTTATGGTAGTGCCTATAGTAAAAAATGGAAATCGTAAAAAGGGCTTGAAACAAGACTTACATATATTTGAAGGATAGGGAGGATGATAACATGACGTTACAGTTACAGCATGTTACAAAGAAGTATAAGGATTTTACAGCTGTGGATGATTTGAATTTTACCATTGAAAAGGGTGAAATTTTCGGTCTAATTGGTCAAAATGGTGCAGGGAAAACGACGACATTCCGAATGATTTTAGATTTACAGGAGACGACGGCGGGGACAATTACTTGGGATGGCAAGCCAGTTAATGCCATTAACCGAGATGTCCTTGGTTATTTACCAGAAGAGCGTGGTATCTTCCCAACAATGAAGGTAGAGGAGCAGCTTTACTTTTTTGGTGAGCTACGAGGCATGAAGCGAGCAGAGCTGAAAAATGAAATAGATTTTTGGATTCAACGGTTTGAATTGGAAGAAAAACGCAAAGATAAGGCAGAAACATTGTCAAAAGGTAATCAACAAAAGGTACAGCTAATTGCAAGTTTTATCCATAAACCTGCGTTTTTAATTTTAGATGAGCCGTTCAGTGGGCTAGATCCCGTCAACAAAGATTTACTAAAGGATGCTATTTTACTATTGAAAGAGCAAGGTACGACGATTTTGTTCTCCAGTCACCAAATGGATAATGTCGAGGAGCTTTGTGATCATTTGTGTTTATTAAAACGAGGTGTTTCTTTATTTTCTGGAAGCTTACTAGATTTAAAGAAACAATATGGTAAAACAAAGCTTGCTGTTCGTACGGATTGGTCAACAACACAATTATTGGCACTTGAGGGTGTCAAGGATGTACGTGTAGAGAAGGAGCAAACAGTGCTTACATTAGTAGACGAAAGCTTTGCTCAAGGTATCTTTGAGCAGCTATCCAATGGGAAGTATATTGAAAAATTCAGTTTAGATTATTTATCATTAGATGAAATCTTTAAAGATAAGGTAGGTGGCCATGTTGTCGAAGTTTAGTTTATTAATGAAGCAATTATATAAAGCTAAAATTAAATCAAAATCCTTTATCTTAATGACTTGTTTATATGTCCTTGTCATGTCAGTAGCTGTCTTCTGGTCTGAAATTAAGGAACTATTCACAGGTGATGATGCAGCACAGCAAATCGCGATTATTAATGAAACCTCTGCTGATCTAAGTGGTATTTTTGTCTCGAATGGAGATATGAACTTTATTCAGGATGAGCAAGATGTATCGACCCTTGAAAAAAGAGTAAAGGACGGCAAGCTGGATGCGATTGTGACGATTAACGATCAAAATGGTCAATTACATGCGGAAATTGCTACGTTCACACCACTGAAATTAAACGATCAATCTACATTATCATCCTTATTACAATATGCAGGACAGCACTATGCCGTACAACAATTATCACTTTCATCTGAGCAAGCCGCGCAAATTATGGCAGCTCAAACAACAATTTCCACGAAAAACTTAAATGAGGCATCAGCAGGGGGAAAAAGTGAGGAAGAAAAGCAATCAGGGCTAGTAGTTTCCTATGCGGTAGGGATTTTAATCTATTTCTTCATTTCTACATTCCTATCGATGATTACGACTGAAATAGCCTCTGAAAAAGGCTCACGCGCAATGGAAATGCTTTTAGTAAGTGTCAAACCTGGGACACATTTTAAAGCGAAAATAGCTGGAGTTTTATTGCTTGCTTTAACACAGATGGGCATTATTGCAGTCGTGTTCCTTATCTATGCGAAGTTTATCAAAGGTGGGATGGTTTGGGATGCAGCTGCTAGCATTGTCAAGGAATTGTCCATTGGCTATGTCATCTATGCAATCGTATTCCTACTGTTAACAGTTATCCTTTATCTTATCATCGGTGCATTATTTGGCTCTTTAGTATCGAAAGTAGAAGAGGCGGGTCAAGTATTAATGCCGGCAATGATTATTACGATTATTGGCTTCTATGTTATGCTGACAGGCATGGGGAATCCAGATACAATTATCATTAAAATATTCTCTTATATCCCACTAACTTCTGGTATGATCATGCCAATGCGTATTGGCGCTACAGATATCGGTGGCATTGTACCATTACTTTCTTTAGGAATTTTAGTCGTAACGATTGTTGTCGTATACCTATTTAGTTTATCGTTCTATAAACGTAGTGTATTGACATATAGCTCTGGCGGCGTCATTCAAAAAATTAAAACGGTATTAAAGGTAACAACATAACACTAGGGCAGCTACATCATGATGTAGCTGCTTTTTTGATCACAAGTAGCCATAGTTAGCAAACAATGTAAAGGAATTTACGGAATTAGTCGAATTTTGCATAGAAAGAAGCTATAATTTAACAAAGGGGTGAGACCATGTTAGCTAAATCAGAGGTGGAAGCGCTCCTTGCCCACCCACCAAATCAACGTTTAGCAACACCTGAGGAAAAAGCGCAGTTCTTTCAAAAACTTCAGCAGCTTTGTCCCATGAATAATGAAATAGAAGAAATTCTCCACCATTGTACTGAGATGGACATTTTTGTTGATAATACTCACCCTAACCAATATAGCGTGCAATATAAGCTTCACCAGAATGGCTATCGTATAGCAGACTCATATTTTTTCATCCTATAGAAAATGAAACTTTTTTACATGGTAATCGTAAGTAATTAGTAGAGATAAATTGCAGGGGGTAAAACGTATGTCTGAATTCAACAATGATCTTTTAAAATCCAAGGACCCATTCGCTTCAGAAAATCCTTTATTACAGCCAAATCCACTTTTACAGCAGGCGCCTGAGCAAAAGCCGGTACTTGTATCTGAGCAGGAGCTATCACAAATCGCTCAAAATCAGCTAATGTTAAAGCAAGATCCAGAGGTTCATACACTTGCACAAAAAATTGATGTCAAAGATCAAATTGCCATGCTAGAGCTTGGTAAAGAAACAGCAAGTGGCATTTCTACCTTTTCCGATAAAATGCTCGCAACGATGAAAGCTAGTAAGCTGGAAGAATCGAGTGTGCTATTAAATAACCTGAATAAAATTATGGATAAATTCGATCCACAGGATTTTGCGGAAGAGAAAAAGGGCGGTTTCATCTCCAAGCTCTTTAACAAAGGAAAAGAGCAATTGGAAAGGTTCTTATCTAAGTATGACAGCATGAATAAAGAAGTGGATGTCATTTACCGTGAAATCCAAAAATACGAAGGGGAAATGAAGCGTAATACCATTGACCTTGAGAATCTGTATGAACAGAACTTAAATTACTTCCAATCATTAAGTAAATTTGTTGCTGCGATTGAAGTGAAAACAGAAGAGGTTCGTGCGTCTTTACCAGCACTTGAACAAAAGGCTCAAACAGGTGATCAACTGGCAGCCATGGAATATGAAACAATGCTTCGCGCTGTGGAATTATTAGAGCAACGTCGCTATGATTTGGAAATGGCACAACAAGTATCCTTCCAATCAGCACCACAAATTCGCTTAATGCAGCAAGGGAACAATCATTTGATTGCCAAGATTAATTCTGCCTTTGTCACAACGATTCCGATCTTTAAGCAGGGGCTGATTCACGCAGTCACATTGAAGCGTCAAAAGCTGATTTCTGATTCTATGGTGGAACTAGACCGCCGTACGAACGAAATGCTTGTCCGTAATGCTGAAAATATTAGTAAGAACAGTGTGAATATCGCACGTCAAGCTGGTAGCCCAAGCATTAAAATCGAAACGATTGAAACAACGTGGCAAACAATTATGGCTGGTATTCAAGAAACGAAGCAAATTCAAGCAGAAACAGCAAGAAACCGTGAAGAAGGTCGTAAACGTATTGAACGTTTGCAATTGGAATATGAAAAACTGAAAAAAATGTAAGGCCCAAGCTTCTTGCAGCTATTGTTGCAAGAGGCTTTTTATATGGAATGTGTAGTCAGGTAGAGAGGCTCCTTCCAAGGGTTTGCCATAATATTCGCTAAGATGGAAATGTTCTTTGACAAAAAGCAAAATAGTGATTATGATAAAGTTAAATGAGAATGATTATCAAATGAAAAAGGAAGCGGAAAGATGCGAAACAAAGCAATTCGATATCATGTATTTTTTCGTGGAGGAGAGAAAAATAAATGGCAAATAAAATAAATCCCTCTACATTGTCGTATGAGCCGTTTAAAGATGGAACGCTTGCTCTATACACGACAGATAGCTTAATGATTGTACAGCAAAGTCGCTATCTAGAGCTTTTGCATATGGAAGAGTTATATAATGCTATGTATAAGGATTTAGATAACAAGCAAAATGGTTTAGAACGAGAACGAAAAATGCTAAAAAAACAAAATGCACAGCTAACAGAGGATCTACAAAAGTTAAAGCAGCAAAACATGGTCTTGCAGAAAAAGGTCACTGAATATAATTGTGTGGTGGAGGAGATGAAGGTGCTCCGTCAACAAAATACAGATCTTCTCATTGAACTAAGTAAATATACAGCGATGTCAAGAGAGTCATTGACGGGGCCCTTGAAGTCGATGATTCGAGATATGCGTGAGCAAGGGGTTGGAATTAAAGAAATCCATATTCGCATCAAGCGCCAAATCAATCCAGAGATTAGCTATAGTACTGTACGCAAGTATATTTCTGAGCTAGAGTCGGAACAGAAAGGTTAACAGCTTTTAAAAGGAACTAGAAATTTGGCATTTACAGCAGCTACTCAAAGTCCTATAATGAGTCTATTCTTTAACTAGTTTAAGATTATAGGAAATCATTAACCGATTTCAGTAAGAGTAGGAGCGTTTATATCATGTCAAATGAGAAAAAAGGAGTTTTGGCTGCCTTTTTTGCCTATGCCTTTTGGGGAGCATTCCCCCTATATTGGAAATTACTTGAGCATGTACCAAGTATGGAGATTTTATTATCCCGTGTCATTTGGTCCTTTGTCTTTACGGTGCTGGCAGTGATTGTATTTCGAATGCGTCAGGATCTCGTAGCAGATTTAAAATATTTATGGTCACATCAAAAGCATTTCTGGCAGCTTGCAGGCGCGTCCTTTGTCATTTCAATGAACTGGTATTTATATATTTGGGCAGTGACGCATAATCATCTCATTGAAACGAGCTTAGGCTATTACATTAATCCGCTTTTGTCTGTCATTTTTGGGGTGATTTTCTTTAAAGAATCGCTGAGTCGTTCACAATGGGTAGCAACAGGAATTGCTTTTATTGCGGTGATTATTTTAACGATCAATTACGGCTCTGTACCTTGGGTTGCTTTATTGATTGCGCTATCTTTCGCTATTTATGGTGTGCTAAAAAAGAAAATTACACTGGATGCTACAAGAGGGCTAGCCATTGAAACGTTATTGATTTTACCCTTTGCATTAGGCTATTATGTCTATCTTTTCGCTACACATCAAGCCTCGTTTTTACATGTCGATGTTAAAACAGATATTTTGATGATCTTTAGTGGTTTAGTAACAGCCGTCCCGCTTATTTTATTTGCGAAGGGGGCACAAAATATTCCTTTATATTTACTAGGATTTATCCAATATGTATCGCCAACTATTGTCTTGATTTTAGGCATTGTGCTATACAAAGAGCCATTTAGTCAAATTGAGCTCCTTGCATTCAGCATTATTTGGGCAGCTTTACTTTTATTTTCTGGTTCGAAAATTATAGAAACAAGAAAAGCCCATCATAAATCAGTTTCGTAAAAGACTTGTAGATTTTTCTACAGGTCTTTTTTATGTAACTTTTACCACTTCGCTTTGTAATGCCCAAAACTTTTTTATTCCTTATCGGATTGGGCTGCTGGATTGCCTGCTATTTTATTTAATCGTATCTTAAAGAGTAGTAGACTGAGTAGAGTGAGGCTAACAATAGAGTCTTTTTGATAGATTCGACAAAAATAGGAGAAAACCTTTTGAAGGTGGGTACCTTTACTTTCCTGTTAGCATATAGTAAAATGTCAATAATTAGATAACAATGATAATTAATGAGAGGTGCTTTTTGTGAGTGCGGTAGGTTCTAACTAGGTAAAAATTGAATGAAATAGTGGCGATGACGACAGCAGGGGATACATGTTATGAACACCCCTTATTTTGTCATGGACCTATTTCAACAACCTATGTAGATACCTACAATACTTTATTAAGCGTGGCATGTAAGATGAAACTTCAATTAGCTGAAGTTTTATTTGTGATGCCAGGAAAACGCGCCTTTTAAAGATAGAGCTGTGGGGATTCCTCGCAGCTTTTTTATGTTGTTTAAACCATCATTGCTATCTATTATTGGGTAGGTATCTTCATGTATGATAAAACATTACAATGAGGAGCAAAAAGAAATGAATAATACTACACTTGAAAAATTACAATATCATGAATTAAAGGACATCGTTAAATCCTACTGTGTCAGCGGGTTAGGAAAACAGCTTTTAGATAAATTAATGCCAAGCTCAAACTTAGTAGTGGTAAAAAATCGGTTGAATGAAACAACAGAAGCTCGTGCAATATTGGATGCAGAGGGGCATGTTCCGTTTTTAGGGGTATCAAATATTGAGCATATCATGACGAAGCTTGAAAAGGGGATGCTTCTCGATCCCAGTGAGCTAGTGAGTATCTCCGATTTTTTACGGGGCTGCCGCAACATCAAAAAATTTATGTTAGATAAGACATTTTTTGCGCCTGTTCTTTCCTCTTACGCTCATTCTATGGCTGAATTTAAAAGCGTGGAGGAGGAGATTAATTTTGCGATCAAAGCCAATCGTGTAGATTCCGCTGCTAGTCGTGAATTAAAACGCATCCGACATCATATGGAAACGACTGAGGATAAAATTAAAGAACGTTTAACGAAATTTTTAAATAACAGTGCCAATAAACCGTATATTCAGGAATTTTTTATTAGTCAAAAGGATGATCGCTATACGATTCCGATTAAGGCGACCTATAAAAATCATGTACAGGGAACGGTCGTTGAAATCTCCTCAAAAGGGGCAACCGTTTTTATGGAGCCAAGTGTTATCGCTAAATTAAATGTAGAATTAGCTACCTTAAAGGCTGAGGAAGCCGTAGAGGAATATCAGATTTTAGCGTCTTTATCAGGGCTACTGATGGAACATCTTCATGCCATCACCATTAACATGGAGTTGATTAGTCAATACGATATGGTTTTTGCCAAAGCAAAGTTCAGTAGACAAATTGGTGGTAGGGAGCCGCGTATAAATGATTACGGTTATATTCAACTGATCAATGGTAAGCATCCATTACTACCAGGAAATGCGGTACCCCTTCAATTTTCCATTGCAAAAGACTACCGTAGCTTAATTATTACAGGTCCAAACGCTGGTGGGAAAACAGTTGTGTTGAAAACCATTGGCCTTTTAACATTAGCTACGATGTCGGGCTTCCATATTGTAGCGGACGAAGGAACGGAAATGGCTGTATTTGATCATATATTTGTTGATATTGGCGATAATCAAAGTATAGAGAATGCACTTAGTACGTTTTCTTCTCATATGAAAAATCTTTCAGATATTATGAGAGCTGCTAATAATCATACACTCTTACTGTTTGATGAAATTGGCAGTGGAACAGAACCAAATGAAGGAGCTGCACTAGCCATTGCGATATTAGAAGAATTTTATCAAATGGGCTGTATAACTGTGGCAACTACACATTATGGTGAAATTAAACGATTTTCTGAAATGCATCCTGATTTTATGAATGCGGCAATGCGCTTCCATGCTGAAACATTAGAGCCTTTGTACCAATTACTCATCGGCACCTCTGGAGAAAGCAATGCCTTATGGATTTCTAAAAAAATGAATGTCCGCGAAACTGTTTTACAAAGAGCAAAGGATTATATAAATAATAAAGAATATCAGCTGACGCTCATTCAGGACAGTAAAATTCGAAAGCCTAAAGAAGAGAAAAAAAGCTTGGCAGCAGCGTATACATTTGCCAAAGGGGATCGTGTGAAATTATTGGACTATGATGATGTGGGATTGGTGTATGAAGAAATGAATCCGTACAATAATGTCAGCGTATTCTATCAGGGGCAAATACTAGAGGTGAATGTAAAGCGGCTTGCCCTTGAATTACCTGCATCAGAGTTATACCCTGAAGGATATGATTTAGAGACATTATTTGTAGACTATCAGGATCGGAAGCTTCAGCACGATATCGAACGTGGGTCGAAAAAAGCGTTACGTAAGATCCATAAACAAATAAAGAGTGATCGTCAGCAATAAAAACAAGGGATTGCACAGCCTCGTGCAATCCCTTTCCTAATTAAGTTATGGAATCAATCTGTGCCTTAATCGTTCGGTAGACTTCCTCAATTTTTCGTTTATAGGGCAAATCCACTAAATCCAGTGAATCTATATAGGCCATTTTTGCAATTTCATAGGCTGTTGTTAGCTCACCAAAATGGGCATAGCAAAGGGCTTTATAGGAAAAGCATTCATTCAAGCTTAAAATATCATATGGATGATTAATATAGAGCGGTCTGTGTTTATACTGTTCGAATGCAGCCTTCGCCTCCTCATATTGTCCAAGTAAATATAAGGATTTTCCTTTTTCAGCATAGTAAAAGTTTGGATCTAGCTTGTCTAAATAATCATCGTGTCTAAGCTGATAAAAACGTTCTATTTCAATCAGAGCCTGGTCATAATTATTGCTGTAATTATTATAATAATGTGCCTTCAATACAAAGATAAAAGCATCAACCTCAACACGTTCAGCAAATGCCTGATATTGCTCCAGTTTCATAAACATATGATTGGTTTGTTCGAAATCACGATCAATCATGGCACAATAGGCACCAATTCTGTACATATTATCAATCTGATAGAACAGTTGGTTTTTATGAGCATTGGCAATCGTCTCTTGAATTAGTTTTTTCCCTTCCTCATGCTCACCAATTGCAAGTTGGAAAATACTTGTATAATAAGTCATTAATAAGGCATCACGAGAATCGAGCTGATAATTCTCTTGTTCAATAATTTCCTTTGCCTGTAAGATACGATCGTACGCCACTGTATATTGACGTTTTGCTGCTAAAATAGCTATCTCTAGGATAAAGGTTTTGAACCAATGGCTGAGTAAATTAATTTCCTTAAAAATAGTGCGGGCTTGCTGAAGTGGGACTTCCCATGTTGTTAATCCAGCTTCATACTGGGCATCTGCGTAAATATACAATAAACGGCCAGCTTCATAACTTTGAGGCAGGCTCTCCACAGACGGCTTAATTAAATCGACAATTTCTTGATGATGATCAGCATCACCACGTTTTACTTCTGCAAATAAACTTTCCACCTGCTCTAATAGCTGGCGAATGGAGGATGGGGTTACTTCTTCCAGTAATGCACTAGCTTTTACACCTAAACGTTCAGCAATATAGTCAAGGCTTTCCATGGAAGGCTTGGCCTTATCATTTTCTATTTGGCTTAACATTCCTTTAGTTAGACGATCACCGGCAAGTGCCTCTAATGTTAATTTTTGATCTTTCCTTAATTTGCGAATTCGTGTGCCTAAAGAGTCCACTGCCTCGCCTCCTTTTGTTTAATTATATTAAACTTTTGCTTGCGTGAAAAGAGGGAGCTGTGGTATATTTTGTTTAACATAATTAAACTTTTTAATTTAGTTAAATAATGGAGGGGTTTAGATGCATGAAGCGGAAAAATTGAAAAAGGCAACCTATCACTTATGGACATTCACGGCAAGTAAAATGATTGCCATGTTGGGTGCAAATGTCATGGCATTCGGTATTAGCTTGTATATTTTAGCGATGACTGGTTCGGCAATGAGCTTCGCTACCAATATGATTTGTTCAGTATTACCACGCGCACTTGTAGCACCCTTAGCAGGCTATGTCGCAGATAATTTTTCAAAAAAACGCACGATATTACTAGCACAGGCAGGAACCATTTTGACAGTAGGGGGATTACTGCTTTATACAGAAACAGTAGGAATATCTGTTTATGCTATATACATAGCTACTGTTTTTAATACTATTTGCTCGGCCTTTTCTGGTGTAACGTTTTCATCTGCTATTGCCACACTTGTCAATCCAGAGCGATTACAACGTGCGATGTCATTTAACCAAATGTCAATGTCCGTAGCTGCAATTGGAGGACCAGTCATTGGTGGTATGATGTATGGATTTTTTAGTATGGATGTATTTTTAATGGTGAATATGGTGGCCTATGCGATTGCCTTTTGTTTAGAGGCAACAATGGATTTTAACCTTTATAGTACAAGAGGGGAAGATACGAAAAAAGAAAAGATGTGGGAAGGGCTGAAAAGTGGTTTTCATTATATCAAGCAACGTAACGTCATAAAGACCATTATGTGGGTAGCATTGTGGATCAACCTATTCTTTTCTGCCATCGCTGTTGGAGGAACGTACATCATTATTGAATTGCTAAAAGTAGAATCCAAACATTTTGGCTTTATTGAAGCATCTGGTGCATTAGGCATGCTCTTAGCATCCCTTTATTTCGCAACAAGACCTGAAGTGAAGGTACCTTTACGCTTTTCGAAAATCAGCTTATTACTATTGGCGGGAAGTGTCGGCTTAGCAGTCATCCCATTAGTCACTAATTTTTCTTATATAGCCATCGTGATCTTCTATCTCATCATTTACTTTATTTTCGCAACTTTCGAAATGGGAATAAATATGCCCATCGGGGTGTATATGCAAAAAATCATTGCGGAAGAGTATCGTGGGCGTGTTTTTGGGCTAATGGAAACGATGGCGATGTCTATGATGCCGATTGGTATGGTAGTCTATGGCATGTTATATGATACATTACCAGCAACTATTATTTTACCAGTAACGAGTGTCATTATTATTATCATTTCACTTGTGATGCTACGCTCATCTATTTTAAAAGAGGCACATCCAGAGTATTACGAAAAAGCAGCTCTACCAGAAGGGGGCGCGAACACAACAACTTAAAATAACGAGGCTGGGACAGAACTCGATTATATTGAAAAACAATAAAAATGGATATTAGCTTTTTCACTTTAAGAAGTTAAATATGCCTTCCTAAATCAAAAAAATGTTAGACTAATAATATCTTGGTCTAACATTTTTTCTTTTTGTCCCAGCCTCGTTCTTAGTGTTGAAAAACAAAACAGTCAATTGAAAGGTAGAAATGGATTTCCGTTGCAGGCTACTTGCTTTCCTGTGGGCGAGCGCCGAATCGCTTCCTCCGCTACCGCTCCGTTTAGAGTTTCGCCTGTCTCGCTATCCCACGGGAGTCAAGTAGCCTTCCACTTCAACCCACTAACTTTTTAGCAAAGGTTTTCAAATAAAGTGAAGGTCTTCACTACCCATTATGGAGGGCTTTTGACACTCATTACTTCTTCGCAATGAAATTAAGAGTCTATCCTTTCTCTAATCATACAAATAATAGGCTAATTTGATTACTACGGCTAGCTAGTATGAAAGATAAGGAAAAGCCCCTTTTGCAGAATGGTTGATTGGAGTGGAGCCAGCGTCACTCCTAGGGGAGAGCGTCACAGAGGAGACCCTGGAGCGAACGGAAGTGAGTGAAGCGGCTCATCGGACGCCCCCTGGAAAGGACGCTGGCGGAACGGAAATCAACCCCTCACCTTGCAAAGTTGCTTTTTCTGCTGTTGACATCATCTTTTTCAACAACATGAACAGGCATGCAGTGAAATGCATGCCTGTTCTTTTACTGATCCTCAATGACAATATAGGTTGCTTGAATAGGGCCATGAACTCCAACGATAAGAATCATTTCGATATCGGCTGAGTTACTTGGTCCTGTAACAAAGTTGATACAGGAAGCAATTTTTTCACCCTGACGGATTTTTTCACTAATCCAACGAGCTGCCTGTGTCATACGAGGCACAATTGTACTTTTAGGTATGATAATGATCGACTTTTCGGGTAAAAAGCTAATACATCTCCCTCTTTCTTTGCTACTAAAGAGCACGGCAGTTCCTGATTCTGCTAACGTCATTTCACTAATGGTTATCCCGATATTTGCTTTTTCAGCTTGACGAATATTTTCCTCAGGGTGCTGTGAATCCCATTCATAAAGCTGAATATTGGCTTGTGGCCATTGTTCGTTCATAAGTGCGGATAATCCGTAGTCCTGGAACCGTTTATCCTTCCATGTAATAACAGACTGACCTCCATACTTGTCAACAACGTCCTGTAAATCCTCTGGAAGTGTGGCAGTATTAGAAATGACAATATTGGTATGGATGTTGGCACACTGCTTGATTAATATTTCCACCAATTCATCCTTTGTCGCATCTTTGAGCACACGATCTTGTGGCTGATACTGCCAAGTTGGTCGTGGTAGTTCTGTCTTAGGCGAGCGTCCGAGCTGCTTCGCAATATTTGCTAAAAAGGTTTCTCGACGCTGAATCATACCAGTCATTATTGCCCGCCTCCTTTTGTACGATGCTTCATCCAGTCTCTAAAGCTGTCTTTACTTGGTGCAGGGAAATCCCTTGCCTCAGTCCATGCTTTTAATGGGCCTGGCCCTTTAGAAATAGTCTTGTTTTTGATAAATGGAGACATGGCAGGTGCAGCCATTTTTGTCGCCATTTTATAAAGGGTAGGGGAGGAAGCCCCTAGACCAAATGCCTTCATTAAAAGCTTTTCAGAGATAGGTGCCTTGCCCTCATTTTCAACAATGACCTGACGATGGCGATGGATGAGCTGGTGTAATGGAATTTTAACAGGGCATGCATCTGTACAAGCACCGCACAATGTAGAAGCATAGGGCAGTTCTTTAAAATCATCGTAACCTCCTAAAAGTGGAGAGAGTACAACACCTACAGGTCCAGAGTAGATAGAGCCATACGTATGCCCACCAACATGACGATAGACAGGGCAAGCATTGACACAGGCAGCACAGCGAATGCATTGTAAAATAGGCTGAAATTCACTACCTAAAATAGCCGAGCGTCCATTATCGACAATAACTAAATGAAATTCCTCGGGTCCATCCGTATCCTCTTCGTCTTTTACGCCTGTTAACGTTG
Source organism: Lysinibacillus sp. HST-98 (assembly GCF_016757845.1). NCBI lineage: Bacteria > Bacillati > Bacillota > Bacilli > Caryophanales > Bacillaceae > Lysinibacillus > Lysinibacillus sp. HST-98. The sequence goes on from NZ_JAENHX010000003.1 coordinate 207,532, forward strand.
TAATATAGCTCGTTAGCTTTTGACCGACAGCACTTCTTGTTAATAAACTAACAAGGACCTCCATTTCTTCAAATGTAGGAACTATTCTTTCCATTCCCATAACTGTGATTTGTGTTTTTGGTAGCGCTGTTACTAAATCAGCATTGCCCTCATTCGTAACGAGTGTAATCGATCCACTTTCAGCAATAGCAAAATTACAGCCTGTAATACCAATATCGGCTGTTAAATATTCCTGTCTTAATTTTTCACGTACATAAAGGGCAAGTTCCTCTGGCTTTTCTGTTTGACTGTAGCCTTGTTTTTCCTTAAAAACATCTCGAATTTGCTCCTTATTTTTATGCAAGGCTGGCGCCACAATATGCGAAGGGGGCTCGTGATCTGCCACCTGCAAAATATATTCACCTAGGTCTGTCTCAATCACTTCACAACCAAGCGCTTCTAAAGCCGTATTTAAGTTAATTTCTTCTGTCACCATTGATTTGGATTTCACAATTTTTGCTGCATTTTTCTTTTTAGCAATGCTTTGAATATAGTCGGTTGCTTCCTGTGCAGTTTGCGCAAAGAACACATGCCCACCTCGTTTGGCAACATTTTCACTTAATTGATAAAGGTAATAATCAAGATTTGCTAAAACATGCTTGCGAATTTCCTCTCCATGAGAACGCCATTCTTCCCAATGTCCTAATTCCTCTGCTTGTTGAAGGCGACGTGTTTGAAAACGTTCTTGGGCACTCGAAACCGCACGACGCATAAACGGATTATCTAGCTCTTTCGTGACACGTTGTTGAAACCGATCATCACTTGTTTTCATGGCCATGTTTATTTCCCCCTTTTATCGGCAATTTAACACTTCTGCAATATGCATCACTTTAATTGGCTTACCCTGACGTTGAATGCGGCCACCGATATTCAATAAGCAGCCTGCGTCAGCTCCTATCAAAATGTCAGCGCCTGTTTCTTCCACATTCAGTACTTTTTCATTGACCATTTCTCCAGAAATATTGCCCATTTTAACTGAAAATGTACCACCAAATCCGCAGCATCGATCCTTACCAGGGAGATCCACATAATGCAAGCCCTTGACGTTCTTTAATAATTGGAAGGGTGCCTCTGTTACACCAAGTAATCTTGTCATATGGCATGACGTATGATAAGTAGCTTTACCTTTTAGATGCGCTCCAACATCTTCTATCTTTAATACGTTGACAATAAACTCTGTGAATTCATAGGTTTTAGCTGCTAATGCTTGCGCTTTTGGCTCCCATATGGGGTCTCCTTTAAAAACTTCTGGATATTCCTTCAACATATAAGCGCAGGAACCAGAGGGAGAGACTACATATTCAGCATGCTCAAAGGCTGTGATCATTTTTTTCATCGCATTTTTCGATTCTTCGACATAGCCGCTATTGTAAGCAGGCTGTCCACAGCAAATTTGATCCTCTGGAAAGTCGATGTCACAGCCAAGTCTTTCTAATACTTCAACAACTGCTTTTCCCACATCCCCTTGAAACATATCCACTAAGCAAGTGGCGAATAGTGTGACTTTCATATTCATCGCTCCTTTTATAAACAACTGGTCATCAGATGACTTATCAATAAATTAATCATACAACAAATTTGAAAGAGTGAAAACGTTTTTTAATGAATTTTCAGAAAAGAAAAACTACCTAGCGTGTACTAGGTAGTTTTTAGTGTGAATTGGATTCTGTTGTTTCGAAATATTGTAATAGCACTTTTTCAACATTGCTTAGATGAGATGCCATTGCATGTTTGGCTAGCTCTTCATTTTGCTGTTTAATCGCGAGGAAAATCTGCATATGTTCATCATATAATTGTTCGCTCGTTGTTTGTTGTGAGTACAACCAAATTCGCCGTGTCTCTTTCATCGTTTCGATCATTAAACCAGAAATTTGATCTAAAATTGTAGTGAGTAGTGGATTTTGAGAGGCATTGGAAATAGCTGCATGAAATTGATAATCTGCTTTTTCACCAAGCTCGCCATCACCATGTGCCTGCTTCATATCCTCTAAAATTTGTACCATTGCCTGAATATCCTGATCTGTACGTTGGAGGGCTGCACGTCCTGCTGCTCCCACCTCAATAATTTTGCGCACTTCTAGTAAATGAGCAATATCCTGTCTATTCGTTAACATAGCGGTGGATAAAGGAAAGTCAAGCTGATGGGCTGGCACACTTTTGACAAACGTTCCAGAGCCTTGTTTGATTTCAATCAATCCCATTGCTTTTAATGCAGATAATGCCTCCCGTACAGCGGAACGACTCACTTGTAATTGCTCGGCAAGCTGCTCAACTGAGTCAAGCCGATCACCAGGCTTTAGGACACCAGCTCGAATTTTTTCATGCAAGATTTCGGATACTTCTTCATAGATCTTTTTTGGTCTAATCTTTCTTAATTCCAAGGGCTACACCTCTTTTTTCGCTCATTTGCTATCACCATTATACATGAAAATAAGTCATTTACTCATGGTTTACCATGAACACGTTGTGTAGAGTAGAGGACTGTCGAAATTTAAAGAAATAATAATGAAACATATAAACATATAATAAGGTCATCTGATGACTGTATATCCAGATGATTTAAAAGATGAGTTTAAAATAAATAGTTTCTTACTATAACATGGGCGTGATAGTGTCTATGAAAAACAGAAGCTTCTTTCAACATTAATGACAAGTAATCGACACTGTCAAGAAAAAGGTAGAAAAATTAGCTATACTCTTTTTGAAAAAGGGGGAAGATTGGCGGATTTTGTTGACAGAAAATCAACAGGAGCGCATAATGCAGAAGTAGCTTGATGGGACTTCTCAAAAATCTCATCATTTTGCCATGAAACGTTCACAAACTAGAAGGGCGCTTTTTATTTTGTTTTTTGGTACGATGGATGCAGTAACTGTAAGGAGCGAATAAAAAATATGGGATCTGATATTAACGTATTTTTAGCTTTTGGTGCAGGGTTCTTAAGTTTTATTTCACCATGTACTCTTCCACTATATCCAGCATTTTTATCGTACATAACGGGTATGACATTAGATGAGCTAAAATCAGAAAAAGGCATGCTACAAAAACGTGCCATTTTCCACACACTATTCTTTTTACTAGGCTTTTCCATTATCTTTATTATTATTGGACTAAGTGCTTCATATGCAGCAGAATTCTTCCTGAATTATCAAACATTATTACGACAGGTTGGGGCTATTTTAATCGTCGTATTCGGTTTAATGATTGTGGGATTATTGCAGATAGACTTCTTAATGAAGGATCGAAAGTTCCAATTTAAAAATAGACCATCTGGCTATTTTGGGTCTGTCTTAATTGGTATTGCCTTTGCGGCAGGCTGGACACCATGTACAGGACCAATCCTTGCATCGATTATCATGTTAGCAAGTACTAACCCAGGTGCGGGCTTTAGCTATATGTTTGCGTATTATTTAGGATTTGCCATTCCATTCTTCGTGCTATCTTTCTTCATTTCACGAATGACTTGGATTCGTACACACAGCCAGAAAATTGTAAAAGTCGGCGGGTACATCATGATTGCCGTTGGGATTTTATTATTCTTTGATGGCTTAACGTATATTACACGTGTTTTACAGCCTATTTTCGGTGGATTTACAGGGTTTTAATTTGTTAAACTAAAGAGGCATACCGAACTTTAACGTGGAGGGAGATGAACATGTGCCTACAGTTTTAGTAGTAGATGATACGCTATTTATGCGTGTTGCAATCAGTAATATGTTTACAGAATGGGGTTATGAGGTAGTAGGTAAGGCAGTAAATGGTAAGGAAGCTGTGGCGATGTATCGAGAGTTACAACCAGATTTAGTCACAATGGATGTAACGATGCCCGTTATGACAGGTATTGCAGCCGTAAAAAAAATCATCCCAGAATTTCCAGATGCAAAAATCATTATGGTAACAGCATTAGGTCAGCAAAAATTAATCGTAGAAGCGATTGAGAGTGGGGCAAAGGATTTTATTACAAAGCCTTTCGAGCCAGAACGATTAAAGGCTGTTGCTGATCAATTACTTGGACAAAATTGTTAATTAGACATTAGAGGAGGATTTTTTTATGTTAAGCAGTATCCCTTCTCACTATTATGTTATAGGGTCGACCATTATGGCCATTCTTATGGGAAGCTTTGTGATGGTCATACGAATGAGAGCTTCCAAAATGCCGACAAATGAGAAGAAAATTATTATTCCACCAATAGCGATGTCCTCAGGTGCACTGATGTTTTTATTTGAGCAATTCCGTGTACCACCAATGCAAATCTTAGAGGCGGCAGCTGTAGGAATGGTGTTCTCGACAATATTAATTGCTACTTCTAAATTCGAAGTAAAGGGTCGAGATATTTATTTAAAACGTTCAAAAGCATTCGCTTTTATATTAATCGGATTGTTAATATTCCGAGTGGTGGCGAAAATGATTTTAAGTAGCTCCATTGATGTCGGTGAATTAGCAGGTATGTTCTGGATATTAGCCTTTGCCATGTTAGTACCTTGGCGTATTGCAATGCTCATCCAGTTTAAACGCGTCAAAAAAACAATTCCAAAACTACACTAGTACTGAAGCTAGTGTAGTTTTTTTATGCTTTTAAGCGTGGGAGGAACTGGATAGCCTCATAAAAGTAGAGGATAGAGCAGCAAAGCATGGATAGAGCAGCAAAGCATGGATAGAGGTCCAAATGAAGAGGATAAAATTAGCTAAGTGCAGGATAGCTTCTTAAAAACACAGGTTAAGACAATATCCCATAGCTAAGTAAAAACGCTGCACAAAGATTTGTGCAGCGTTTACTCATTCGAATAGATGTTCGTAGGGGGAGATGTCAATTTGCATTTGCTCTAATTTTTTGCGTAAAAATTTGTGATCGCGTTTTGGTGTTGCTTGGATATAGCCGCGAATAATGAGGTCATTGTTAATGGCTGCTGCTTTTTCTTCTAATGCGAGCTCGCCAATTTTTCCTGCAATTTTTTCCTTCGCCACTTGTCTAAAAAGCTCAGGGACGGGGCTTACGAGTTCATAGAGTAATTCTTTTTCAGCTTGTCCCCACAAGTGAACGGTTTTATCTAAATAATATTCTTGCCAATCTAAATCTGATTTTCCATCCTGCTTTGGGAGTGCCTTTAAAAATTTGCGGAACATGAAGAATCCGCCAATAGCCATCAATGAAATGAGGACGACAACCCAAAATAAAATAAACCATAAAAACCAACCTTGTAACAAATCGTTCACCTCTTTGCCTTCTCTCACTCTATTATAAAAGCTTCTGAAAAAAAATTCATCCTTAATGTCCCTTTTTTAGCAATTCGCCTTTATATAGTGTGCAGAAGGGAGGTGATGCTACATGGCTAATGTTAACTTTGTAAATGCTACACTGCGTCTCAAGTATGTGGATGGCTATGATGAGAACAATGAACCAACGTTCACCACGAAATCGTATCGAAATATTAACAACACACATAGCGCGGACGATTTGTTAGCTGTTGCTTATGCGATTGCTAGTCTTTCATCACAGTCACTGGCTGGCATTGCGAAACAGGAAACACATGATTTATCTTAAGGAGGGATCACAAAATGACACAAGTTCTAGAATTACACTTTGCAACAACTGATGGGAAAACGACAACTCTTTCGATTGATGCACCGAAGCCGAATATCACGGTGACTGACATTCAGCAGGCAATGGCAACGATTATGGCTAAAAATGTTTTTACTGGGCAAGGTGGTGCACTGTCAGCCATCAAGGGAGCTCGTATTGTAGATCGTCAAGTAACAGAATTTGAAGTAGTAACAGAATAATTCAACAATGGTCTTTGCTACGAGAAGTGCAAAGACCATTTTTAACGGAAGAGAGGAGGAGAAGGGTGGAACAGTGGTTGAACATGATATCCGATATCGGTTTTCCGATTCTAGTGTCATTTTATTTATTGCACCGCGTCGAAGTAAAGCTCGATGCGATACATGCTGCACTTGTTTCATTAAAATGAAATGGATTTCACAAAGATGTACGAAAGCTGTCACTTAGAAGTTCTTGTCAACGCTTACAACCTACGTTAGGATGGGGATAGTGTAGGTTAGGGAGAGTGTTGACATGAAACGTAAATTAATAGGGCTAGTGCTGCTGTTAGCCTGTGCATCTGTTTTAGGCGCATGCGGAAATTCAAAATTTAAAGCAGATTATAGTCTAGAAATACCCGATTTCGAACATGTTAATCAACGTGGTGAAACGGTTTCGCTTGAAAGCTTAAAAGGTAAGCCTTGGATTGGCATGTATATTTTCACAAACTGTGTGTCCATCTGCCCGCCCATGTCATTAAACATGGCACAAGTCCAAGAAAAGCTTCAGAAAAAAGGCGTAGAGGACTATAACATTGTTGCCTTTTCAGTAGATCCTGATGTTGATCAGCCAGATGTGTTAGCGAATTATCTTAGTAAATACAATGTTCCAGATAAATCTAAATGGAACCTTCTTACAGGGTATTCACAGAAATATATCGAACAATTTGCGGTGAAAAATACAAAGATTTTAGTGAAAAACGACCCTAACAGTGACCAAGTCATTCATGGTAATCAATTTTTCTTAGTCGATAAAGATGGTGTCCTCGTCAAAATGTATAATGGCTATGCTGAAAACATTGAAGATGTACCGATAGATACGATAGCTTCTGATATCGAAACATATATTGATGAAAATTTATAAAGTAACAATAAACCGTCTCAAATGGTTGAGGCGGTTTTTTATATGTTTTTCTATCTGGAAAAATAATCTTTTTCTGGTTGGGAGTCGTTTATAGTGTAGAAGGAGGGTGATGGCGTGTCTGATCATGAAAAATTCGAGCAGTTAATGGCTATACATACGGAGCAATTGTTTCGAATTGCTTATTACTATACAAAGGATTTACAAATAGCCGAGGATATTGTACAGGATGTGTTTATTAAGTTCTATCATCAAAAACACTATGAGGAACGAGGAGAGATGAAGGCATATTTAGCTCGCATGACAATCAATAAATGCAAGGATTATTTAAAAAGCTGGGCATACAGAAAAATAACATTTCAGCATAAATTTTTTACCAAACAAAAATCAACATTGCCGGACACACTGATTCGTCAAGATGAACAAACGCTGTTAGATGATGCCATTTTAAGCTTACCACTCAAGCCACGAGAAGCGATTGTCTATTTTTACTTGGAGGAGATGACGATTAAAGAGATTGCGGAGCTACTTGCGATTCCTGAAGGTACTGTGAAATCGCGTTTAAAGAAAGGAAAGGAGCTATTAAAAGTAGAGTTACAACATATTGAGTGGGAGGTGCTTTTCCATGGATAAACATACAATGCAGGTACTACAAGATGTTTCAGCACATAAGGAAGCCATTATTCATAAGGTTCGACAACAAATTCAGCAAGAGCCTATTATGCCCAAGCCAAGGTGGGCATATCGTGTCGTTACGATGATGATTACCTGCTCTATTTTACTATTTATTGCCTGGCAAGCCGCCAAACCGATGGATGAGCTGGCGACACAGGATGAAGGGGTAACACCTACATTCACAGATTTATTTCAAACAGAAGTGGAGGGCAAAGACACAGCATTCAGTAATTTTTTTCCACTTGCTAATTATTTAAGTCAGGCAAAACATATCCAATATTATGCACCACTTCAAGGTTTAGAGGCAATGCAATCAGTAGCAACATCACTGGAGGATGTCGTTCATCTCACTGATCCTGAAAATTTACCATTTCAACCAAATATACAGGAGGTCTATGCACTTTCAGCAAAAATGGAGGATGGTAGCAAACAAACGCAATTTCAATTTAGCTATAAAGAAAAATCCTCCACTGGGGTGGATTTACAATTTATTAATTTTACCGTGACAAATGTAAAGTATAATCCCTTAGCGAGCTATGTGAAGTCGAAAAATATAGAAGAAACTTTAGGGATGAAAGTTTCGAATATAGGCTTAAATTTTATGAATCCCCTGTTTTATCGGGAGATGTCACCAGAACGAGGTTATGTATATACTTATTATAATTATGATGAGACGGATAAGCGAATCTTTCAAATGACTACTAGAGCCAATGAGTTTTATTCTTACTATAACGGCTATGTCTATCACATCGGGTATCAACTTGAGGGAGACCCACAGGAGGTGCAAGAAAAAATGGCGATCCTTGCAAGAGATTTTATTCTTGGCGAATAAGTCATGAGACATTTCAATTGAGCTATAATAGAATGATAGAAAAGAGGGGATGGAGGTTCGACTATGACAATTGCACAAACCTATTTACAGGTTGTTCAGAAAAGATTTCAAAGTGTGAAAGAGCTAGGGGATAAAACGCTTGCCCAAATGGAAGAGGCACAATTGCACTGGGCATACAATGAAGAATCCAATAGTATTGCAGTGATTGTAAAGCATGTAAGTGGTAATATGATTTCCCGCTGGACAGATTTTTTAACGACAGATGGAGAAAAGCCAACGAGAAATCGGGATGATGAGTTTGAGCATAGTCTTCACACCAAAGAAGCAATTATCTCGGCTTGGGACAAGGGTTGGCAAGTGTTTTTAGAGGCATTGGCGAGTTTGACAGAATCCGATTTACAGGGGCATGTCACGATTAGAGGGGAGCAGCTAGCGGTCATTGATGCTATTGAAAGACAAATGGCACACTATGCACAGCACGTCGGTCAAATCATTTATATTGCCAAACAGGTAAAGGGCTCTGATTGGCAAACACTCAGTATTCCTAAAGGACAGTCACAAGCTTTTACGGAAGCCATGCTAGATAAACATCAACGCTAAAGAAGAAAGATCGTAGCCAAGTAGTAGGTGCTACGATCTTTTTTCTGCTAAATAGAGCTTGTATAAGGCTGTTTCTAGATCGGTCGCTTGAGCAAGTTCAAATGCCTCCTGCTGACTTCTATGATTTGTGATTATCTCATAGAAAAAGTGAATTAGAAACATGAGATTAGCATTACCCTCAATATAATCATCAGGTGCTAGGTAGGAATGACAGCCACTCTCTAAAAAGGCTGTCGCTAGCTGCTGCCAGCCTAATGTACAGCCTGCCGCAATGACCTTGACACCCTGTAGCTGACAATAGGTTAAGACATCTTGAGGTTCAAAATAGATACTCCTTGGTTCATTTTCTTCATATACCTCTTCTCCTAGCTCAGGCAGACAAAATCGCCCCTCATCGCCATGAAAGTTCAATAGCAAATAATCCATTTTGTGAGGAAGATCATTTCCAGATAAAATATCAATTAAATCATTTGGTCTACCAATTAAATCAAGTGTCACTCCTGCACCAAAGGATTCCAGTGCCGCTCGAATGGCCATGGATTCAAAATCACAATCAGGACCGACTACTAAATGTACATATAATTCTGGTCTACTCATACATCATCACCTCTATTTAAGTATAGCTGAAACTTATTAGCGTAGTAAATCGTATATGACAATAATTACTATAAATGTAAAGTGGTAAAGGAGGTGATAAAGTGCACAAGGGTGGTTATATTTATACACTTATTCTGGGCATGGTTCTGAGTATAAGCACACTACTACTCTTCATTTACAATGAAAGGCAGCGGGAGGAGCTAGTGCCGCTGCATACTCCTATTCAATCGATTAAAGAGGCTTGGTATTTGTCTGGAAATAATGGCAAAGAGCACTATTTATATCCATTAAAGCAAGTATTCTATGTCGACCGCTATGAGGTGAAAGATACAGATCGCCTTCAGCAAGTTTTACAAACTAAAAAGGACCTTAGCAGTCGACCCGCAGACCATGAAGCAGTAAGTGATTTATACATACGCTTCCATAATGGCAAGGAAACGGCCTTGAAAGTAATAGTCGAGGATGAACGATTCTTCCTAATGGATCAAAAAACAGGATTGTATTATGTACTGCAAGCACAAGAAGCTGAGGATTATTTTCATTTGTTAAATGAGAAAAGCAAAATGTCGTGGCTATTATTTATTGTTTATACAATTTTATTTTTTGGTCTTGTCTATATGCTTGCAAAGAAACTAGTAGCCACTAAATCCACAGAGAAAGAAAGCATGCCCTCCAATACGAAGGATAAAAGATCACTAGCAGATTCTATTTATCCAGCCATCTTACCGCTTGTTATCACATTCTCTATGCAGATTTATGGGGCTCAACATAGCTTACTATTACTGAGTGCGATGATGCTGACTTCAGGCATGCGAGAGTTTTTAGAAAAAAGAGGTCATTTTCTGAAAATGCTCCTGCTTCTTCCGCTCTTTTGGTGTTATCTCTATGGTTTCCAAATGATTACTTCCTATTTCAACTGGTGAAATAGTGGATATTATTGTCAATAGCTTAGATGCGAAATTCTCATTATTGTTAAATTTTAGCGATAGTTTAGGAGGAGCAACATAGATTTTATAGGCTAATAGGTTTAGGTAGGCTATACTCAAGTGGATTATAGAAGAATAGAGGGAATCATATGAGACTAACTGTGGAACGGAAATTGCAATTTGCTTTTGGTATTGTCCTCATCTTTTTACTGCTTATTTCAGGGATTGCTATGTACTACTTGAATAATAATAATCAGACATTAGCAGAAATCGAAGACAATACGGAATTAATCCATTTATATCAAGATATCTCGTTCCAAACCGTACGAGCGAATGCGGCTATTCGTGGGTATATGTTATATGGCAAGGAAGAAATGCTCAACAATCATCATGAAATCCGAAATACCTTACATACGTCGATTAATCGACTTCAGGAAATAGGTGATAGTAATCAAGATTTTGATCAATTTTTATCGCAGCTTGACGACTGGGAAAAGGCTATAGATGGGCAGATTGTGCCTCTTTATCAGCGAGGGGATCATCAGCAAGCACAACAAATGGCTTTACCGATTTTAGGTGAGGGCTCTCAGAAATTGGTTGTCTTTGGAAAAACGATGGCTACAGCTCAGCAAGAAGATATGCAGGCTCATATTGAGGCTACCAAGCAAAAAGGAGAAAGAAGTGGCCTGGAAATTATGATTCTAGTGGCTATTTCTCTACTTATAAGCATTATCATTGCAACACTATTTGGTAGACGGATCGCAAAAAATATTCAACAAACAGTAGTTGAAATGGATAAGTTTTCGGAAGGGAATTTGCATACGCATTTACAATTTAAAACCAAGGATGAGTTTGCGCACTTAGCCGATTCCTTCAATAGTATGTCAGAAAAGCTTCGACTCATGATGAAACAAGTCGGAAACTCCTCTGAGCAAGTTGCCGCAACATCCGAACAGCTAACAGCAAGTAGCATGGAGGTTACACAGGCGACAGAGGTGGTAACAGAATCTATTCATGATATTGCACAAGGTATTGATCAGCAGGATACATTAACAGGTGATGTACGAAATTTATCTGCGCATATTTTGAAGAAAATGAATGATATTTCTACAAGCATTCAAAGCGTGAATCAAGCAACAGTCAACACGAAAAATATGGCACAAACAGGTCGTTCTTCTGTGCATGATGTTACAGCGCAAATGAATGAAATTTCTACTAACACAAGTGAGCTAAATACACGTGTGCAAGATTTAGATGACAATACAGCGGCGATTGTATCAGCAGTAAATGTCATTAAAAGTATAGCGACACAGACCAATTTACTAGCAATCAATGCCTCTATTGAAGCCGCAAGGAGCGGGGAGCATGGGAAAGGTTTTGCGGTAGTGGCAGAGGAAGTCCGCAAGCTAGCAGATGAGTCAAATCTTGCTGCAGTTGATATTGAAAAAGTAGTGGCCCAAATTACAGATAGCACGAGGATTATCGAGGAAGATATGGTTAATAGTAATGATTCTGTCCATGTAGGTCGTGAAAAGGTCAATGTGGCAAGGGATAACTTTATACAAATTGATGATGCCATTAATGATGTACAAGCACAGACCGAGCTAGTAACGGCAGCCATTCAAGCAATTCATCAAGATATTGAAAAGTTAGTGCAGGAAATGGACTATATGAGTGAAGTGTCGATCAAATCAAGCCATCATGTGCAAAGTGTTGCAGCCTCTTCAGAGGAACAAAATGCAGCGATGGAGGAGGTAGCAGCAGCCTCTACCCATCTAGCAAAGATGGCGATAGACCTGCAAGAATCCATTCAGTCGTTTAAATACTAAATCCAATTGACCCCTGTCTAGTTACAGGGGTTTTTATTTGTCGGTAAAGCCTGAATAATATGAAAATCGTAAAAAAGTTAGAAAAAAATTTTTTTGTCCGATAAAAGCTTTGGGAGAAATGTTAAGCAGATAAAGAGAGGGAGAGGTTTTGAAAAAATCAAAAGGAGATTGATATATGAAGAAACTATTTAGCAGTTTTAAGGGCAAGCTTTATACGCTATTTGCACTAGTATTACTTATCCCTGTCATATCTGTTGGGAGTTTGTCTTATTTATCTGCAAAAGACTCGATTGAAGAAGAAATTTTATTTAGTGCCAATGAAAGTGTAGGCATTTTAAATAAGCTCATTGACAAAACGATTAGTGAGAAAATGAGTGATATCAATGTATTTAGTAGTGAAATAGATGTGCGCCAATATGAAGAAGCACAAGCTTCGATTGTGGCTAAATTTCAGCAATATACAAAGCTTAATGCAGATGTATTGAGTGTTTATATTGGCATGAATGACGGTCGATTTACACAGGAGCCAAAATTGAATGGTGCAGACTATAATCCATTAGATCGAGATTGGTATAAAGATGCAACAGCTTTAAAAGGAGAAACCTTAATTACCAACCCTTACAAGGATGCGGGGACGGGTGATATGGTGGTAACAGTTGCTAAGCAGACGAAGGATCAGGCTGGAGTTGTGGCCATTGATATTAAATTAACCGATCTTCAAAAAATTGCTGATTCAATTCGAATCGGAAAAAATGGGTATCCTTCTATTTTTGGAGAGGACAAGATGGTCATTTCACATCCTACACTGGAAGCGGGTGGGGAGCTGAAAGAAAGCTTCCTTGATAAAATGTACGAAAGTCCATCAGGTACGTATGAATATGTCTTTAATGGTGATGATCGTCTATTATTCTATACGACAAATGAGCTGACAAATTGGAAAATAACAGGAACAATTTTTGCTAAAGAAATTGATGAGTCTGCTTCCTCAATTTTATACCATACGATTCTAGTCCTTATAGCAGCAATAATCATCAGTTCCATCATTTTTTATTTTGTAATGAGGGCTGTCATTAAACCAATTAAAGCCTTAAAGGATAGTGCTGTTACAATCAGCAAAGGGGATCTCACGGAAATAGTAACGATTACGTCAAAAGATGAGATTGGTCAATTAGGACAAGCCTTTAATGATATGCAAGAAAGCTTGCGGACACTAATTCAAAAAATTGAACAAAATGCAGAGGAGGTTGCTTCTTCAGCAGAAGAACTAACTGCCAATGCCAATCAGACAAGCATTGCAACGGAAAAAGTGGCGATTTCCATTCAGGATGTTGCAACAAGCGCTGATTCTCAAACGATAAGTGCCAATAAAAATGCAGCTTCTTTACATGAGCTTTCTACTGCTATTCTGCATATTGCAGAAATCTCCTCCGCTGTGACGGACCTTTCACAGCACGCGACATTACAGGCAGATGAGGGTGGACAAGCTGTTCAAAATACAAAGGATCAAATGCAATCCATTCATTTATCTGTAGCAGACTCCAATGCGAAAATCCAGACATTGCATGAACGCTCTCAGCAAATTACATCCATTTTAGATGTGATTACAAGCATTGCAGATCAAACAAATTTACTTGCTTTAAATGCCGCTATCGAAGCAGCGAGAGCAGGAGAGCATGGGAAAGGCTTTGCAGTTGTGGCAGACGAAGTGCGGAAGCTTGCAGAGCAATCACAGGAATCAGCTAAACAAATATTTGAGCTTATCCGAGGGATTCAGCAAGAAACGGAGCAATCTGTCAGTATTATGGCGAAGGTTACAGAGGATGTGCAAAGTGGATTGCATATTTCCGATGAAGCCATTGCAAAATTCCAAGTCATTATGACAAGTATGAATGAAATTACCCCTAAAATGGAGGAGGTCTCTTCAGCCTCTGAACAGATGTCTGCAGGTGTTCAAGAGGTAGCAGCAGTAACAGAAGATTTGGCATTCTCCGCGAAAGGCAATGCAGCGGCGTCTGAGGATGTAGCGGCATCAACAGAGGAGCAATTAGCCTCAATGGAGGAAATCAATGCCTCTGCGCAAGCACTCGCGCATATGGCGGATGAATTAAAGCTACTGATTAGTCAGTTTAAATATTAAAGCACAACGCCACTCCAAATTTGGGGTGGCGTTAAGTGTTGATAAATGCCGTACTAGTAGAGCAAAGCAACCGTTTTTATCAAAAAACGCCACTCCAATCTTAGAAGTGGCGTTCAGTATTTTATCGATCTTCTTCTTCCCAACAGTCAGTATTTTTTAAGGTTGGGATTGATTTTGCATAGAAGACAGGATTTTTGCCTGCTCTACGTTGCTCAGTAAAGTCGTCTAGCACAAGGAAGGCAACTTTACCGAGCATCATAATAATGGCGATATTGATAAGCGCCATCAGCCCCATAAAGAGGTCAGCAAGATTCCATACAAGCTGTACCTGTGCGATAGAGCCGAACATAACCATAACTAACACTAAAATTCGATAGCAAAACATCCAAGCTTTATGGGCATCCATAAATTCAATATTGGATTCACCATAATAATAATTACCAATAATTGAACTAAAAGCAAAGAAAATGATGGAGATGGCAATAAAATAAGGAGCCCAATCACCAACATGAACAGCTAAAGAGTTTTGCGTCAAGATAATACCATTACTCTCACCTTTATCATATAAGCCCGCTAAAATAATGATAAACGCAGTGGCTGTACAAATCATAATCGTATCAAAAAAGACACCTAAGCTTTGTACAAGTCCTTGCTTAGCAGGATGCGAAGTATTAGCAGTCGCAGCAGCATTCGGTACACTCCCCATCCCTGCTTCATTGGAAAATAAACCGCGACGTACGCCCTGCATGATTGCTGCCCCAATTGCGCCACCAGCAGCTTCCTGTAGGCCAAACGCATGAGTGAAAATTAATGAAAAAACATGTGGGATTTCCGATAAATTGGTCACCACGACCAAAAGAGCTACAAGTAAATAGAAGATGGCCATAACTGGAACAAGAACTTGTGTCACCTTTACAATTCGATGGACACCACCAAAAATAATTAATCCAGTTAACATGACAAGTATAGCCCCGATAATCTTTGGATTTACATTGAAGGCTTCGCCGACTGAAGTGGCAATTGTGTTGGATTGCACAGCATTAAAAATAAAGCCAAAGCTTAATGTTAATAAAATACTAAAAATAATGCCAAGCTTTCGTTGACCTAACGCTTTCTCCATATAGTAGGCCGGTCCACCACGGAATGTATCGCCATCCTTCACTTTATAGACCTGCGCTAAGGTACTTTCAATGAAGGCAGTGGCCATCCCTAAAATTGCGATTATCCACATCCAAAATACTGCACCAGGTCCGCCTACACCAATGGCTAAAGCTACCCCTGTAATATTTCCTGTGCCGACACGTGAAGCAGCACTAATGGTAAAGGCCTGGAACGGAGAAACCCCCGAATCGCCCTCTCTTTTTTCTACAATTAAACGAAACATTTCAGGAAAAAGACGAATTTGTACAAACTTCGTACCGAATGAAAAATATAATCCTGCTACTAAAAGTAAGATAATGAGGATATATGTCCATAAAATATTATTTCCGCTATCAACTATCGTTGAGATCCATTCCATAAGTTGTCCTCCTTTCACAATACGCTTTAGTCTACACTGTTTTTTTATATAAAATCAACTTTTTTTAATATAATGAATTATGCTAAAATTTTGATATTTTAAATTTATTAATTGCGAAAATTCCTTTTATGTATTATTTTCCAATCGTCATCTATTGCTTTTGGAAAATTCTCTTATTTTTGTGTGAGAGAGGCGTATAATAATAGAAAAAAGGGAGTGGTGTAGACATGAAAACAATCGGCTTAATTGGTGGGATGAGCTGGGAGTCATCTGCTGAATATTACAGACTTATCAATGAACAGGTTAAACATAGACTAGGGGGCTTACACTCTGCGAAATGTATTTTGTTTAGTGTAGATTTCCAGCAAATTGAGCATTTTCAAGCTAACGCTGAGTGGGACAAAGCAGGTGAGGTGCTAGCTCAAGCTGCACAAGCACTGGAGCGGGCAGGTGCAGAACTAATCATCATTTGTACCAATACAATGCATAAGGTCATTGATGTTATCGAGCCTGCTATAACCATTCCTATTTTACATATTGCGGATGCCACAGCTAAGCAAATCAAAGAAGCGGGGCTACAGAAAATAGCGCTTCTTGGCACAAAATACACAATGGAGCAAGCGTTTTATAAGGCAAGGGTAGAAAGCTTTGGCATAGAGGTGATCGTGCCTGACAGCAACGACCGAATGGAAGTAAACCGAATTATTTATCATGAATTGTGTCTTGGCACCATTGTACCAGCATCTAAAACGTACTATAGCCAAGTGATCGAGGAGCTTGTACATGCGGGGGCACAAGGGGTAATTTTGGGCTGCACAGAAATCGGCTTATTGATTCAGCAGGAGGATGTCAGCATTCCGGTGTTTGATACAACGGCGATCCATGCACAGGCTGCTGTATTAATGGCGATTCAGGAGGAGGCATAATATGCAGGGAAAAGTAAGACAATTGGGCATTGAAATTGGCATGTTACCAGTTGGGCAGAAAAACTGCATCACGGATGTAGAAGGAGTCCAAGTGGGACATGTGACATTAGATGAGCCATTAGATCAGAATGGTGCCTATGCGTGTACAGGCGTTACAGCTATTTTACCGCATGGAGGCAATGTATTTCAGGAAAAGGTAACAGCGGCAAGCTATGTACTAAATGGCTTTGGGAAAACAACGGGACTTGTGCAAGTGAATGAACTAGGTGTACTGGAATCGCCCATTATGTTAACCAATACTTTTGGCGTACCAGCTGTGACACAAGGTACATTAAGCTATATGCTTGATAGGAATGAAGACATTGGACTGACAACAGGAACCATTAATCTCGTTGTAGGCGAGTGTAATGATAGTTATCTTAATTCGATTCGAGCTTGTCCAGTGACACCTGCGCATGCCATAGAAGCCATTCGCCAAGCCTCTACAAAGACGGCACAGGAAGGCGCTGTTGGTGCAGGAAAGGGGATGATGTGTTTCGGCTATAAAGGAGGAATTGGTTCTTCCTCTCGCATCGTCAAAGTAGAATCAAATGAAGTGAACTATACAGTAGGCTGCCTAGTTCTTAGTAACTTTGGACAAGGTGGGGAGTTTTTAGCTAAGCATTACAAAGTCTCAACTATGCAGAACCAATCTACTCTATCACCAACAGATGGCTCCATTATCATTGTTCTTGCGACAGATGCCCCGCTAAGTAGTCGACAATTGACACGTGTCATTAAACGCTGTGGTATCGGTTTAGGACGGACAGGCAGTCATTTTTCACATGGTAGTGGTGACATTGTGATTGGCTTCACGACGGCATATTGTATTCCTCATACCGTTGATCAGCTTATAGAGACAAGATTTCAGCTTCGTGAGGATCATCCCATCATGAATCAATTGTTTACAGCCGCAGCGGAAGCGACTGAGGAAGCGATACTGAATTCGTTATCGCAGGCACAGACAACAACTGGCCGCAATGGTCATACTGTACAAGCTTACTCCTTTCATCAGGCATAAAAGAAAAAGCCATTGAAACAGCAAATGAACTGCCCCGTAAAAGTTAGACATCAATCTAACTTTTACGGGGCAGTTCAGTGTTTCAATGGCTTTTTTTAGGTAACCAAACAGGATTCGTTAATTTTTTAGCATGAGCGAGCTATAAGATGAATAAAATCCTTAATTAGAGGATATAAGTGGTTTTTCGACCCGTCAATTGCTGGAATATGTATCATTATAAGAGTATATCCATTATTTTGTAATTATTCTTTTTTTATCTAGTCAATGGTAGGGAGATGTGATAATATTCAACTTAAAAAACTGAATTATCTAACTATTTGAAGGGGGGTTCCGTTATTATTAACCTTTTTCAACCGATAGCACCTTCTCTAAATGGAAGCCCTTCGCCATCACCAGTTGTATGTGAAAACAATGAGCCGCTTATCCAGCTTACAGGTGCTCATCCTAGGGTATTTATGAAGCCAATCTACTATCAGCAACAGATTTCTAATAGTTTACGCGTTATTTATGTAAGAGAAGGTGTCTATGAGCGTTTGCAACAGGTATTAACATTATTACCTCAAGAGTATGGCTTATTACTTTATGATGGCTATCGCCCATTTCAAGTACAGCAGTATTTGTTCAGCCATTTTTCTCGGCAATTAGCAAAAAGGCTGCCGCAGTTAACACCACAAGAGATTATGCAGGCGACCAAAAAATATGTAGCATTTCCAAGTAAAGATGCAGCCCATTTAGCCCCCCATTTAACAGGGGGTGCCATCGATGTAACACTGGCTAATGTTCATGGTAAAGCCCTCGATCTTGGGACAGCGTTTGATGAAATGAATGAAAAATCAGCGACCCGTTATTTTGAACAGCATACGCAAGAAAATCCGCTTGCCTGTCAGCACCGACGTTTGCTGTATAACTGTATGACACTTGCTGGATTTACGAACTATGCGGAGGAATGGTGGCATTACGATTATGGCAATGTGGCATGGGCTAGACGTGTTTATGCACAGGTAGCTCATTACGGAGCAGTACACGCAACAATTCAACATCACAATGTAAAGGAGTTTCGATTTCTATGAAAGTTTATATTAGTGCAGATATTGAAGGGATTACAGGTACAACCTCGTGGAGTGAGACCGAGTTAAACGCACCTGACTATCAGTTTTTTCAAAGACAAATGACGCGAGAAGTAGAAGCTGCCATTGAAGGAGCGATAGCAGGGGGAGCAACTGAAATTTTATTAAAGGACGCACATGATTCAGCCCGCAATCTAGACATTTCCAATTTACCAATCAACTGTAAAGTCATCCGTGGCTGGACATATGACCCTATGTGTATGGTAGCAGGTCTCGATCAAAGCTTTGACCGTGCTATTTTTATCGGTTATCACAGCAAGGGTGGCAGTGAGCGTAACCCACTAGCCCACACACTTTGCACATACGCAGATGTCAAAATCAATGGCGAATATGCGAGCGAATTTCTAATCAATACGTATGCAGCAGCGTTACACGATGTGCCCGTGTCCTTCGTAAGTGGTGATGTGGGGTTGACAGAAGAGATTCAGGCGATAAATGAACACATTGTCACGTTTGCTACAAAGGAAGGCATCGGCAATGCGACGATTAGTGTCAGTCCACAACTAACCATAATGGAAACCAAGCGACTGGTAGAGTCTTCTATGAAGATCCCTCGTGCCGCATTACAGGTAACGTTGCCAGAACACTTTATGGTTGAGATTATTTATCGTGACCATACAAGAGCCTATCGCAATTCATTTTATCCAAATGCCAAATTCAAACCACATAATACCGTGGAGTTCTTGACCCATGATTTTTATGAGGTGCTGCGTGTCCTGCAATTTTTAACATGATGGAAAGGTCTAGTGGGAGCTTTTACATCAAGTGAGGATTCTATTTCTTGAAAGGTGAGAAGTGATCCATTTGGTGAGGGACCCGCTCACAAGGGTGTGAGAAGTGATCAAAAGGTAGATAGACCCGCTCAAAAAGCAGTGGGACACGCTGTCTGAGTGGTTTGATAGAACCGACAATTTAATCTCATAACCGTGACAACGAGTATGTACCGTTGTTCATTTCATCGATAGATGGTCGATTTAGACAGACCTAGCTTATGTTTGAATGATCCTAGGGAAGGTGCAATCCATCCTACCAATAGGATTTTCATTATAAAAAGATGACTAGGGGGATGCTTGTGAGAAAATATTGGTTGCTGTTCGTATGTCTGGTCGTATTATTTTGTGTAGCCTGTAATGACAAGTCAGCGAGTGAAAAAGCATCGGAATATCGAGTGGTGTATTCAGGGGAAATTAAAACGTTAAATTATTTAAAGACGTCAGAAACAAATGAATTTGCGGTGGCTGCGAATATGGTGGATGGGCTCATTGAATATGACAACTATGGGGTGGTCCAGCCAGGATTAGCGAAAGAGTGGTCCTCGAATGAGGATGCTACGGTGTGGACATTCAAATTGCGTGATGACGCAAAATGGGTAACACATGAGGGCAAGGAATATGCAGCTGTTGTGGCACAAGACTTTGTGGATGGCTTACACTATGTGCTTGATGCTAAAAATGAATCATCGACAGCATGGATTGCGACGGTGGTGAAAAATGGGGAAGCTTTCTATAATGGCGAGATGAACGATTTCAAGGAAGTAGGCATAAAGGCGCTAGATGAACATACAGTAGAATATACTTTAGAGGCGCCGACACCCTATTTTCTTTCTATGTTGAATTATGTTTGTTTCTTCCCTGTAAATGGCAAGTTCATTGCGGAAAAAGGAGCGGATTTTGGCACAACACGTGAAAACTTCCTCTATAACGGTGCCTATATTTTAGATAAATTTGAGCCACAAAATGAACGCGTTCTTGTGAAAAATGAAACGTACTGGGATAAAGACAAGGTGCTGATTGATCGTATTCGCTATAAATACAATAAAGAAGCGGCAACTGTGGCGCCTGAGCTGTTTTTACGTGGCGAAATCGATTCGGCTAGTATCCCTACCTCTATCATTGATGAATGGTTTAAAGATGAAAAGAAAAAATCTCAGGTTCGTCAAACACAAAATAACTTCTATACCTACTTTTATGCACTCAACTTCAACCCACAATTTGACGCACAATACGAGCCTGATAACTGGAAAATCGCCGTCAATAATAAAGATTTCCGCAAATCCTTATTCCATGCGCTTGATCGAGTGTCCGCGATGCTAACGGTTGAGCCCTATAATCCAGCAGATTTGTTGAGCAATACCATTACACCAAAAAACTTTGTTGATGTGGAAGGCGTGGATTATACACAACTAGCACCACTTACATCCATTTCCAATGAGGATTCCTTCAATAAAGAGCTGGCCCTTGAGTATAAAGAAAAAGCAAAAACGGCATTAGCGGGTAAGGCGACATTCCCTGTGAAAGTCTTAATGCCTTATAACGCTGGTATGCCGGATTGGGCTAATCGCTCTCAAGTAGTCGAGCAGCAAATGGAAAAACTACTAGGGACAGATTATGTCGACATTATTGTAGAGGCTGGTCCATCCACAGGCTTCTTATCAGAGGTACGTCGTCCAGGTAAATTTGCACTCTTAGAGGCGAACTGGGGTCCTGACTTTGCAGATCCATCTACGTATACAGATCCTTTCACAGTAGATGGAACTTACAATAAACCAGAATTAGCAGAAGGCTATAAAGAGGCGAATGGTAAAACAACATATCAAAATCTTGTAGATCAAGCGAAAGAAACAATTGACACAGCCAAACGCTATGAGCTATTTGCGAAGGCAGAAGCGTTTTTAATTGAGGAAGCCTTTGTTATTCCATATTCAGTTGGTGGTAGTGGCTATATGGCATCTAAATTAAATCCATTCGAGGCGCAATATTCGCCATTTGGTGTAACGGCAGAGAAATTTAAAGGCCAGCAAGTGCTAGAAAAGCCAATGAGTAATGAAGAATTTAAAAAAGCGCTTGCTGAGTGGGAGCAAGAACGTGCGGAAGCACTAGCCAATGCTGAAAAGTAGTAGAATTTCGTAGATGAAAAGGAGATACCGAAAAGAATAGTCGGCATCTCCTTTCGTCTTTTTGACAAAGGAGGATGGCGCGATGTTGCAGTATATAGGAAAACGACTCTTACAATCCGTTTTAACCCTTTTTATTATCATCACCATTGTCTTTTCATTATTACGGCTAATGCCAGAGGAAGGCTATTTAGGAGCGGCAGCTGATAAAATGTCACCTGCTCAGCAGGAAATTTACTTAACAAATCTCGGCTTGCGAGACCCAATGCTTGTCCAACTGGGGAATTTTTACAAGAATTTACTGCAGGGAGATTTGGGCAAATCAGTAACTTATCGTACCGATGTCTCAGTAGTGACGATTATTGCAGATAAAATCACGTATTCTCTGCTCTTTGGTTTAGGAGCCGTCGCTTTATCACTCCTGATTGGTGTACCGTTAGGAATAATGATGGCCTATCGTAAGGGACGTTGGCTGGATCGACTTGGGACAGGCTATATCGTATTTGTTGTTGCAGTCCCTGCAGCCGTTTATTACTTAGTTATTCAAATGTATATTACAGAACTCTTTCAATTACCGATGCTGTTTGATGAATACAGGCCGATTACTTGGATTCTTCCACTTACGTCAATGGCATTGGCTCCAACTGCCTCCTACGCGATGTGGATGCGACGCTATATGGTGGATGAACTGAACAAGGACTATATTAAGCTAGCTAGGGCAAAGGGCGTAAAGGAGCGGACATTGATGTTCAAGCATGTATTACGTAATGCCTTTATTCCCATGGCACAATATTTACCTGCAACGATTCTGTTTACGATTACAGGCTCGATTTATATAGAGTCGTTGTATTCCATTCCAGGGATGGGGGGCTTGCTTGTGGATGCTATTCAGCGACAGGATAATACAATTGTGCAAGGCCTAGTGTTAGTGTTCTCTTCCCTAGGTATCATTGGACTTATTTTGGGGGATATTGCCATGGCACTTGTCGACCCTCGTATTAAATTAGGCAAGGGAGGGGGTGTGCGTTAATGGGGATGTATACAGATGAAATCAATAATATTTCCAATAAATCGCGTGAAACCTTGTTTGAATTTGCTGAAGTAGATGCAAGGCAGGCGGAGGAAACGGGCTATTCAAATTATTCTTATTGGCGGTCTACATGGCAATCCTTTTTGAAAAATCGACTGGCCGTTTTTTTATTAGTTGGGGTGATCATCATTGTTGGCTTTACGATTCTACAGCCCTATTTACCCGCGCAAAAATCACCAACTGAAATTTACTTGGATGAACAAACGGGGATGCAGGCACGTAATATGGTACCTAATGCAGAATTTTGGTTTGGTACGAATTCAATTGGTCAGGATTTATGGTCTCGTATTTGGGCAGGCACACGGACATCCCTCTTTATCGGCTGTGTTGTGGCTTTAGTGGAGGCAGTTGTGGGGATTACAATCGGTACGCTGTGGGGCTTTTCAAGGAAATTAGAAGCGCCCATAACACAGCTTTATAATGTTATCGATAATATCCCCACAACTATTGTGCTCATTTTAATGTCCTATATCTTACGGCCAAGTATTTCAACAATTATTATTGCCATGTGTATTACGGGGTGGGTGGAAATGGCGAGGTTTATCCGCAATCAAATTGTTATTTTGCGGGACCGCGAATACAATCTAGCCTCAAAGTGCTTAGGCACACCTGATTATCGTATTATTCTAAAAAATCTATTACCTTATTTAATTTCTGTCATTATGCTACGCATGAGCTTAGCGATACCCTTTGCAATTGGGGCAGAAGTCTTTTTAACGTATATCGGCTTAGGGCTTCCGATCAGTGAGCCATCCTTAGGAAATTTAATCAATGAAGGACGTGTCCTTATGATGTCACCAGATCTACGTTATCAGCTTATTTTCCCAAGTATTGTGCTAAGCGTTATTACGATCGCATTTTATATTATTGGTAATTCCTTTGCAGATGCAGCAGATCCGAAAAACCATGTTTAAGGAGAGGAAGCGAGTGACATTGAAAAAATCACGCATATTAGGCATTCAAAATTTAGTGATTCAGTTTACGCTACGTGGGCGAGTTTTAACAGCGATTCGCGATATTTCACTCGACCTTTACAAGGGAGAAAGTTTTGCCATTGTGGGCGAATCAGGTTCGGGTAAATCCGTGCTGATGAAATCCATTATGGGCTTGCTTGATAAAAATGGTCGCATTAAGCAGGGACAAATTATTTACAATGCACAGGATTTAGGCAAGTTCACAACAGAGCAAGAATGGCTAGGGATTCGTGGCAAGGAAATAGCGATGGTGACACAGGATCCGATGACATCGTTAAACCCGCTCAAAACCATTGGAAAGCAAATTGAAGAATGTGTGGTTATGCATCAGGGCTTAAGAGGCAAGGAAGCCTATGCGGAAACACTAAAGCTGTTAACAGATGTCGGCATTACCGATGTACAAAAGCGCTATAAGCAATACCCGCATGAATTTTCAGGAGGGATGCGCCAACGCATCGTTATTGCGATTGCGATTGCCTGTAAGCCGAATATTTTAATATGTGATGAACCCACGACAGCCTTGGATGTAACCATTCAGGCACAAATTTTACAGCTCTTAAAAAGTCTTCAGCAAAAATACGACTTAACAATCGTCTATATTACGCATGATTTAGGTGTAGTCGCAAAAGTGGCTGACCGTATTGCCGTAATGTACGCAGGCGATGTCATAGAGGTTGGGGAAACACATGAAATTTTCTTTCATAGCAGGCATCCATATACGTGGGCGCTTATTTCCTCCTTACCACAGCTTGGCTCAAAGGGAGAACAATTGTATTCCATTAAGGGCACGCCTCCTAATCTATTTCAAGAAATCAAAGGTGATGCTTTTGCGCCACGCAATCCATATGCACTAAAAATTGACTTTATCGAGCGACCTCCCTTTTTTCAGGTCAGTGATACTCATTATGCGCGAACATGGTTGTTAGATCCACTGGCGCCAAAGGTAGAGCCTCCAGCAGCCTTACAGGCATTTTTTGCCGAGGGGAGGCAGTATGCGAATGACTGATAAAGAGGTGCTCGTAGAGATAAAAAATTTATCTGTTGTTTTTGGCAAAGGAAAAAATAAGTTTACAGCCATTGATGATGTCAGCTTTCAAATTTTTAAAGGCGAAACATTTGGCATTGTAGGTGAATCAGGCTCAGGGAAGACAACGATTGGTCGAGCGATTATGCGCATCAATGAGGTTACAGAGGGACAAATTTTGTACCATGGCAAAAGTATTCAGGGGAAAATACCTAAAGATTGGGATAGAGAAATTACACAAAAAATCCAAATGATTTTCCAGGACCCTATGGCATCTCTGAATGAACGAGCAAAAGTAGATTATATTGTCTCAGAGGGCTTATACCCTTCGAAAAAATATAAAGATGAGGCAGATCGGCAACAAAAGGTGCGCGATGCTTTACTGAACGTTGGGCTACTTCCAGAGTTCTCAAGCCGCTTTCCGCATGAGTTTTCAGGAGGTCAACGCCAACGTATTGGCATTGCTCGAGCGTTAGTGATGGAGCCTGAATTTATCATTGCAGATGAGCCTATATCTGCTTTGGACGTATCCATTCGAGCGCAAGTATTAAATTTATTAGCAAGCCTTCAACAGCGAAATCATTTAACATATTTATTCATTGCCCATGATTTATCGATTGTCCGTTTTATTACGGATCGTACGGCGGTCATTTATAAGGGGAAAATTGTGGAGCTAGCGGAAACAGAAAAGCTTTTTGCTCATCCGCTGCATCCTTATACAAGGGCTTTGTTATCAGCAGTACCAGAGCCAAATCCCTATAAGGAGCGGGAGAAAGTTGTAGAAGTGTATGATCCGTCACAGCATCGTTATGATGAGAATCCCCCCTCATTTGTTGAAATAGAGGAAGGTCATTTTATTTTAGCCAATGAAGAGGAACTTGCCCATTATCGTACTTCACTGAAAAGGGAGGAAAAGATATGATTTGTCCAAAGGCATTGAAAAAGGGTGACACAATTGGTCTTATTAGTGCTTCTGGAGCAACGCCACCTGAAAAGCTGCAACCTGCTATTGCTAGTATCGAAAAGCTAGGGCTCAATGTAGTCGTTGGGGAGACCTGTCACGTAAGACATGGCTATTTAGCAGGCACAGATGATTTACGGGTAGCAGATGTTCATCGTATGTTTGGTGATCCAATGATTGATGGCATTTTTTGTATACGTGGGGGCTATGGTGCGACGAAAATTTTAGCTCAATTAGACTTTGACTTGATAAGTGCCAATCCCAAAGTATTTGCTGGCTATAGTGATGTGACCGCTCTACATATAGCTTTTAATCAGCTATGTGGCTTTGTAACCTATCATACGCCGATGCCATCCACAGAATTTATTAGACAGGAGATGGATGACTATACTTGGCAGTCGTTCATTCAGCTGATTATGGAGAATGAAAGAAAGGCGTACTACTTAAAAAATCCTTCTCACCAGCCCATGTCCACGCTGGTTCCTGGGAGCGCTTCAGGTCAACTCATCGGTGGCAATTTAACATTAGTGACCGCTTCACTTGGCACACCCTATGAAATTGATACACGAGGTAAGATTCTGTTTTTAGAAGATATCGATGAAACGGAGCAACGGGTGGATCGTATGCTGACACAATTAAAACTGGCAGGAAAGCTAGATGACGTGGCAGGCATTTTATTGGGCGCTTGGACAAATTGCGAACCTGAAAATCCCGAAAAGCCAGCACACAGCTTATCATTACAAACTATTTTTCAAGAAATTCTAGTGCCTTTAGGGAAGCCTATGATTGCTGATTTGGCATGTGGTCATTGTTTACCAACGATGTCGCTTCCTTTAGGAAGAAGCGTCAAAATGGATGCGGACAATCAGCGTATCCATGTAGTTGGATAGGTGGTCTATGGAGCAGAGAATTACGAC
This sequence comes from Lysinibacillus sp. HST-98, assembly GCF_016757845.1. Lineage (NCBI taxonomy): Bacteria > Bacillati > Bacillota > Bacilli > Caryophanales > Bacillaceae > Lysinibacillus > Lysinibacillus sp. HST-98. The sequence goes on from NZ_JAENHX010000003.1 coordinate 234,336, forward strand.
ACTTATTCAAGAATCGCCCTACAACGTACATTTGTTTATTAAAAATCTAACAACAAATCAGTTGCTCATCAGTCATCAGCTAGAGGCTTCATTTTCAAGTGCTAGTTTAATCAAAGTGCCGATTCTGTTAGCCTTGCTCTCATATATAGAGAAAAACAAATTATCACTTGATTCTACGCATACGATTTCACCAACTGATTGGGTGGATTTTAGTGTGATTAGTGAACAAAGACTTACACAAAGCACTTTCTATGATCTGCTAGTATGGATGATTATTACAAGCGATAATACAGCTACGAACGTCTTAATCGATGTAGTTGGCATGGCATATTTGAATGCCTATTTTCAGCATATCGGTTTACAGGATACATTGCTACAGCGAAAAATGATGGATGTGGAGCGGCTAGCAAAGGGCATAGATAATCGCACATCAGCAAGGGATATGGCGCATCTTTATACGCGTATCTATCAGCAAGAGCTTTTATCGCCTCCCTACAATAAGCTAGTCATTGATATTTTAAGCCGTCAGCGTGTGCATGACTCCCTAAAGCGCTATCTAATAGAAGATGTGAGGCTGGCACATAAAACAGGCGGACTAGATACCATCGATCATGATGTAGGGATATTTTACACGAATGCAGTCGATTATAGTATGGGTGTTTTTATAACAAATGTAACGGACAATGATCAGGCGCGCCAACTCATTGGTCGTCTATCGAAAGTTGTCTATGACCAGCTAGTGAAGCGGAAGGGGGAGAAGGATGAAGGCTATCGTTACAGCCATGATTGCTAGCTTGCATGCCATGCCAGATAAAGCTTCTGAATTAGTCGATGAAGTGCTTTATGGGATGACCGTCGAGATCATCAGTGATGTCAATGACGCTTGGGTTTCTATTCGAACGGCCTATCGTTACGAGGGGTATTGTCAGAAGGCAGATTTACTACAAGAGGAGGCTCTTGCGTCTACATGGCAACAAGAGGCACAGTATGTAATCTGTCAAAGCTTTGCAGATGTTTTGCAGCAGCCACGTATTCAAAGTACAAAGCTGCTAACGCTTGTAAGAGGCTCTTCCATTCGTGTTATGTCAGACGAAGCAGTGCCTGAAGAATGGTCAGCTGTACAGCTAGTGTCAGGACAAATAGGGTATGTTCGAACAAAATGGCTACAGCCTAAAATAACAGTACAGTCATTATCAGAGCAGCAGTTCCGAGAAAATGTGGTGGACACAGCGCTTAGCTATTTAACGGCCCCTTATCGCTGGGGGGGCAAATCGCCACTGGGTATTGATTGCTCTGGTTTATGTTCAATGGCCTATATGTTAAACGGTGTCTATATTTATCGTGATGCCCGAATAGTAGAGGGCTTCCCTATCGTTAACATAGACCAAGACCAAATGCAGAAGGGTGATTTAATCTATTTTCCAGGTCATATTGCTTTATATATGGGTGATGATTTGTATGTCCATTCATCGTTAGGTGGTAATGAAGTAACCATTAATAGTCTAGATGCCAAACATCCCCTCTATCGACAGGATTTAGCCACGACCATACTAGCAGTAGGTACTTTATATAACTCACAGAAAGACTAGTTAAGCTTTTTTAAAGGTCAGTCCCATTTTGAGGATGATCAACGTACTGAGATGGATCAGTACTAACACGATGAACTGCCATAGCCCAATTAAAAATGTACTCATGCATAAATCAAAGACTGCTTCACCTGGAGGCATATCTGGATAGGGCTCTAGTTGCCCATAATGCCACACAAAATAACAGGCTATAGAAGTGCCTTGTCCCACATAGATAAAAGTCCAATGGATAGAGGCTGCTACTCTTTGCCAACTACAACATAGTAAGAGGTTCGATAAAATAATAAGAGTGGGCAAAATAATAAGATAAAAGGAACCCTCTGCTATTTTTGTTATGAAATATAGGTGGTAGCTAAGCTGAATCAATGGCAATAGCACAAGGTTAACGGCGAGAAGACTGAGCAATTGTGTACGCTTCACTGTGTTCCTATCCTTTCCGTATTTTTACATTAAGACGTTTTGACAAACGAATTAGTTTCATGAGAAAAAACGTCCATACTCCTTGATGAGTCATGGACGTTTTGTGTTAATAATGATAAATATTGAGTTGCTGGCCTGCTTCAAGTCGTTCTGTTCGAAGCTGATTCCACTGCTTAAGTGATGTCACTTTCACATTATAGGCTTCGGCAATCTTCATAAGTGAATCTCCATCAGCCACCGTGATGGTTTTCTTATCTTTTACAGGACTATCATATTGTTGAAGGTCATATTTTGCGATCAATGTATTTAATTTTTCATTGTAAGCCGAATCAGTTGCATAGGAGCCTGTTAAAAACTTGGTCGCATCTGTATAGGTAGTTGTGTTGCTTTTGAAAACGCCTGCGTAAAAATCTTTATTCCATGAAACGCCATTACGCATTAATTTTACATAATCCTGCATGGATGCTTCATAGGAAGGGTATTTGCGGAAGTCAGCCATGATGGTAGAAAGGTTGCCTGACCCATCATCCTCTGTGGTTTCGAGTGTGACGGAATTATTTTGGTAGCTACCTTTCATTCCAAAAAGATTATAATTAGGGGCAGAGCCAAGTCCACTTTGCCCATGCTCACTTTCTAGAATCGCCTGAGCTATCATCACGGATGCATATAAGTCATTGTCAGCACCAAGATCTCGTGCGGTCTCTGCAATCTCACCGATAAACTCTTCCACACTTGGACGATCATCAATAACCACAGACTCTTCTCTTTCAGTCGTATTAAATAACTGTGTCACCATATAAAACGAAATACAAATAACAACAACGACAATCATAAGTCCTTTAAAAAAGTTTAGCACGTATTTCATTGTAGCTGGATGTTGGTCGTGACCACATCTCCCTCCCTTCTATTAAAAGTTTAGTTATCTCTCATTATTACAGAGAGTGAAAGAGATGTATAGTTGAATAGACTTCATCATTAATAGAACGTTTCTTGCCTTAATTAGTTCCTAAATCTATCTTAAAATTCTGAGACATAAATTGTTTGAATCTCTCAAAATATCGCTCGGACGCTTCCCATTGAATCGTGTTTAAATAAGATAGCTCTTGTCGACCAAAAACGTTAGGAGGCTGATAGTGGCGAGCAACATAGGATTGATTTTCGAGCGTATAAAAATAATACGCTTCATCAGGCGTCATAATTTCAATGCGAGCATGTATCCTATCGCCTTCATCATCCAAATAGGTTTGACGGAAGCTATAGCATTTGGAACCATCCCACAATCCATCATGTTCATCGTCTAAATCCAGAATCGTAGGATGCTGGAGAATTTGTTGTACATCTCGCACCTCGATACTATGCAAGTAAAGTTCTGCTACATTGATGCAGGTTAACAACATCAGCCAGAGCTGTTGTAAATCCACTAAATCCTCCTGGGGGGATGCTGTAATATCCCACCATTCAGCTTCTTCATCTAGTGTTTTTGTCAAGAGAGAGACGGATTGATCCTCATTAAGCCAAATAAAATAATGACACTGCGAGGTCAATATATAAATACTATCATTGCGTACATCTCCATCAGCATTGGTATGTGCGCGTTGGATCATAAAATAAACATCCTGTTCCGTCAAATCGAAAGAAGGTTTGTCAGGTGTCATCAGAATACATGAAGTCAGTTTCAGTATGTTTTCCGCATTGATCGAATGGTGCGTGAAATAAATAGGGGCTGCTATTGTCCTTTTAGGAACGCTTGTAAATTGAGTGAGTGCAGAACGTCCTTGTTTAAGAATTTCCACGAGTGAAGTGAAGGAAAAGCCGATGTCATCCTCATCCTCAGGTAAAAATATCTCGTCTACTAATACATCTTCAATACGGATAGGGAGTTCCTGAAAAACGCCATCTCCGTGCCATATATTTACGATACAAGGAATCGACTTCTGACCCTTTACGTTGATGCGATACTCATCATCTTGAACCAAAATTGCTGCCTGAAGATTGCCATTAACGATCGTTTCGCCATGATTGTAGGAGCCACATAATATATTCTCGACTGTCAGATGCCCGTGCACATAGATTTCCTGACCACCTACAGCTATATTTTTAGAAAGTACATTGCCCATCACTATCAGCCCAATTGCCCCATCTGTCTCTAAATTATAGAGGGTGTCTACGGTTAAATGTCCATTGATGAAGATGAGAATGGTCTTGTCCTGTTGTGGGAATGGCATATCCCAGTCCAAATCAAGAGAGGGAAGTGTTAAATCCCCCTCATAGTACGCTACTAGATCATCCTCACTAAAATCCTTGTAAAACTTTGCCCACCAAGAGTCTGCTGGAAACCTTTTTGCTAGTTGTGAAATCGCCAAAAACTGAAAGCCATTATGCATAGGTCACGACCTCTCTACTACAATTTTTATTATTTTCTCACAGCTAGTAATTGGCAGTCAATTTCATAGAATGGTAGAGACAAGATTAATTTCATAGAAAATGGTATTATTAACCTTTAAAACAATAAGTTGAAAGGGCGTTTTGATTGAATACGATTTTTAATGTGACACAAAAACAACTATATGATTTTCTACTGAATGTAGCGACAATAAGACCAGTTTTTATTTGGGGAGCACCTGGCATTGGGAAATCAGCGATTGTTGAAAACTTTGCTAGTGAATTAGGGCTACATTGTGTATCGTTATTGGGCAGTCAGCTAGCACCTGAGGATATTATTGGTGTTCCGCAGATTAAGGATGGCTACAGTGTTTTTTGTCCACCCAAAATGATTGCACGCGATGAACCTTATTGCCTTTTTTTAGATGAATTAAATGCTTGCTCACAGGAAGTACAAAAAGCGTTTTATAGTCTTATTCATGAACGCAGGATTGGAGAGTTTACATTGCCAGAGGGTACGATTGTTATTGGTGCAGGCAATCGGGCTCAGGATAACGCCATTGTTAAGCCGATGTCCTCCGCATTAATCAATCGGATGGTCCATGTTCAGCTTAGGGCATCGCATAAAGATTGGCTTGAATGGGCCTATACACATGAAATACATCCATATGTGATTGAGTATATTCAAATGCGTCCCGATCATTTATGGAGCGAACCTCCGAAAACAGAAGAACCCTTCTCCACGCCTCGTTCATGGCATATGTTAAGTGATTGTTTGTATGCATATGGCAATAGCTTACAAGAACAAACAATTGATCTATTAGCAAGTAGCTGCCTATCCGCGCATACTGCCAGTCAATTTAAAGCCTTTATCAAGCAAGTGCAGAGTAAATATGATCTTGCTAAAATTATTCAAGGAGAATTACGTTGGCCCGATCAACCTGATGAAAGAGATTTGCTTTATTTCATGGCACAATCCTTCCGTGCTCAGTTACTGAAGGAGCTTCCGAACGAGCATACGACATTGAAGGGCAATCAACGGCAATTAGCCTTTCGAGCCAAAGACTTGATCAAGGACTTATCATCCATCAGCTTAGAAATTGCACAGATGGTTGTATCAGAGCAAAAGGGTGAAGCATTGCCTGCCTGGTTTATGCTGGAGGTTATCCGAGATTTACCTCGTTTAGTAGCCAAAAAGGAAGGGTAGCTTATGGCCAAAAAAAAGAAAGCATCACAGCAGGAGCATAAAAATGAGAAAGCCATCGCACGTGGGCATGACATCGTCTCTACACATCCCCTGTTCGAGGCGTTATGTCATGCTGTTTACATGCAATACGAAAGTATGCCCCAAAAGGATTGGGCTTACGTTACAAGCGCAGGTGTTATTTATGTGAATCAGGATAAAAAAGGTCAGCCAAATGAATGGGCTTATGTGATAGCGCATTGCTTGCTACACCTTGGCTTACATCATCATCAATCAAAAGAGCAGCAGGAGCTTTGGAATATTGCCTGTGACTGCTATATAACAAAATTTTTAGCAGAGCTAAAATTTGGTCAAGCACCAAAGGAAATGAGTAATCCTCTTTTTGAGGCCATTAGCTCTGAGGAAAAATTATATGAAAGATTATTACGCGAAGGTGTACCAGATGATTTGAAAGGCTATAGTACAATGCCAGGCCAAGTGGACTTTGTGATTTCACAAAATCAAACAGGCTATCTTTATCGAGGGAATAGTGATTTCGCTGCATTATTTGCAGAAGGTTTATCGAAAGCCGTGCAAAGTGCCATTCGAGTAGCGGGTGGGGTAGAAAACACATTGGGAGGCACAACGAGGGTAACACAAGCACAACGCGCAAAGGCTTGGTTTATGAGCTCCTATCCCTTATTCGGTGCTTTGGCAGCAGATTTTACGATCATTGAAGACCCACTTATTTGTACAAGAATGGATATCTCGGTCGCAGCCATTGCAGTGGAAACAAAGGAGATTTATTTGAATACGGCTGTGGGAATGACCGATGAGGAAATGCGATTTCTAATGGCACATGAATTGCTGCATGCGGGTTTAAGCCATGCTACCCGCAGACAAGGACGTGATCCCTACTTATGGAATGTTGCTTGTGATTATGTTATCAATGGCTGGCTCATCGATATGCAAATCGGCGAGATGCCAGCATTTGGTGGGCTATATGATCCAACATTAAAAGGATTTTCAGCAGAATCTATTTATGATCGTATTGTTACAGATATTAGGATGTATCGCAAATTAAGAACCTTTCGAGGGCAGGGCATGGGCGATATGATCGAAACGAATCCACCAGATTTTTGGGAAGGCAAGGTAGGTGTGGATTTAGATGCTTTTTATAGAAGGGCATTGAGTCAAGGGTTAAGCTATCATATGACCCAAGAGAGAGGATATCTGCCACAAGGGCTCATTGAGGAAATTCGTAGCCTTGCACAGCCTCCTATTGCTTGGGATGTGGCATTAGCCAAATGGTTTGATCGGATGTTTCAACCGATAGAGAAAGTTAGAACGTATACCCGCCCCAGTAGAAGACAAGCATCGACACCCGATATAGCAAGACCAAGATGGATTCATCAAAGCGGTGAGGTAGATGGACGAACTTTCGCAGTCCTTATTGATACATCAGGCTCCATGGACCGTATCTTACTAGGAAAAGCACTCGGCACAATAGCGAGCTATAGCATCGCTAGAGATGTCCCCTTTGTTCGCGTTATATTTTGTGATGCTGTTGCCTATGATGCGGGCTATCTAGCACCTGAAGAACTATTAACGAAAGTGAAAGTAAGAGGTAGAGGAGGCACAGTTTTACAGCCTGGTATACAGCTACTTGAAGCAGCACAGGATTTTCCCAAAGATGGTCCTATCCTGATTATTACAGATGGACAATGTGATCGTTTAGCCATTAAAAGACAGCATGCCTTCGTACTACCACAGGGGGCAAAGCTACCGTTTGTGCCTAAAGGCGAAGTATTTAGAATGAAATAGTTTCATCTATCTACAAATGTTTGAAATAATTTTTGTTGGTGAAATATAAAAAGTGAACGCATTTATTGAGCACATTTTAAAGGAGATGACAGATGATTACATTTGACAATGTCTCAAAACAATATGATAACAACCAAATAGCTGTCAAAGCGCTAAATGTAGAAATTAAAAAGGGTGAATTCTTTGTTATTATTGGCCCTAGTGGATGCGGCAAAACTACTTTGTTGAAGATGATTAATCGATTAATCCCCCTAACAGCAGGCACCATCTGGATCAATGATAAAAGAATTAGCGATTATAATATCCATGAGCTACGTTGGAGTATTGGCTATGTACTACAGCAAATCGCCCTATTTCCGCATATGACGATAGAGGAAAATATTGCGGTTGTACCAGAACTGAAGAAATGGAGTAAAACGAGAATCCATCAGCGTGTAGACGAACTATTAGCGTTGGTGGGGCTGGAGCCAGCGAAATATCGTCAGCGTAAGCCAAAGGAGCTGTCAGGAGGCGAACAGCAAAGGGTTGGCGTTGTTCGTGCCTTGGCAGCTGACCCAGAAATTATTTTAATGGATGAGCCCTTTAGTGCGCTAGACCCTATTAGTCGCACCAAACTACAGGATGATTTACTAGAGATGCAGCTTACCATCCAGAAAACCATTGTATTTGTATCACATGATATGCAGGAAGCACTGAAATTAGGAGATCGTCTCTGTATTATGAAAGATGGCGAAATTGTTCAGATAGGCACTCCACAGCAATTGCTACAAAATCCGGTAAATGATTTTGTCCACCAGTTTATTGGAGGTAAGCAGTTGGATCAATTGTTTACGATCCATGATGTGTTACAGCCAATCACAGTGACAAACGACTTTGGGCATACCATTCCTGTTGATGCCCCATTTCCGATGATTCTTGAAAAATTAGCCGAGCATGACTTGTTAGGTGTCGAAGAGAATGGCAAGCTCATTGGTATGGTGACAAGAGCTTCCACGCTTCGTTATTTAGCAGCGGATTCTAAGAAAAGAGGGCATGGGCATGGTGGCTAATGTGATAGATGTATTTCAGGAACGGAAGGCACAGCTGCTGGCTGCATTACTAGAGCATATCCAAATCTCTTTTATTGCGCTATTTTTTGCTGTCCTCATCGCTATTCCCCTAGGTATCTATTTAACCAATAAAAAGAAAGTAGCCGAGAGTATTATTGGGATTAGTGCTGTGCTGCAAACGATTCCTTCCTTAGCGTTGCTCGGCTTATTAATTCCTTTATTCGGTATTGGGAAAGTTCCCGCAATTATTGCGTTAGTCGTCTATGCGCTGTTGCCTATTCTACGAAACACCTATACAGGCATCAATGAGGTTGACCCATCACTGAAAGAAGCGGCATTAGCTATGGGAATGAATCGATCAAAGCGTTTAGTAAAGGTAGAGCTACCACTTGCTATGCCTGTTATGATGGCTGGTATTCGCACAGCAATGGTGCTGATTGTGGGGACAGCAACATTAGCCGCTTTAATTGGTGCAGGAGGCTTAGGAGATATTATATTACTTGGGATTGACCGAAATAATACGGCACTTATTCTTATAGGAGCCATTCCCGCCGCTATTTTAGCCCTGATTTTTGATGTGGCGCTTAAAAAATTAGAATCTCTGTCCTTTAAAAAAACAATAACGACATTAAGTCTCATAAGTTTAGTGGCACTGGGAATGATTTTCTTCCCGCTTCTAAGCAGTAAACAGCAAGATGAAATTGTCATTGCAGGAAAGCTTGGTGCGGAGCCTGAGATTCTCATCAATATGTATAAATTATTAATTGAGCAGGAGACCGATTTAACGGTGACATTAAAGCCAGGGCTTGGTAAAACTTCATTTGTATTCAATGCATTGAAATCGGGCAGTATTGATATTTATCCTGAATTTACAGGCACCGCCATTTCGGAGTTTTTAAAGGAAGAAGCCATTAATAATAACCAAGAGGACGTCTATCTTCAGGCAAAAGAGGGGATGCAGAAGCAATTCGATATGGTCATGCTGAGTCCTATGCGCTATAACAATACGTATGCACTCGCTGTATCAGAGGAGCTGGCTGAGAGCTATCAACTGCAAAAAATCTCTGACCTTAAACCAATAGAGCAGAAGGTGAAAGCAGGCTTTACATTAGAGTTTAATGACCGTGAGGATGGTTATGTGGGCATACAAAAACGCTATGGAATAGCCTTTACGACACTTGCAACGATGGAGCCCAAGCTTCGCTATCAGGCAATACAATCAGGTGATATTAATTTGCTCGATGCTTATTCAACAGATAGTGAAATTCGTCTATACAAGCTACGTGTATTGGAGGACGATCAAGCATTATTCCCACCATACCAGGGAGCGCCTTTACTAAGGAAAGAAACGCTATCTGACTATCCAGAGATTGGAGAAGCGTTAAATCAACTAGCTGATCACATTACAGATGAGGAAATGCGAGAAATGAATTATCAGGTGAATGTAGAAGGAAAGCTTGCAGCAGAAGTAGCAAAAGAATATTTAGTAAAGATAGGATTACTAAAATAAAACCCTCTAAACTTTAGAGGGTTTATTTTTATCAATAATTTATTAATGATAAACATTAAGAAATTATTGATAGAGATAAAAGGGGATGTATAATAGAGAGAAGGGAGGGAGAGGTTGATAATGGGGCAAACAATTCAAAGTAAAGAATTTCGATGGATGACAAAGGGGCTTCGTACCGCTTTTACCATCATCATGGTGATGATGATTTTTGCCTTGACGATGCTCGCGATTTTTATGGTGGGAGCAATGGTCGTATCAGAGCAACAAGTGAATCATTTATTAGCAAAGGGCAGTGTGACCGCTGCCGTTCAGTTAGAGGGATTGGAAATGAAGCTGGCAGACCATGTGACAAGGGACATTCACTATTCAAAAAAAGATGTCATGACCTTTCTATTTACTGCTACAATATACATAGCTATTTTATTAATGATTATTGTACAAGTGAGGAATATATTAAGTAATTTATCAAAAGGTATTGTATTTTCACTCGCAAATAGTAAAAAAATGGAGAGAATTGCCTACTGTGTGATTGTATTGAGCTTGACAGTGAATGCATTTCGTACATATACCGTCTATCTGATTATGCAACAATTTCAATTGGAGTCCCGATTTGTCGAGACGGGTTTGATCAAGGGGATTAGCTATCATTTTACAGGCATTCACTGGACTCTTTTACTATGTGGTGTGGTGATTTGGACCTTTGCACGTATTTTCCGATACGGTGCATTCCTTCAGGATGAATATGATGCAACAGCTTAGGAAGTGAAAACATGACCATAATTATTCGATTAGATCGTATGCTAGCGGATCGTAAAATGCAGCTGAGTGAACTTGCAGAGAGGGTGGATGTATCGATTGTCAATCTCTCTAATTTAAAAACAGGCAAGGTAAGAGCCGTACGTTTTTCTACATTAAATGCCATTTGTAAAGCTTTGGGCTGCCAGCCAGGAGACATATTGGAATATGTAGAGGAAGAGGATGACATCTAGAAGCAAAGCAGAAAGGATTTTTTGAATGACAGCTTTTAGTTTTTTAATTCTCGCTATCATAGCAGAGGTTTTTGCTAGTTCCATGCTCAAACGTACTGAGGGCTTCACACGAATTGGGCCATCAATCGGCGTAGTAGTAGGCTATGGAACGGCATTTTATTGTTTAGCCTTAACATTAAAAGTGATTCCTATTGGCACAGCCTATGCAATTTGGGCAGGTTTAGGGACAGCGTTAACCGCTATTGTGGGGGTTGTCCTCTATAAGGAACGATTTAATCGCAAGAAGATATTAGGGATTCTATGCATTATCTTGGGTGTCGTGGTACTCAATCTTGCTGGTGGTCATTAGGAGTTGAACATGATGAAAGGCTATTTATTTTTAACACTATCGATTATAAGCGAGGTCTTTGCAACAACCATGTTGAAGTTCTCAGACGGCTTTACTGTCCTCGTTCCATCCTTGGCGGTAGCAATTGGCTATGGTATTTCGTTTTATAGCCTATCTCTCTGCTTAAAAACCATGGCATTAAGCTTGGCCTACGCTATCTGGTCAGGTGTCGGCACAGCCTTAACCGTTCTGGTAGGTATTGTCATTTGGCACGATATTTTTACTGTTTATTCTGCGATCGGTATTGCCCTCATTATAGGAGGCGTTAGCTTGTTGAATCAGGGGGATAAAGGTGAAGAAGTGGTGGATAGCAAAAGCAGATAGAAATGCGAAAGTAGCGGATAGCGGGTCTAAATTGATGGATAGGATTAGGAAATTGACGGATAACTCTGCCAAAACCTGGGCTTGATTCAGCGCAAAACAATTGAATGGAGAGAATTTGATGATAAAAGCTCTAATTTTTGATTTTGACGGTACTATCATTGATACGGAAACAGCATGGTATAACGTTTTTAAGGATGCCTATGCACAATATGGTGTTGAATTATCGTTAGCGACCTATGCTAAGTGCCTTGGGACCAATCTTCAAACTTTTAATCCCTATACATATCTTGTTACACATCATCACATACAACTGGATGTGGAGGCTTTTCAAACAGCCATTCAGCAACGCCATGCACAATGGATGGAAACGGAAACGCTAAGACCTGGTATTTTAACATTGCTACAGCAGGCAAAGGAAGCGGGTTTGAAAATTGGACTTGCTAGTAGCTCCAGTCGTCAATGGATTGATTTGTATGTGGATCGGCTGGGTATCCGACAATACTTTGATTGCTTTTGTAGTGCTGACACGGTGACAAATGTTAAGCCTGATCCAGAGCTTTACTTGCAGGCGCTTGAACAATTAGGTGTAGAGGCTGATGAGGCCATGGCAATTGAGGATTCACCGAATGGCGCACAAGCCGCAGTAGCAGCGGGTCTTTTTACAGTGGTCATTCCGAACGAGATTACCAAGCAATTACCATTCAATACAAAACATCATACTGTAACTGCATTAGAACACTATACGATACATGATCTCCTCGCATGTTTTGCAACATAAACTTTTGCAAAAGCCTCCCCTCATTGGTGGAGGTTTTTTTAGTTTCTTTAGGAAGAAGTCGCCATATTTTTTGTCACAACATATGATAACGAGAGGGCAACTTACAGGGATCAAATCGTATAGTCAAACTAAGAGAGGGGGCTACGAATTGAATAGTGATAAGAAAAGAAATCACTTTTTATGTGAAGCTTTAAGTGATTTAAAGGATCTTCAGGATATTATGATGAATTTTCATTCTAAATATTTTGGTCAGCTACTTATTAAAATTGTCGGGAGTGATACGATTCCATTTTTCTTAATTACACATAGTGGTGCTCATTTACGCTTATTGGATACAGTGAAACAATTTGAGACCGAGTTTTTCCGCATTGAGGCTGTTGATAGAGAGCGTTGCCGTGGCACAGTATCGTTGTTGCGTGCTTATGATTATGAAGGAAACGATACAAATTCGATTGCAGATGTGGTGAGGTTAGAAAAAACAAGTACAAAGAAATCTATTGAACTCAGCGGTATATCGGCCATTCAGCTCTTAAAGCCAGACATGTTGAAGGGGAAATTTATCATAGAGCCGAAATGGTAGTGCCATATTAAACTACTAAAGCTAGAGCATCTGTCTATATGCAAGGGATACAAAGTGAATGTAATAGAGAGAGAATCTAATGAAAGGAAGTTTAGCTATGACGATTATTGGTATGCTGCATCATCGACTTGATCCGACAACAGTGCTCAAGTCCTATGCCTTTGCAGCAGTTGCGAAAGCTGAAGGCGCAACATTTTTTTACTTCACACCTAAAAGTGTGGACTTTGCCAAACGTTCTATTCGAGCAAAGGTCTATGAGAATGGACAATGGCAGGAAAAAACAATGCCCTTTCCTGATGTTATCTATAATGCAGGAAGCCCTGAGAAATTATCTGTCTCCAAGGAGATTATTGACCGTTTAAAAGAGGAGATTCCATTTACCACCCATTCAATCGGGAACAAATGGAATGTGATGAAACGATTAAAGGAAGCGAAGGAATTTGAACAGTATTTGATTCCCTCTGAAATTGTAAAGGATGCCGATTTATTTCATAAGTTCGTTAATTATTATAAACGAGTGGTGTTTAAGCCAATTGATGGACGAAAAGGGAAGGGCATTTATTTTATAACAAAGGCGGGAGCCAAGTATTTTGAGGTGCGAAAGGATAGCACCACGACAACCTATACAAAGCCACAATTGGATTCATTGATAAAGGAGCAACTTGCGTCTGGCACCTTTATTATGCAGCCGTATATTCAATCTGTTACAAAATCTGGTCAGGTCTATGATTTCCGCCTGCATGTTCAAAAAAATGGAGAAGGTAAATGGGTAGTGACAACGGTATATCCACGCATTGCACCAAATGGCTCCATCATACCGAATATTAATAATGGTGGCTATACCAATTATTTAGATCCTTTTTTGGAGCAGGAGTTTAAGGAAGAGGCCTATAATATTCGACGAATGCTTGAGCATTTTTCACTGGCGCTGGCACATCATCTGGATGAAATTCAAATGGCGAAATTTGGGGAGGTTATTGATGAAATTGGCATTGATGTGGGCTTAGATCAACATCAAAAAATTTGGATGTATGAGGTCAATTGGCGCCCAGGCTGTCCCCCTGCCTTTTACTTGGAATTAGATGTGGTCATCCATTCCATCCGTTATGCGATGTATCTTGCCAAAAATCAAAAACCGCTGAAAAAGAACATTGTCCAACAAAAAAGTAAGCAAGTGGAGGCAAAGAAAACCCTGCCTATTATTGCGATTACAGGAAGTGCAGGGAAAACCACAACAAAGGCATTTATTGGTTCCATCTTATCGAAAAAGTGGAATGTATTTGAATCAAAGGATTACTGGAATACGACAGAGCATACGAAAAAGCATAAGGAAGAAATCAATGATTCACATCAGGCCGTTGTATTAGAGTATGGGATGGCTTACCCAGGCATTATTACCAATCACTGTAGCATCATCCAGCCGAATATTAGTATTGTAACGAATATAGGCTTAGCCCATGTTGGGAACTTTGATGGAGATGTAAGGGGTGTTGCCAAGGCAAAATCGGAATTGATTCATGGCATGGATCAACAGGGCTTACTCATTGTCAATCAAGATGATGACAATTCAAGATACTTAGAGACACAGCAATTTAAAGGGAAAATCATCACGGTAGGCATAAAAAAAGAAGCGGATTACCGTGCATATGATTTGCAATATAAAGATGTCGGCATGTCCTTTAAAATGAAGCTACATGGGCAAGAAATAGAATTATATATTCCTATTTTAGGAGAACATCATGTATATAATGCATTGAATGCAGTGGCAGTGGCTGATCTTTTAGGGTTTAGTCCACTTGATATTCAGTCAGGGCTCAACTTTAAAAAACCACCAAGACGCTTAACGATTTATAATTGCCGAGATGATATAACGGTTATTGATGATACGGTACACTCTCATCCGCAGGGGGTTCGTGCTGCGCTCGATGTACTGACGAATATCGCAACAAATCGAAAAGTAGCCATTATTGGGCAAATGCGAGAACTTGGTGTCTTGAGGGAAGAGGAGTATCGTAAGGTTGGGGAATACGTATATGACATAGGCATCGATGAATTTATTACCTATGGCTTTAGGACAGATGAAATGAGTAATGCAGCCATCGCGAAGGGCATGGACCCATCCAGAGTCCATCATTTTATTAATAAAGATCAATTGCATGTCCTCCTTGAAAAGCTCATTAAGCCTCATGATACCATTCTTGTGAAGGGTGCAAGTAAAACCAATATGTTCGAAACCGTGAAGTTTTTAGATCAAACGTTTAAAGAAGAATAATGGATTACGACTTATGAAATTAAAAAAGCCCGAGTAACTGTCCACTGGCAAGCGGCAATTATTCGGGATATTTTTTTCAAACTCTCAAAATGAATTTTATTTCCTTCGCTGCATTGATTGCGTGATTTCTTGCTTCCTTCAAGGTTGCTCCCTCTGCAATGACATAGGCATAACGGTGACCCATTGATAAAGGTGGGGTGAGGAGGGTACCTCTTCTCGGTTTGACATATACTTCAACGACGCCAGTTGATCTTGTCGCTCTTGCCTTGCCAATAACCTTTTCTAATATTCCTCTACTTTCCACAATGACATATTTTGTATAAACAAATTTTTTGTGTCTTGGTTGCAGATTAGGCTGTTCTCCTAGCAATATCTTCAATGTTTCTTCTACTAAACTAAAACCTAGAGCTGCTTGTAGCATATTATTCATAGCGCCACCTGAAATTCGAGGATTGATCTCGATAAGCTTCCAACCATTTTGGGTTAATCGAAGTTCTAAATGAAGCGCCCCATTCTCAATATCAAAGGCTTTCACGATGGAATGGAGTACCTCCTCGATGCCCGATTGGATGTCTTTAGGGGCTTTCACTAGAACACCATAGCCCGTAATAATAAATCGTTTTCCTTGCGTAATTTCTTGCTCAATTATACCAATGACATGTGGTTGACGTTGATAAACAACCGCCTCTACTAAATATTGAGGGCCATCTAGATATTCTTCAATCATGATGGTTTCATAGGGATTTTTACTGCGAAGTGCTTTGAGGTGGTTATTGAGCTGATCGGCATCCGTTGCTAGTAAGACATCTTTTGAGCCTGTTGATTTAGGAGATTTTACGATTAATGGAAAGGTCAAATTTTTAGCTATGGGTTCGTTCGGTTTCATGAGCAAAAATTTTGGCGAGTATGGTTGATCTTGTAAAAACTTTCTTGTTTTTTCTTTATCCTCCATAGTTTCAATCGCACTGGAGGATGTATAGTTCTGACAAAATTCATCACACAGTGTTGAAGCAATATGAACAAATGGATCAACAAAACTAACGATACTTTTAATATTTAATCCAGTTTTTCCTAGTTTCTCAATTTCATCTTTCATGCTCTCGATATCAAAAGTATCAATGAGTATCATTTTATGGATGTCGGGGTAGGCTCTGCGCTGTTCAAGTTGTTTTTCATTATTTGTGAAAAGTACTGTGAAGTAGCCTAATTTTTCTGCTGCCCTTGTTGCTTCACGACTAGACCCAGATTTGTTTGTACCGATAAATACAATGGCTTTCAGGTATATCACTCCTTCTATTGGTACTTAGATACTTAATCACCTTTATATATATGCAATGAAATAGATTTCCTCTAGTTATGTATCTTGTCTACATCCAAGCAACTTTTAAAAGGTTACATATACTAGAAAAGAAAGGAGGGAGAAAAGATATGAAGCCTCTTTCGGTGAAAAATTTAGCAATGATTACGGCAGGCTATCTAGTGCACGGGTCAGAGGATACACTGATTCAGCATGGGGCTTATCGATTAAAGCAAGTGAAAAAATCCAATACGGCCCTTTTTACAAGTAAACGTATTGTTAATTGGAAAAGTCTTGAGCCACTTTCTCCTCTAGTGCTAGTGACCAATAGAGTTTATCGGCCTTCTGACATTCCCGATCATGTCATGCTGATACAGGTAGCGAATGCAGAAGAGGCCTATTGGAAATTTGTTCATTTTTATCGCAGCCAGTTTCATATTCCGATTGTCGCGATTACAGGTACATCAGGCAAAACAACGACAAAAGAGATGATTAAACATATTCTTTCGGCTGATCGGAAAGTGACTGCGACGACATTGAGCAGCAATTCTAGAACGGCTTCTTTGCAATATTTACTGGGCATTGAGGATGATACCGAGGCTGCCGTTTTTGAAACAGCAGTAGGCTCACCTGGAGACGTTACGAATGCAGGGAGATATTTCAAACCGACAATCGGTATTATTACGAATATCGGAGCCCATCATTTAAATTATTGCAAAACATTAGAAGGCTATATTCAAGCAAAGGGAGAAATGGTAGATATCATTCATCCAAAAGGTACATTAATTATCAATGCTGAAGATATGAATACGAAAAAAATAGATGTTTCGAGATTTCGTGGGCGTTTGATTAAGGTAGGAAAGCATGACTCCTGTGATTTTCGAGCAAGCCATATCCACTACTATCAAAAAGGGATGAAATTTATCCTGCATCATGATAGAAAAAGCTATGACATTCTTGTACCAGGGTTTGGCGAGCATCAGGTTTATAATGCTCTTGCTGCTATTGCCGCGGTCCATGATATGGGGATGCCTATTCCAGTCGCAGCAAAACAGCTTCAATCATTCCGTCAATTGAAAAAACAGCTGCAACTCTTTGAGGGCATTAATCATTCCATGTTATTGGATGATACCTGGAGTATTACAACCACTTCCTTAGAGGCTGCCTTAAAGGTGTTGAATGAGTTAGGTGACGGCAAGAAAAAGATTGCGGTTATTGGTACGATTACCGATTTAGGTTCGTGGGGCTACATTATTCACGAACAAGCGGGTGAATTAATTCAACGTATTGGCGTGGATGTCCTGATTACCATTGGAGAACACGCAAGGATTATGGCTGATCATGCAGTAAAGCTAGGATTTAGCGCGCCTGTTTACACATTTAAAAATAGTACGCTAGTCTATCCGTTATTGCAGAAGATTGTGGATGAAAATACCATCATTCTCATAAAGGGAGATATGTATAGCAAACAGGTCTCTAAACTAGCAACGGAGCTAAAGCTAAAGCCTCCACCACCTGCTGATTAGCTTCTTTCAATATAGGATATTGACTGTGCCACATAGAGGAGCTTTCTAATAAGGTATAGTAATTGATCAAAAAGCAGCCTAGATCAAGAGAAGAAATAAGTCATCTACAAGATTGATAAAGAGAGGAGGCGTAGTACACTTGCAATCCATTAGTGTGCAGAAACTTAGGAATGTCCTACAGGGAAAGCTCATTCACGGATCAGAACAATGGTCTGTTAAGCAGGCGATCTATTATAATCGGCATGATTTAACAAGGAGCCATTCGCTCCTGTTTGTTAGTCGAAACGATCACATCAACTGGCAAGAGATTGATCGGAAAGGTCCGTCTCTTATCATATCCGATAAACCGTCTACAGAGTTAAAAAATGCACTGGAGAATACAACCGTTTTACAAGTGAAAAGTGTTGCACAGGCATACTGGACATTTATCGAGTATTATCGTGGGCTCTTTGAAATTCCCGTTGTGGCTTTAACAGGAACTTGTGGGAAAACAACAACAAAAGAGATGTTAAAACATATTGCTAGTAAGCATTGGCAAGTGCAAGCATCCGTCAGCAGTAAAAACGAGCCAAGGCAATCATTACCTTATTTAACGGGCATTGACGATAAAACACAAGCCGCTATCTTTGAACTAGGCTTAGGGAATACGGGGAATATTAAACATCAATGTATGATCTATCAACCAACTATTGGCATCATTACAAACATTGGTGTACATCATCTAGATGGCTGTCTCAATTTGGAGGGCTATATTAAGGCCAAGGCAGAAATTGTGGAAGGCATTAAAGAAGATGGCACGTTAATCATCAATGCTGATGATGCCAATACTAAAAAAATCTCATTGAAAAGATTTAAAGGGAAGATTATCAAGTTTGGCTTACAGGATACGGCAGATTACAAGGCTTCGAAAGTGGAGTTTGCCAATACGGGCATGAAGTTTGTTTTAGAGGTGGCGGATGAAAGATACAATGTGTTTGTCCCAGGCTATGGTGAGCATCAGGTCTATAATGCCTTAGCCGCAATTGCAGCTAGTCATGAAATGGGGCTGACCATTCGTCAGGCAATCGCAGGACTCAGAACATTTAAACAGATGGCAAGACATTTAGAATTTACGACAGGACTTGGTGACAGTACGATTATTGATGATACATGGACAAATAACCCAACATCTGTAGAGGCAGCCTTAAAAGTTATAGATACGGTGGGAAAAGACAAAAAGGTCATTCTTGTTTTAGGGGATATAAAGCGATTAGGCAATTTTGAAGAAAAATATCATCGCGAAATCGGCTCCATGGTAGCAGTAAGAAAGATCGATACATTGATTACTATCGGCAAAAGGGCAGAGAAGATTGCCGATCAAGCGCAAAAGGATGGAACCAGCGCAGAGGTTCATACGTTTAAAGAGGTAGCAGGCGTTTTAGAATTATTGAAGCCAAAGCTTGATGCAGACACGATAGTTTTAATTAAGGGACCGATGTCTAGTAGATCCATGATCGAATTTGCCAATAAACTAAAAAACGCATAGAAAAAGGGTGTCTCAACAAGATTGAGACACCCCTTTCCTCATTTATTTTAAGACGCGTCGAGCGGCTACAAAATTCTTTTGTGCCCACGTCGAAGACATGTTTTGTTTTACAATATTATTCGTTGTCATACTAATATATTGGTTATTGCCTATATAAATACCCGTTTGTGTGATTTCTTGTCCACCATTATTCGTAGAGAAGAACAGTAGATCCCCTTTTTGTAGTTGTGATTTTTGAATACGTGTCCCTACTAAAGCCTGTTTACTTGCTAGTTTATCTTTTAAATCAATACCATGCTTTTTAAAGACATAATAAGTAAAACCCGCACTTGTAAAAGTCAGTGCACTCTCATTGTACGTATAGCCGAATTTTGCTTTGCTTGCTAAGCCAGTAGCAGTGGCAATAATTTTATCGGCAGATGTACTTGCTGAAGGTGCACTTACGCTGGGCGTAGAGGTGCTACCAGAGAAAACGCGCTTCGCTGTAATATAATGTTCAGTATAGTAATCTACAAATAATACTCTTGTCATTACACCATCTGAATTAGGGATGATGATACGGTGATCTCCTGCATAAATCCCGACAAGTGAAGGTGTTTTAGAGCCTTTGACACTATTAAAGAAAACTAGGTCACCTTTCTTTAAGTTAGCACGTGCCACAGTGGATCCTTGGTTCATTAATTGGTTTAATGAAGTTGCGCCAAGTGTCACACCACTTTTACGATAGATAAAATCAACGAAAGTTGGAGCTGTAAAGCGTAAGCTAGCCTCATTTGTTGTGGAACTAATCGTTACTTTGTTTTTATAGGATAGAGCATTCTCTACAATTTTATCGCCTTTTGTAGCAGGGTTGGCAGATAGTAGAGTAGGTAATACTCTACGTGCAGATACATAGTTTTCCGTATAATATGGCTTACTATTTAAATCAGAGATAACTATATTTTGTTTGCTATCAGCCATATGGATGATTTTATTGTCGCCAATATACATACCGACATGATCGGGATCAGTTCCTGTTTTTTTACTTTTAAAGAACACTAAATCGCCTTTTTGTAATTGGTTTCGCGCTACATAAGTCCCTTGCTGAATCATATAATTTTCATTATACGTACCAAGGTCTACCCCGTTTTTCTCGAAGATGTACATTAAAAATGAAGCACAAGAAAATTTGTATGGGTATGTAGGCTTGTAAACCGAATTGCTGTATGTTGCTTGCCCCATTAAGCTTTTACCAGTCTGAATTAATTGGTCTGCTTTTGCAGCTACCGCCTGTGCGTTGTTCTGAGCATTTGTTGTCGCAGCCTCTACTTGTATCGGCTGGACCGCTGTTTGCACCATTCCAAATGAACTAAATCCAATGGTTAATGCAAGTGTTGTAGATAAAAATCGTTTATTCATGTTGTGTAACCTCCTAAAGCATCTAGTAGGATTTCTCCTGTATACCTTTGCCATGGAAATAATCGTAGCATGAAAAAGTAGGGCTTCTGGGCGGTAAATGTTACCAGGGTAACTGAAGGGAGGGCTTCAACACTTGCTATAAAAGGCTTTATCAAGAGAATTTACAGTTTTATTACAAATGTTTCAGTAAGATGTAATATGGAACAATTCCATGAAAAAAGCTGCCCCAAAACGAGGCAGCCTACACGATTTTCTGTATCATTTCTACACGATTACCAAAAGGATCACGGAATTCAAAACGCTCGTAATGAGGAATAGGCACAGAATCGAGTATCTTGATTTGATGTGCTGCGAGCTTCTTCCGCCAATACTGAATATCCACTACTTGATACGCAATATGCGCCTTTGTGGTCAAACGATCGAAGCCATCCTCTGTCCCTACATGGACCTCCTGTTGACCAAGCTGTAACCAAAATCCCCCACGTCCTTTGAGAGAGTCAGGCTTCTCCAATTCTGGAAGTCCTAAGACATGACAATAAAAATCCTTCCCTTGCTCCTCACAGCCTTTCGGAATTGTAATTTGCACATGATGTAAACCCATAATCATCTCAGACCGCCCCCTTTTTCCTTAATTATAGATTAATTTCTAGATATTTGAAATGGATGAGAGGATAGACTTTAAACTAGCGGATAGAACTTCAAAAGAGGAGGATAGGATTCTAAAACTGGTGGATAGCGCTTCAAATTAAGTGGATAAAACCTCAAAAGAGAGGGATAGAGTTCTAAATCTAATCTTTAGAACTTTAAAAGCCCAACATTTCTATTCTGTTAAGATTTAATACTATGGTATAATAATAAAAACGGAATAATAGGATAGAGGTACAAATTAGATTTTTTAATTTGTTTAAAAGGGAAGATCGGTGTGAATCCGACGCTGTCCCGCAACTGTAAATGGGAGCACATTTCAAAAGACCACTGTTACGAGTCGTAATGGGAAGGTGAAAGGTGTGATGAACATAAGCCAGGAGACCTGCCTTTATCTAGTACAGCCAAAAAACCTACGCGGATAGGGGGTGTTGAGTGTGACTAGAGAATTTCTCCTGCATGCTCATAGTACGATGATTGCTAAAAAGGGTGCTTCTATGTTTAATAGAAAGCTTCTTTCCATCTGGCAATCACCGTATTATGTCGTGTATTTGTCATAGTAGACATCTTTCTGATGAGGGAAAGATGTTTTTTTATGTAAAAAATTAAAGGAGCGGTCCACATGAATCCACAAGTTGTTGAGTACTATGAAAGCTTATTCAAATTTGAAATTATGCAAGAGCCTAAACCCTTAAAGGAGCTTGTTGAACATTATGTTGGGCATGATGCTTCACATGAGCAATCTATTTTAGCAGCGTACGCCAATGTTTTGAAAGAATTAAGAGGATAGAATATGTTTGGCTACTTCGAAAAATGAAGTAGCCATTTTTCTGAGTAAATAACATAATACCAATTGGAATACATTTGTTTGTCATAAAACTGCCTTTAGGACTTCATTCATATTTCACTTTTTATTTATATAATTAATCTGCTATAAATAGAGAGATTGGAGATCAAATATGAAAAATTTGCTTTATTCTAGGTTTTGGCGGTTGCATTTTTTCGCAGCACTTTTTATTACGCCTTTATTGCTGTCTCTCACATTAAGTGGGATTGGTTATTTGTTTTTTACAGATGTAGAAAATCGATTATATGATGATTATTTTTTTGGTGAAAGCCATAAGGAAGAGGTCTTAACAATTGATGAGGCCGTGGAAAAAGCGGAGGCGGCATTTGCAGGATACTCTACTACGAAAGTGATTATGTTGGAGGAGCCTTATAATACGCGTTTAACTTTATCAAATGGAGCTAAACAAAAGTACGTATTTTTAGATGATCACAATCAAATGGTTGGTAGTCAGGATGCCGATTATACATTTTCAAATATTATGAGAAATACGCATAGCTCTCTCTTTATTGGTGGGACCTTTGTCAACTATTTAGTAGAGCTGGCAGCTTGCTGGACGATCTTTTTATTACTGTCAGGTCTTTATATGACATTCAAAGGAAATCTCCTAAAGAAGGGCAAGTCGGAGAATAAGAGACAAAAAAGTAAGAGATTGCATGCACTTGTTGGGACAATCATTACGATTCCAATGGTGATGTTCATTTCGACTGGGCTATTATGGTCTGCTTTTCAGGGTTCCATGCTAGCAGATATAGCGTCAGAAAATCCTACTTTTGGCTATCCATTACTCCAACAAAAGCCACCAACATCTGATGTCTCTGAAATTCCATGGGCCACTCGTCAATTAGAGGCACCGACATCAGAAGGAGAACATGCACAGCATCATGGTGGTAGTGCTGTCCGTTATACGAACGACAGCCAAATGCCGATTGCTCAGCTTGAAAAAGAGATCAATTCGATGAACGTTGCTAAGCCTTACTCTATAATTTATCCGTCAAACGGTGAGGGCGTCTATACAGTCGCGAAGGCTAGTAATTCTGGTGTAACAGGGCTAGATGTAAAACCTACAGCGGAAGCTACAATGTATTTTGATCAGTATAGTGGCAAGTTTATCGATCAAGTGAATTATGACGATTATGGCCTATTAGCTAAATTCTTTACGTGGGGGATACCATTACATGAGGGGCATTTATTCGGCTGGCCCAATAAGCTTTTAAATTTAGTGGTTTGTCTAGCCTTTTTAGCCGTAATTGTGTGGGGCATTCGCACTTGGATTTTACGTAGAAAAAAAGGGGAGCTGTCTGCACCACCGCAAATTTCTCATAAAATATCCATGCCATTCATCATTTTCCTTGTCATATTAGGGATTATGATGCCGCTATTTGGTGCTTCATTAATCGTTGTGGCATTAATTGAATATATCCTTTTAGGTTGGCAAACAAAGAAGAAGCTAAGAGCACAAGAAACTAAATAAAGCAAAGATGATACGGCACAGCGGGATTGTGCCGTATCTTTTTTGTTTATTTCATTTATAGGAACGCAATACTATACTGAAGCGGTAAAAATGTTTATAGATTTTTCAGCATGATTTTATAAAGTTTTAAGATTTGTATGGTACATTGCTAGTAGTTTCAGCTTATGGGGGTATGTAGATGTCAATAAAAACAAGGTTTTTGCTATCATATGTGGGTGTCATCATCATTGCCATCACGCTATTATTAGCAGCGGTTTTTCTTTTTTCCTTTGCCATTACAGGCGATGTCAAAGCAATTGAGCATTTTTATAAAAAATCTTACGTCCAAAAGCCTTTGACGACAGTAGAGGAAAATGCGTTTCTAGATTTAAAATTACTAGCTAAAAAAAATCCCCAGCAGCTTTTAGATCTCGAACAGCTTGAACAAATCAATGCGCCTTCGATAGAGATTGTGGTACGAAAAGATCATCAAATTGTTTATTCAACACAGAAAGAGCATAAACAATTATTGCTTCAAAGCTTACCTGGCTTTGAAGCAACCAATATTAATTCTCGTGACACCATCATGATAAATCGAGCCTTTTATACGTATGTCAAATTTGATTTTTATTTTCCAGATCAAACAGAGGGCAGTATTTTCGTATTGAGAGAGGTTAGTTCCCATGCAGAGGTAACGAGGGAATTGTTACCAATTCTTTTGGGTATTTTATTTGTCCTGTTTATGATGATTATTGGCTTTTTAAATTATTTAGTCTCAAGAAGTATTATTAAACCGATTTCGGCATTAAAGGAAGGGGCAGAACGAATTAAATCGGGCGACTTGGATTTTGAAATTGCGACCCACTCGAAGGATGAAATTGGTCAGCTGAATCGGTCATTCGAGGAAATGAGAGTCAAATTAAAAGAATCCATCCAGCTGCAGCTTCAATACGAGGAAAATCGAAAGGAGCTCATCTCCAATATCTCCCATGATTTAAAAACGCCGATGACTTCCATTATCGGCTATGTAGAGGGCATTAAAGACGGTGTGGCAAATACAGAGGAAAAAATGGATAAATATTTAACTACTATCTATACAAAGGCAAAGGATATGGATGTATTAATTGATGAGCTATTCTTATTTTCTAAATTGGACTTAAAAAAGATTCCCTTCCAATTAGAAAGCGTCAATCTCCAGCAATATATGCATGATTATGTAGAGGATGCAAGCTTTGATTTTATTGCACGAGACATTCATTTACAATATCTATCAGCAGGCTCGCCGCTTTTGGCAATGGTGGATCGAGATAAATTAAGACGTGTCCTGACGAACCTTTTAAGTAATAGCGAAAAATATATGGATAAGCCGTATAAGCAAATCATTATTTCCTTGCATGAGCGAGCAGAGGATGCGATTATTCAGGTAACAGATAATGGTGCAGGCATTGATTCTGCCGCATTGCCCTATATTTTTGATCGTTTTTACCGTGCGGAGCCTTCACGTAATTCGCAAACAGGAGGCAGTGGCTTAGGGTTAGCCATTGCAAAGCAAATCGTTGTTGAAATGGGTGGCGATATTTGGGCAAAGAGTGAATTAACAAAGGGGACGAGCATATTCATTTCATTGAAAAAGGCTGAGAAGAAGGTGAATCATCATGAAAAAAATTCTGCTAATTGAAGACGAAGTGAGCATAGCTGAGCTTCAACGAGATTATTTAGAGATTAATGGCTTTACAGTAGATATCCAACATCATGGAGAGGATGGGCTACAGCAGGCACTTAAAGGTAATTATGATTTAATCATTTTGGATATTATGCTACCAGGGATAAGTGGCTTTGACATTTGTAAACAGATTCGAGCGGTACACAATATGCCCATTTTATTTGTTTCAGCTAAAAAAGAGGATATTGATAAAATTCGTGGTCTTGGACTAGGAGCTGATGATTATATTACAAAACCATTTAGTCCGAGTGAATTAGTAGCGAGGGTCAAGGCACATTTATCGAGATATGAGCGTCTGGCGACCAATCAACAAACAAATCATATGATGTCCATTCATGGCATTACAATCGATACTTCGGCTAGAAAGGTGTTTGTCAATGGTGATGAGATTGCCTTTACAACGAAGGAATTTGATTTGCTCGTCTTTTTTGTTAGACACCCCAATCAAGTATTAAGTAAGGAACAGCTATATGAGCGAAACTGGGGCTATGAATCAGCTGCAGACGTTTCGACTGTCACTGTTCATATCCGAAAACTACGTGAAAAAATTGAACGAGAGCCAGCGCAGCCCAAGTTTTTGGAAACAGTTTGGGGTGCAGGCTATCGCTTTAATGTTTAAGTAAACTATCTCGTCCTTGTGGCGGGGTAGTTTTTTTAGACTTTTTTAAGAATTCGTTAATCGGCATTTTAGCATTACCACTTACACTGAGGAAAAAAGGCGGTGCATATATATTGAAAAAAAGGCAGGTAGTTATCATTGCATTAACATTTTTGCTTCAAGGGTGTGCCACAATTAATACAATACAACATGATAAAGGAGGGAGTGAAGTGATACAAACAGATTGGACGAGTGAGTTGCTAAAGGCAGCTGAAAAGGGAGATATCGATAGACTTCAACATGTTTTAAGTCAAAAAGGGGACATCAACGTACAAGATTCAAATAATCGAACAGCTTTGATGATAGCTACCTATAATCAGGATATCGAGGCAGCGAAATTATTAATAGATGCAGGTGCAGATGTTAATATTTTGGATAATCAGCAAAATACGCCATTTCTCTATGCAGGTGCGGAGGGCTATCTGGCTATTTTAAAGATGACCATCCAAGCTGGGGCCGATCCGACTATTTTAAATCGATATGGGGGAACGGCACTCATACCAGCAGCAGAGCATGGTCATGTGGAGGTCATCGAGGAGCTATTGAGCAATACCGATATTGACGTCAATCATGTGAATCATTTAGGCTGGACAGCCCTGATGGAGGCGATTGTCTTAAATAACGGCAATCCAACACAGCAAACCTTGATACAACTGTTGATTGAACATGGTGCTGATGTGAATATTCCCGATCAAAATAAGGTAACACCACTGCAACATGCAAAACAGCGAGGCTTTAAAGAGATTGAACAAATTCTACTTGCAGCAGGCGCAAAGTAACCCAAACGGTAGAGGCGGCTCTCTACCGTTTTCTTAGTGTTGAAAAACAAAACAGTCAATTGAAAGGTAGAAATGGATTTCCGTTGCAGGCTATTTGATTTTCTGTGGGCGAGCACCGAATCGCTTCCTCCGCTACCGCTCCGTTTAGAGTTTCTCCTGTCTTGCTATCCCACGGGAGTCAAGCAGCTGATGGCAGACAGGCTCCTCAATTTAGACTCCCTGCTGGCAAGGTTTTAAAACCAGGTGTGACTTACCGAGTGTACGCACAATGGGCGGAAATAGATGTAAAGCGCTTTGTGGCGAGCGAAATCGCGCCATTCAGCCTGCAATCAGCGAAGGCCATGGATGAAAAATCCTTTGAATTACAAATAAGAAACGATCCGCAATCTGATTTACTTGCTGGCCGAAGTGTAGGGTTAAAAGGCAGTGATGGGAGTACATTGTAAGCACAATATCGTTATTCATCACGTAAAGGTGCTGTGGGCATTTTTGATCTAACGAATGGTGGTACGTTGAAAACAAATGTCAGCTATACCGTAACCCCATTAAACAACTGGGCTACAGCAACAGATTTAGTTCTACAAGGAAAATAAACGTTCTTTTGCTTAATAATGAATCTGTCTTTTGAAACCTAATAAATGGAACGTGTTTTATGCCACCATTGTAAAAATCTCGTCACAGCTGTGGCGAGATTTTTTTATAGCCAGCCTTTTTCGCCTGCTACCTGAGCGGCTTGCTGTCTAGATTCAACTTGTAGCTTTTGAATAGATGTGGATAAATAATTGCGAATCGTGCCCTTGGTTAAAAATAATTGCTTACTGATTTCGTTTGTGGTCAAGCCTTTTTTGACTAGCTGTAGCACCGCAATTTCTCGTTCATTTAAAGGGTTTTGCTCCTTCATAAATAAGGAGGCGGCTAAATCCTTGCTGACCACCTTTTCTCCTTGCATGATTTTACGAATAGTAGCAATTAAATAATCAATGGGTTCATCTTTCAATAGATAGCCGTGTACCTCGCAATCCATTGCCTTCTGCAAATAGCCAGGGCGTGCAAAGGTTGTCACAATCATTACCTTGCAAGGGAGGTTGGCCTGTTTAATTTTTTCAGCAAGCTCAAGCCCTGATAGATGGGGCATTTCAATATCGACTAGGCAAATATCTGGTGGCTCCTGCTGGATCAATTCCCATGCTTGTTGTCCATCCGCCACCTCAGCTATGACCTCAATATCCGGCTCAAACGCTAGTAGCGAAGTTAGGGCACCACGTAACATTTGTTGGTCTTCTGCTAGTAATACACGTATCATGTTAGAGGCTCCTTTCCATCTTGAATGGGTAGAGTAAGTGTGACGATGGTGCCTACTGGTGTGTCACTTTCAATCAGGGCATAGCCTTGCAGCATATGCATTCTTTCTTTTATGGAGTGGATGCCATTCCCACGTCCTTGCAACTGTAAACCGATGCCATCGTCTTTTATCACAAGTGTATAGTGTCCATTACAACATTGAATGGTGAAATGGCATTTTTTTGCCTGACTATGCTTGAGAATATTCGTAGTCGTCTCTCGTACACATAGAGCAAGCATCGTTTCCTCCACACTAGAAAGTACGATTTGAGGACATTGATTGTCAAGGGTTGTTGTAATATCCGCGCTTTGTAAAAGCTGTTGGCAATGGATAAGCTCCGTTTGCAACGCAATAAAATTCATATCAGACACTAGCTCACGTACTTGTTTTAAAGCGGTACGGGTAGTGGCTAATATGTCATGTAGCTCAGGCTTCACGCTTGAAGGATCTCGGTCAATCAGTTTGGTCGTTAATTCGGTTTTTACTTTAATCATTGTGAGCGTATGGCCAATTGTATCATGAAGGTCTCTAGCGATCCGTTGTCGTTCCTCTTGCTGAACAAGCTGAGTATTTACGTCTGCCAGCTCAGCCTGCAGATTTTTGGACTTTTCCACAAAATAAATGAGAATCGGGAGCACTAGTTGAAACATCATAATCGGTACTAGTACCTGTGATTCCTTCGGTAAAAGAGAATCGGTTGTCGTGTACATAACCGTCAAAAACATGACAACGATGGCTACAATTCCACTGGCAATATGCCATTTTGATTTTGCCCGTCCTAGTAAATCGGCAAAGGTAAAGCCAAAAATAAGCATAAAAGGATCAACAATTATGCTAAGTAAGGTGATCAGGACAAAGGCTACTAAAGATGCAGCAAGTAGCCTCCAATCTCGATGCCATAAAGCAATGTAGAAGGCTATTAGGTATAAAAGGAGCACTGTTATTTTCATAGCTAAGGGAAGGGAATGAGACCCTAGTACTAGTGCGAATAGGAAAATGACAGAAGCTGCATCAATGATTAAATAATGCTTAATTTGTTCTCTAGGATATATTTTTATTACTAGCACCATCCTTTGTTGCTGATTACTTTGTCATCGCTTGAAGGGCTTTTTTACGAATCCATTCCATAGGGCCCGTTTGAAATTGCTGTAACCAAGCAAACGCTATAACAAGTTGTAAGATTGATAGAGATAGCCAAATACCAATGACAGTGAAGCTATTGACTTGCCCACCTAAGCCAAGCCCCCAGCCATAAAAAATAATCGACGCAAGCACGTTTTGGAGGACATAGCAGCTTAAAGACATTTTACCGACATGAGCAAAGCGCTGCCAAAGCCAGTCTAGCCTCTTATATTCTACCAGTTTACCTAAAATTCCAATATAGCCAATGGATAGAAGAGGGGCACAAAGATAGCGAACAGGTAAATCAAAAAGCCCCCCAGGAATAAAAATAAGCAGATTGATAGGAAAGCCAATGAATACACCGATTTTAAAGAGCTTTTGTCGAGTTTGACGTCCTTTGTCTGTTGGTGAAAATACCCCATTCCGCATGAACCTCACGCCAAGTAAAAATAAAAAGACATTCATTGGGATAATAAATATAGCTTCTGAGCGATAAAATAAAAAGTTTGTGAGACGATGCTGCACCTGCGCAAACCATGTACCATGTTCATAGAGCTCAGTAACGGACGCCATGCCATTTAAGGAAACACCCGCTCCTTGTAAGGTACTGATAAAAATAAGCAGAATCAATAGGATGTGAAAGCCACCAAAAAAATAAAAGGCTCCTGTCATGACCTTATCACCCAAACGTACAATAAAAGCGACGATGAATGCTGTAACAGCATAACTCATTAAAATATCATACTCCATCACAAGCGTGTAGTGCAGTAGCCCCTCTAACCCTAAAAAAACGATAGTCCACAGGTATACTCCTGGCCACGCTGTACCTCTACGTAAGGCTTGCTGATATTTTAATTGTAGACCTACACCAAACATTATTGTTAACAATCCAAGCAGCTTGCCATTAACAAAAAATAATACGACCATACGTAAAAAATCATTGAAGGACCACCAACCAGAATAATCACTTGTGGTGATATACGATAAATCACCAAGATAAGCAAATATCCAAATATTTGTACCAAGCGTTCCTAAGACGGCAAAGCCTCTTAACATATCGATAAAGGGAAGTCTTTGTTGTGTTTGCATAAGTTCGATCACTCTTTCTTTGTTTTCTTACCTTAAGGATAAGAAAATCTCCAAAAAAAACCTATTCACACCAGTCAAAGAATCTTGATGACAGGTGTCATAAAGTATGCTGTGACAGCACAAAAAAACCAGCAACGCTTTTGCTGCCGGCTCATTATTTTGTACAAGTATAGATGCGATAGTCTAAAATGTCTTCGTATTTTTCATTCATGGCAATATGCTGATCCATGATTTCATAGAATTCGGATTCTAGATCTGTGGAAACTTGAAATTCAGGCTTGGATGAGATGGATTTGTTTTTTTGTATATGGATATCATAAAAGCCAGCGTGTTGCAGTAGTCTTACCCAATCCTTTTTCCTGAGGAGAGACTGAAAGCCATAAAATTGTTGGAGGTCGTCTGCAAGTTCGGTACGAAGTGTTTGAGGAATGGTAAATTCGATAGCAATAAAGCGGCCACCTTTTTTCAATAAACGATAAATTTCCTGCAAAGCCTGCTGCAAATTAACAAAAGCCAGAACCGACTCAGCTAGAATCAAGTCAAATGTCTCGTTCGCTAACGAGGTTTGTTCAATAGAGCCTTGCAGAAGTTTAACAGGTAGACGCGCTTTATGCATACGCTGACGAGCCTTTTCTATCATGATGGGCTGAATATCGAGACCTGTGACCTTTGCTTGATAGGAAGATGCTAAATAAGCAGCCGTTTGCCCTGTACCACATCCCACATCTAAAATATGTGCGTTTTGCTCGATATTCTCTGCTTGCAAGACAGCCTTTGATAGATTAATGCCCCCAGGATGTGCGCCTCCGACCCCAAACTTAGCTAAAAAGGTAAGATAATGAGAGCCTTGAATAGTACCACCTTCTTTTTTCTTATAGTATGACAGAGAAACTAGTATGGTTCCCTTATTATTTTTAACCTCTTCTCCAAAAGTCTAATTCGCTATAAAAATTTTTACATATACTAGTGAGAAGCTTTCAGATAGGGGGTGTATAAATGCCATATTTTCAGCCGAATGCTAGAAGAGGTCCATATCCGCCAAACAATAGGCAATATTTTGGCCCACCTTTTCGAGGTAGGATGGTGCAACCATACTATTCTCCCAATCAGCAACAGCAAGGTCCTAGATTAGGAAATTTACCAGATCATTTAAATACAATTATGGGGCATGCTGGGACGATTACAAATGGAGTAAATATGTTGAGACAGATGGGAGCGTTATTAAGTTTATTTAGATAAAAACTAGAAACCCTCTTAAGATCAGGATCTTAAGAGGGTTATATTTAGGTTTAGTGGGCTGGTGCAAATTGCTTTTCGATAATAGAGCGATTTTTCTCTTTAAATAGCTCATTATGTGAGGACACCATGCCATGACGATAGGCAGTTGGTTCTAAATACGTTTTAATAGAATTGACTGCATTGGCTGCATCTTGGAAAGTGCCAAGTAACAAATTAATTTTTCCATCAAATGATAAAATATCACCTGCTGCAAAAATACCTGGCTGTGCTGTTTCACCTGTTGCTTTTCCTTCAACATAATAATCATCCTTTTTCGGAATGGCAATGGCCTCATCAAATGCAAGAGACGCCTCACGATTATAGCCATGACTGACGATTACCTCATCGATTTGACGCGTATAACTTTGCTTCGTGATCATATTCTCACATGTGACTAATTGAATAGCCGTTTTATCAGTATTTGCGGAAAGCTTTGTAATCGTTGTATTACACTCAATGCGCACACCTGCATCCAGTGCTTCCTGTACAGTGGCTTCGTGAGCTGATAGATTCTCTTTGCGGTAAACAACCGTTACGCTTTTGGCAATCGGACTTAATTCAACAGCCCAATCAATGGCTGCATTACCACCGCCTGAGATGATGATATCCTTATCGACAAAACGTTTATACGATTGCACAGTGTAATGTAGATTGGCCATTTCATATTTTTCAGCACCCTCAAGTGTTAGCTTTTGAGGGCTAATAATGCCGCCACCTACAGCTAACAGCACCGTTTTAGAATAATGCTTTTCACCAGCTGCTGTATGTATTATAAAAATATCATCGTGACGTTCAATTAAATCTACTTTTGTACCTGTCAAAATTGTAGGATCAAATGTTTTGGCTTGCTCGATTAATTGTTTAACAAATTGTTCGCCTAAAACGGGAGGATGACCCCCAATATCCCATATCAGCTTTTCAGGATAAAGTAATACTTTACCGCCAAGCTGTGGTTGACTTTCTAATAATTTTGTTTTTAAACCCCGTAAACCACTATAAAA
This sequence comes from Lysinibacillus sp. HST-98, assembly GCF_016757845.1. NCBI lineage: Bacteria > Bacillati > Bacillota > Bacilli > Caryophanales > Bacillaceae > Lysinibacillus > Lysinibacillus sp. HST-98. Next base: position 267,304 of record NZ_JAENHX010000003.1, read on the forward strand.
AGCACTATATAAGCCAGCTGGACCGCCGCCAATAATTGTTACATCATACACATGCTGCATTTTTATTGCCACATCCTTAACAAATAGTAAAAAAGTAATTGACAAAATCTTATCAGATAACTAGACTAATTCTAGTGATAATGATTATCATTTTTAACTTTGAATATCATAGCATGGAAAGAAGTAAAAAGAAAGTGAGGGTCCGATTTGCGTTTAGAAGTTGAATCGATTCGTGTTGGTTATGAGAATAAAACGATTGTGCATGACTTATCGCTGCAAATTCCTGATGGCAAAATCACGACAATCATTGGTTCAAATGGTTGTGGAAAATCAACCTTGTTAAAGGCTATCACACGGATTTTAAAGCATGAGAGTGGACAGGTCGTATTAGATGGTCAAAATATCTCCAAGATGAAAACAAAAGAGTTAGCAAAAGAGCTGGCAATCTTACCACAGAGTCCAGAAAGTGCACATGGTCTAACAGTGGAAGAGCTTGTATCCTACGGTCGATTTCCTTATCAAAAGGGCTTCGGGAATTTATCACAAAAAGATAAAGATGTTATTGGCTGGGCTTTACAGGTAACCAAAACAGAAGAATTCCGTTTACAATCTGTAGATGCCTTATCTGGTGGACAACGTCAGCGCGTATGGATTGCGATGGCATTGGCCCAAGAAACCGACATTATCTTTTTAGATGAACCGACAACTTATTTAGATATGGCTCATCAGCTAGAAGTTTTAGAGCTACTTTACAAGCTGAATGAAGAACAGGGGCGCACAATTGTCATGGTCCTCCATGATTTAAATCAAGCGGCACGTTTTTCAGATTATATTGTAGCGCTTTCACAAGGTGAGCTTGTAAAATTCGGAACGGCTGAAGAAGTGATGGTTCCAGAAGTATTGAAAAAAGTATTTAATATAGATGCAGTTATTGGCAAAGATCCACGAACAAACAAACCAATGTGCATTACATATGACTTATTACAAACCATTTAAAAGGAGAATAACAATGAAAAAGTGGCTATTACCAATGTTTATGATGCTTGTGCTAGTACTTGCAGCATGTGGCAGTAAGGAAGAAAAAACAGAGAAGGCTGATGAGGGCTCAAAAGAGGAAGCTTCATCAGAAACAATCACATATCAATCAGAGTCAGGTCCTGTAGAAGTACCAGCAAATCCGAAACGTGTTGTTGTACTATCTTCTTTTGTAGGAAGCTTATTACAGCTTGATGTAAATGTTGTTGGTGTGGATGCATGGGCAGCAAAAAATCCCAACTTTGAAGATGCAATTAAAGATGCTGTTGTAGTTGAAAATACAGATATTGAAAAAATTCTTGAGCTAGAACCAGATTTAATTATTGGCTTAAATGGTATTGAAAATGCGGATAAATTAGCAGAAATCGCGCCAACTGTATTATTTACGTATGGTAAAGTAGACTATTTACAGCAGTTCATCGAAATCGGTAAAGTGGTGAATAAAGAAAAAGAAGCAACTGCTTGGGTAGAAGATTTTAAAACACGTGCAGCAGAAGCTGGTAAAAAGATTAAAGAAAAAATCGGTGAAGATGCGACTGTAACAGTAGCAGAGAACTTTAATAAACAGTTCTATATTTATGGCGATAACTGGGGTCGTGGAACAGAGATTTTATATCAAGAAATGGGTTTGAAAATGCCTGAGAAAGTAAAAGAAACAGCGTTAGAGCCTGGCTACTATGCCATTTCTCAAGAAGTTTTAGGGGAATACGCAGGTGACTACGTGATTTTTAGTATGTTCCAAGATCAAGATAATTCCTTTACAGATGCAGCATGGTTTAAAGATTTAGAAGCAGTGAAAAATGGTCATTTATTTGAAGTGAATGCAAATGCCTTTTATTTCAATGACCCTATCACATTAGAACATCAACTGAAGTTCTTTGAAGAGAAATTTTTACAATAATTAGTAGAGAGTAGCGAAGGCGAATGACAAAGTTTCGAAAGCTTCCATTTTGGCTTCAGGTATTGCTTGCATTGTTTGTATTAATTGGTACTGCTAGTATCTCGCTGTGCTTAGGGGCAGCGAATACAAGCATTCAAGATGTCTTTCAAGCAATTGTCGGACAAAGTGGAGGTAAACATTACACGATTTTACGTGAAATTCGATTTCCTCGTATCATTGCAGCTATTTTTGTTGGGAGTGCCCTCGCTGTCGCTGGGGCGATTATGCAAGGGGTTACACGAAATCCATTAGCTGATCCAGGGCTGCTTGGTTTAACGGCAGGGGCAAATGCTGCCCTTGCTTTAACAATGGCATTCATCCCTAAATTCTCGTATTATACGTTAATTTTAGCCTGCTTTGTTGGAGCGGGAATCGGTATGATGTTAGTTTATGGGATTGGTGCCTCTACTAAAAAAGGCTTTTCCCCTTTAAAGCTTGTTTTAGCTGGTGCAGCTGTTACAGCATTATTACAGGCAATCGCTGAAGGGACAGGCATTTTATTTCAAATTTCCAAGGATGTATCCATGTGGACAAGTGGCGGTTTTATTGGCACAACCTGGCAGGCATTATTGATCGTACCCGTTATTATTATTGGCTTACTGCTTTCATTTGCTTTTAGTCGTCAATTAACGATTTTAAGCTTAAATGAGGAAGTAGCAGTGGGTGTCGGACAAAATACTACGCTCGTAAAGGGTGTAATGATGTTCGTTGTGGTTATTCTGGCAGGCTCTGCTGTGGCCCTCGTCGGAAATCTAGCTTTCGTTGGCTTAATGGTACCGCATATTGTCCGCACGTTTGTTGGGACAGACTATCGTTTTGTCTTACCGATGAGCGCCATTGTTGGTGGCTGGTTTATGGTGTTGGCTGATTTTGCAGGGCGCATGATTAACGCACCTTATGAAACGCCAGTTGTCGCTATTATTTCGATTTTAGGTCTTCCATTCTTCCTCCTATTAGTGCGGAAGGGAGGACGTCAATTTGTTTAAAGAAGGTCGCAAAAAACAACGTAAATGGTTACTCATATGGCTTGTGGTAACCGTGCTCATTTTTATTTTAGGGATTTCATTAGGTGCTGCCTCGGTTTCCATTGACCGAATTCTTCCAACCTTACTGGGCGATGGTAGTTTTAAAGAGTCCTTTGTGCTCTTTTCAGTCCGTTTACCTAGAATGTTTGTGCTAGCGGCTGCGGGTATGGCGTTAGCACTGGCAGGGGCCGTATTGCAGGGTGTAACCCGCAATGATTTAGCAGACCCAGGAATTATAGGTATCAGTGCTGGCGCTGGTGTTGGGATAACTGTCTTTTATTTGCTAGTAGATGGCGACCTACCTCACTTTGCCTATATTTTACCGATTGTCGGCTTTTGTAGTGCCTTAGTGACAGCACTGGGTATTTACTTTTTCTCTTATCAACGTAATAAGGGTGTCCATCCTGTGCAGTTCATTTTAGTAGGGGTAGGCGTTGCGTCAGCCTTATCCGGGGTCATGATGGTATTAATCTCCTCTGCTGAACGGAGCGATGTACAATTTATTGCACAATGGCTAGCCGGAAATGTGTGGGGCACAGATTGGCCATTTTTCTGGGCGCTAATGCCGTGGCTTGTACTGGGCATCCCTTACATTTTCTATAAAGCCAATGTGTTAAATGTCTTGGCCATGACGGAACAAACAGCAGTCGGTCTTGGTATGAACATTGGGCGAGAACGTTTCCGATTATTAATTGTTGCGGTTGCATTAGCGGCTGCCGCTGTATCCGTAACAGGGGGCGTAGCCTTTATTGGTTTGATGGCTCCCCATATTGCAAAGCAGCTCGTTGGTCCACGCTACCAATTCTTTTTACCACTGACGCTATTCATTGGCGCAAGCTTGCTAATGCTCGCTGATACCATTGGACGTGTTGCTATTGCAAGTGCAACGGTTCCTGCTGGGATTGTTGTTGCTTTTATTGGCGCACCTTATTTTCTGTATTTATTGCGGAAGAGTGTCTAGAAAAGTACCAATCAAAATTGAGTGATGCTCGAAAGAAAAGACTTTTGTTTTAGCGAAAATAGGGGAATTTTTATTTTAGGCATTCTATATGACAAGTTTTTAGGAACCTCATTCATTGAGGTTCTTTTTTTATATAATCATGGATGGAGGCGATAAGATGATTTTATTAGAACGTCAAACATCAGAGACGCAAAAGATGCTAGAGGCACTTGTACAAAGACTTCCTATATCCCATAGTAAATACACATTATCTTGTGAGCATTTAAGGCGCCTACAAGCAGGATGCGCTGGTGAACAGTTCGTTGATGCAAAATGGCTTGAACTTGACTTACCATTCCCCCACTATTTTCTTCATGACTTTCAAACAATGAATGACTTCGGTTCTATCCATCAAACGGACACCATCTTTCTCTGTCCTCACTTTTTACTCATCCTAGAAATCAAAAATATTACAGGCAAACTTTCATACGATGCTCCGTTCGCTCAATTAATACGTACGATCGCAGATGATACGGTCGAAGGCATGACGGATCCATTTCTTCAGCTCAAGCGGTCTGAATTGTAGCTTTTAGTGTTGTAGAGGGAAAGGGCGCTTGAAGTAGGTGGATAGTAGTGCTGAAAGTGACGGATAAGATGGAGAAAGTAGCGGATAGGGTGCGAGAAGTGATGGATCGAACAGAGAAAGTGGAGGATACGCTTCGTGTAGGTGGATAGAATGCGCAAAGTGATGGATTCCACTCTAGCAGCACACACCTCCAAGAGCGGTGTTTCGCTTATTTCCTACTAGACAAATAGAGTTTTTAGGTATATGGTTAGCTAGGCTAACTAATATAAAAGGAAGTGATAGTGTGACAATTGAACAAGAATTTTTTAATCAGTACCGCTTAATGTATCGGCCGTTTATTAATCAGCTGAATGTGCAGCTTGAACCCTATCAGTTATATAGCTCGCAGTGGGCAGTGCTTCGTTTCTTGAATGATAAGGGTCCACATTCATTTGTAGATATCGCGAATTTCATGTCTATAGAGAAGCCAAGTGTCACGAAGCTTGTACATAAGCTTGTGGAGCTAGGCTATGTGGAAACGATGACGGGCAAGGATAAGCGTGAAAAGCTGGTACACCTATCAAAGCATGGGGAAAAGCTTGTGCTGGAAATAAAGTTGCATCTAAATCCGTTTTTTGAGCAGGCTTTGGCAGGCGTGCCAAAGCAAGATATTGATATTGCGACTCAGGTTTTAGCAAGAATTTGTATGAATATCAATCAATAGGAGAGAGTAACGTGGAAGCAACCAGAAAGAAACTATGGACAAAAGATTTTTTAATTGTCTCACTTATTAATTTTACCATTACGTTAATCTTTTATTTATTAATGGTTACGATTGCAGCATATGCGGTGGAGCATTTTAATGCCTCTACAAGTACAGCGGGGCTTGTATCGAGTATTTTTATTATCGGGACACTATTAGGTCGTCTTGGGACAGGGCGTATTATTGGAGACTGGGGTAGCAAAAAAACATTATTTTGTGGACTGTTATTATTTATGTTATCAACAATGTCTTATTTTATAGCAGGCAATTTACCGCTGCTGATGATCAATCGTTTAGTACAGGGGATTGCACTAGGGATTGCCAGTACGGCAACAGGTACCATTATCGCACAAATTTTACCAGCTGAGCGTCGTGGCGAAGGGATTGGTTATTATAGCTTAAGCGCCATTTTAGCCACAGCCATTGGCCCATTTGTTGGCATATTATTAACACAGCTATTTGCAGATTATCGTATGATTTTTGCAGTTGATTCTGTGTTAGCGATTATTTGTTTCTTTATGTATTATATTGTGACCGTGCCAGATGCACCGAAAAAAGCGAAGGATACAGCTGTAAGGGCTGGCTTTAAAGTGACGAACTTTATTGAAATGCGCGCAGTACCGATTGCCTTTGTGGCACTTGTGATTGGCTTTGCTTATTCAGGTGTGATGTCGTTTATGACGTTTTATGCAAAGGAGCTAGATTTAGTATCAGCAGGTAGCTACTTCTTTATTATCTATGCCATTGTCATTTTGGCTACACGTCCATTTACGGGGAAATTGCTTGATACAAGAGGGGCGAATATCATTATCTATCCATGCTTAGTGTTGTTTGCAATAGGTATGTATGCCTTTAGCTCAGCAACCACTACGATTGCCTTTTTAATCGCTGCCGCTTGTATCGGGATTGGCTATGGAAACTTCAACTCGGTGGCACAGGCAATTGCCATCAAAGTAACACCAAATGAGCGTTTAGGCCTTGCGACATCTACGTATTTTATTTTTTATGATTTAGGCTTAGGTGTCGGGCCTTATTTCTTAGGCTTATTTGTACCATCTGTGGGCTACAGCTCGATTTTCTTCTCGATGGTCTTTGTTATTTTAGTGTCGATTGTGCTTTATTACCTTTTACATGGAAAATATGAAAATTTGAAACAAGCAAAAATTTTGTAGATTAGAATCATTATATTGTAGAAAAAACGTCTTTTTTCTAGTTGTTCGTAAAGAATAACTGAAAAATGACGTTTTTTTCTATTTACAAAAATAGTTGTTGCAATAGATGATGATAATCATTATCATCACAATATAAAACAAATTCGGAAGTAGGTACGAAGTATGAAAAACAAATCATTTTTGTCGGTATTGGTAGCAGGAGGCATTTTAATGGCTGGCTGTGGCAATACAGAAGAAGTAAAAAAAGAAGATAAGCCAGCAACAGAACAGGCGGAGCAAGCTACAAAAGAGGTGGATTTATCTTCTGAATTATCAGCCTATCAACAATTTGCGTTAGAGCAAATGGATCAATTTTTACTAGACACAGAGAAATTTGTGAACCTATTCAAAGCGGGCGATATTGAAGGAGCAAAGGCAGCGTATGCGCCAGCACGTATGTATTTTGAACGTTCTGAGCCAATTGCGGAAAGCTTCGGTGATCTTGACCCTCGCATCGATGGACGTTTAGCAGATATTCAAGAAGAAGGTAAAGGTGAGGAAGAATGGTCAGGCTACCATAAGCTTGAGCATGCACTTTGGGAAGAAAATACAACAAAAGGTTATGAGGCTGTAGCAGATCAGCTTCTTGCAGATGCGAAGGAATTGCATGCACTTGTGCAAACAGTGGAAGTGACACCTGACTTAATGATTACAGGTGCAGTAGATTTATTAAATGAAGTATCAACATCAAAAATTACAGGTGAGGAAGAAATTTACTCTCATACAGACCTTTATGATTTTAAAGCGAATATTGAAGGCGCAGAAAAAATCTTTGAGATTTTACGCTCAAAATTAGAAGCAAAAGATGCCACATTAGTGGCAACACTTGATGAAAAATTCAAAGCAGTGGACGATTTATTAGCACAGCATGCAACGGCTGATGGTGGCTATATATCTTACGAAGAATTAACAGAGGAAAACACAAAAGCACTTGCAGCAGCGGTGAATCAGCTTGGAGAACCATTAAGTCAAATGGGTATCATTTTGGAGTGAACATAAACAATGACAACGTCAAACGAGGAAAAATTTATAAATAAAAAAATTTCTAGACGTGATATGTTAAAGCTAACAGGTATCGGTGTGGCAGGTGTTGCCATCGGTGCCTCTGGCTTGGGTGGTGTCATGAAAGCAATGGGCTATAATGTCTTTGAGCCAGTAGCAGATAGCACGACGGCTAGCAATAAGGTCAATTTCTATGGCAAGCATCAGTCAGGTATTGTGACACCTGTACAGACGAATATTTATTTTGCTTCTTTAGATGTATTAGTGACATCAAAGAAGGAACTACAAGCGCTGTTCCAGCAATGGACACCCCTTGTTGTGCGTTTAATGAACGGTGAAGTCATGGTCGATGTATCGACAAATACAAGAGTGCCAACTGGCGATACTGGAGAGGCAGAGGGCTTAGATGCATCTAATCTATCCATTACCATTGGTGTCGGGCCTTCATTATTCGATAAACTGGGCATCCAGCATTTAAAACCAGCGGAGCTAAAGGATTTACCACATTTCCCTAAAGATCAGCTACAGAAAGAATACACAGGTGGTGATTTGTGTATTCAGGCTTGTGCAGATGATCCGCAGGTGGCCTTCCATGCTGTTCGTAATTTAGTACGAGCTGCTTCAGGTAAAGTAGAAATAAAATGGTCACAGGCGGGCTTTAACTCGTTTCCAGCTAGTGGAGGGACACCACGAAACCTCTTCGCCTTCAAGGATGGTACGGTAAACCCATCTATTACCGATGAAAAAGACTTAAAGGAGGTCGTGTGGGTGGATAAAGGCTGGCTAAAGGGTGGCTCTTATTTAATTGCGCGTAAGGTTCAAATGCATCTTGAAACGTGGGATCGCACATCATTGAAAGATCAAGAGGCAACATTTGGCCGTTACCGTGACAGTGGGGCACCTTTTGGCAAAACAAAGGAATTCGAGGATTTTGATGTAGAGGCAAAGGATGATAAGGGCAATTATATTATGCCTGATACATCACATGTCCATTTGGCGCGGAAATCAGGTGCGCGTATTTTGCGACGCTCTTATTCCTATGCATCAGGCGTGATGTCTAATACAGGGACACATGATGCAGGGCTAATCTTTATCTCTTTTCAAAAGGACCCAGCCCAATTTACAACCATCCAAAATAGCTTAGGGCGTATGGATAAAATGAATGAGTACATTACCCATCGAGGCAGTGCCGTGTTTGCTTGCTTCCCTGGTGTACAAAAGGGGAGTTATTTAGGTGAAGCACTTTTTAACGCGCTGTAGTATCGTGATTGTCCTTATGCTGACTTTAGCTTTACCTGTGCAAGCTGCGCAATCCTATAGTCATCTCTATATTGCGATTAGTGATGCACTGATGAATACAAAGCAGGATAAAGAGGCGGAGGCCAAGCAGGCACTTGAACAATTTTCTGTTGATTGGGCTAAAGTATCTTCAGAGCAGAAAGAGGCAAAAGCAAAGGTGGATGAAATCCTTGCACAGGCTACTGAGGCAACGTCCAAGAATGAGCGTTTAGAGGCGCTATCAGCACTATCAAATGCATTGCGTGCATTAGAAAAGCTTGAAAATCCAGTGGATGAAGCGGCACAGCGAGCAGAATTTGGGCAAAAATTTAAGCCGATAATGGCAGACTTTGAAAAAGCTTTAGCAAGTGGTGATATTCAGGCCATTGATGAAGCCTACAAAGATTTTAATAGTAAATGGAATAAAAATGAGCGACCTGTGCGTGAACAAAGTATCGCAATGTATGGGCAAATCGAAACACAAATGGCATTTCTTCGTATCTCTATTTCTGCTGAGGAGCCTGATGTAGCGCTTATGCAATCTCAATTTGCTGATTTAAAGCAAACGATTGAGGATTTTGTAGCTGGCAAAGAAACAGCCGACGTGGTAGAGGGAGAGTATTCTTTAGCTACATTAATTGCCTATATAGATGAGGCCAATGATTTTTTGGATGCAGGTGATTACCAGGCAGCTTCAGATAAAATACGTGAGTTTATTACCATTTGGCCAAGTGTAGAAATTGAAATCTCCACACGTAATGGTAGTCTTTATACGAAAATTGAAAGTGATATGCCGATGATCGCGAGTGATTTATTAAAATCCAACGTCGATCAGCAAGCAATTACCAAACAATTAAATACATTCCGCACTGAGATTGAACTGATTCAAGGGGATTCCGATTACACAATTTGGGACGCTGCGTTAATTTTATTACGCGAAGGGCTAGAGGCATTACTGATTATTTTAGCCTTAGTGTCATTCCTCAATAAGTCAGGGCAGATCAAGATGCGCAAATGGATTTATGTCGGCGCGTTTGTCGGTGTTCTATTGTCTGCTATTGCAGCCATTCTTATGTCGACGATTTTAAATTCGGCAACGATTGATACGAATCGCGAGTTAATGGAAGGGTATGTAGGGCTAGTTGCTGCAGCGATGATGATTGGTGTTGGTATCTGGCTACATAGCAAATCAAGCGTGGTCAGCTGGAATCGCTATATTTCCAAACAAATGGGTAATGCCATTTCGAGTGGCTCTATTTTTGCGATGGCTATGATTAGCTTTTTATCGGTCTTCCGTGAAGGTGCAGAAACACTTGTCTTTTATGCAGGGATTGCACCAAAAATGGAAACGTCACAGTTTATTCTTGGGATTGTGGTAGCACTACTCATTCTTGCTGTAGTTGCAGTCGTGTTATTTAAAGCAAGTGGTAAAATTCCAATTCACAAATTTTTTGCAGTAGCAACCATTTTAATTTACGTGCTAGCCTTTAAAATTATTGGGGTCAGTTTGCATACTTTGCAGCTGACAGATAATCTGTCCACAACGATTGTTGATGGCTTACCTGTTATTAGCTTGATTGGCTTCTATCCAACAGTGGAAACAATCATAGGGCAGTCTATTTTACTTGTGTTAGTGGCGGCTACTGTGCTATATAAAAAGAAACAAGCCTAAAGAAAAAGGTAGATGAGCGTAGAACGCCATCTACCTTTTTTATTGCCAATGAGCAGGTCGTTTTATATAGGAAGGTAATTTAGTCGAACGATCTCCTTGTGCGGCATTGATTTGCATTTGGGTTAGAAACAGACTTGTTGAAAGATCAGCACCGCGTAAATTGGCATCTCGTAAATCAGCTCCGATGAAATCTACTCCTTGTAAATTCGCATCTTGAAGATTTGCTGCGATTAAATAACCCCCCCTTAGATCAGTCGCTCGTAAATCCTTGCCTTTTAAATTTTTGCCCATCCAATCAGCCCCACGCTGATTCAAGTTTCTAGAAGCCTTTCCCTTCACACTGTGCTGGCGAATTTGTTCGCTAGTTTGGAGCAATAGGGCATTGATCGGCATACGAATAGCTACCATTTCCAAGGCTAATAAGGTATCTGCATCCTGAGCTATGATCTGCTGTAAGTGTTTCAATTGAGCAAGAAGCTGTTCATAAAGCATATGATCCACCTGATAGGACAAAGCCTCCGCCACATACGCAATCATTTCGTAAAGCTGTTCCATTATGGGAAAAACACGAAACATCTTGTCAGCATGCTCACGAGATTGTCGCCAATCCTGTCCATGAAATGTCACCTGCGAAACTTGTTGACCTGCGCCTAGGCAATCAAAAACGGTACAGCCCTTAAAACCAGTCTCTCGTAGCTGACTATGTATGTGACAGCTATAGTTATCCTGCAAATTAGGACATGGCGTGCCTGCGGGTTTATTGATCGCAAAATCACTAGAAGCCAAAATATTTAAAGCGGTACAGCACAAGCCAAAACAGCTTTGACAATCTGCCTGTAGACTATGTCGGATTTTTGTACCAACGGTTGTCTCTTTTTTTGTCTGATTAGACATCCTCATTTTCCTCTCTCATCTTATCCATTTAATTACTATTTTAACACTAACAAGCTACCAGTTTAAATAGAGAGAAACTGTATTTTGAAAGATAGTAGGGGATATGGTATTCTTCTTCAAAAGAGTTGTAAAGAAAAGTGGTGGTGGAACATGGGGTAACGGTCAATGAATTATTACAATTGCCATCTTTTCGAGGGGCAGAGGTGTTAACAGGGCGAGATAATCTGCATCGTACCGTATCATCTCTATCTGTATTAGAGGTATCGAATGTTGATTTTTATTCGAAAATTATTAACCGTGTACAGGAGGAATGGTATGCAGAGGAGCTTGTCATTAGCTCCTTTTACTCCATTCGAGATAGTGTGGAGCAGCAATGTGAAACGATTCAGCATTTACATGATTTAGGAGAGCTGGGGCTTATTTTATATTATGTCGGCATTGTATTGCCTGATATTCCACAGGAAGTGCTTACGTTAGCGGAGGCACAAGGCTTTATTATCATTTGTATGCCGCGAAATGATTATTCACTGCGCTATAACGAGGTTATTTATGAGGTTATGGAAGCGATTGTTAGTAATCAGGGCGTTAATGATCATTTTGTCAAAGAGACATTAGAAAAGGTATCGTTACTACCTGAGCATTTAAGAAGTGTTGAAATTACACTAAAAATGCTTTCAGATCGTTTGAAGGCTAATATTGTGCTCACCAATAGTCATTTTGAGATTGTGAACCAAGTGATGTGGCCACGAAATTCATCATTAGATGTAGCGAATGTCATTGAACAATGCTCCCGATCCAATTTTCAGAGTGAAGCAGGCAAGCTTGAGCTACTAAGAAGTGATGTCGCCTGTGTCGTAGACTATAAAAGAGTACACCAAAAAAATGGCGAGCCGCTATTTTTATTTCTGATTAAAGAAAATACAAAATTACCTGCTAAGACAATTGAAAAAGTAAGTGAGGTTGTGCAAGTAGCTCTAAATTTATGGGGAGACAAGCATGATGAGGTTAGTGAATATGCCTTAGTTAAAGCTATTATCAATGATGAGGGGGAGAAAATGAGAAGATTAGCCAATCTCCTTCATATTGATGTTTCCGCGATTCAAATGATGTGGCTTATCTACATCCATGAGTTAGCAGAAGAAAGAAGAATTCGCGATGAATTAGAAGAGCAACTGTCCAAATATTATCAAACAAGAGTCATCCAATGCATTGACCATTGTATGATTGTACTGGTAGGCAATTGCTTTTATAAGCATCATGAGTTTGAAATTGCCATTGAATATAGTGAAACGACTCAGTATGATGCCCAAATCGCAGAAATTGTTTATGCACCTAAAATGAGAAATACAAAGTCTGTTCGTCAAATGTATCAATTGGTCAATCAGGTGGGGGACAAAGCCCATACGATCTATCCGATGCGGAAATTGTTTACTGCAGCGGAAGTGCGCTCCATGAAAAGGGCAATCGATGTCAGTAAGCAGGGCGAAGAAATGATTGAAGAATATTTGTCTGTAATTGAACCCATTTTACGTGACCATGATTCCTTGCAGACATTGATAACCTTTTTATTAGATGCAAATGCTAGTGTGGAGCGCTGTGCAGAGCTCCTCTATATCCATAAAAACACGGTGAAATACCGCATCAAAAAAATTAGTGAGCTGATTGGCACAGATGTTACCGTGTATTCGGAATTTTATGATGCCTATATGGCTTGCATGCTATATCGATTGATTAATGATTAGAATAATCTGAAATTTTGTCGTTTTGAACAAAATTTCAGATTATTTTTTTCATTTGCGCAAAAGACTCGACTCTTACCTATCTTCTATAATTAAAAACATTAATCCATCACCAAATAAGGAGGGAGTCACATGCAAAATGAAAATAAAGGTCAATCTTGGTATAGCTTAGGCATTATTTGGGCGGGTGCCATGATTTGTATTCCCAGTTTATTAGTAGGTAACGCACTGATTACCAATATGAGTTTATCAAAGGCACTGGCTGTTGCTTTTGTAGGCTATGCTATTGTCGTGATCATCATGATCTTGCAAGGCATGCAAAGCAGTGATTTAGGAAAGCCCACTGTCCATATAGCAGGACAGGTGTTTGGTAAAAAGGGCTCTCGTACAATATTATCCATTATCTTAGCTATTGCTTGCTTAGGGTGGTTTGGCATTCAGGCCAATGTGTGTGGCGTAGCCTTAGCAAACTTATTAGCAATCTATCATTTGATTATACCCATTCCAGTCGCTTCCTTCATTAGTGGTATGGTCATGGTCGTATCCGCACTTTATGGGATGAAGGTGTTGCGTATTTTAAGCTATATCGCCGTACCATTGCTCGTCATCATTTGCCTGTATGGTTTAGGTCAAATATTAACTGGTGAGCAACTACAGCTTGTTCGGGATTATCAGCCACAGGGCAATATGAGCTTTATGGATGGTTTAGCTGTAACGATTGGGTCCTTTGCATTAGGGGCTGTTATAGCGGGCGATTATTCGCAATTTTCCAAAAAACGTTCAGACGTTTTCAAAGCCGCTACATTAGGGATTATTCCCGCAGGAGTGCTAATGATAGCTGTGGGAGCTGTCTTAACGATTGCCTATCAAACAAGTGATATTACAGCAGTCTTTCTGCATATCGCAACACCCTTTATTGGTGGAGTGGGTCTGATTTTAGCAACATGGAAAACCAACTTGGTCAATGCAATTTCAGGTGGAATTGCCTTAATTAATGTATTTGATGTTGCGAAAAACAAAGAACGATTAGCCATAGGTGTGGCGGGTACAATTGGCACAATCCTAGCCGTTGTAGGGATTTTAAATTATTTTACACCCATCATGTCAATTTTATCGGCGATGATTCCGCCTGTTGCAGGGGTGATGATTGCTTCCTACTGGGTCATTCTTAAAGGCAAAGCAGATAGCTGGCATGAAGTGGAAGGGGTTAATCGATTAGGTGTATTTTCTTGGCTAGTAGGAGCTGTCATTGCCTGTATGCCAGTGGTATTCTCCTTATTCCCTGCATTGCCAGCACTACCAAACCAACCGATGATTGGCATCATTATTTCATTCGTGATTTATTATGTTGGGTATCGTGTATCTGTACAAAAAACGGTCATATTGGAGGAACATAGATGAGATATTTAGATCAAGTAGCTATTGAACATATTGCCATTGGGGCAGCATTTCTAGGAACAGGTGGGGGAGGAGATCCCTATATTGGAAAATTAATGGCGCTTTCTGCCATCGAAAAAAATGGCCCTGTAAAGTTGTATTCAGTGGATGAAATTGCAGATGATGAATTTTTCATTCCAGCCGCAATGATGGGGGCGCCATCGGTTTTAGTAGAAAAATTCCCACGTGGCGATGAGTTTGTTAAGGTTTTCCAAAAGCTCGCGCAATATTTGGGTAAAGAAAAAATTGCAGGTACCTATCCAATGGAAGCAGGTGGGGTCAATTCGATGATTCCTATTGTAGTAGCTGCACAGCTTGGCTTACCATTGATTGATTGTGATGGCATGGGGCGTGCATTTCCAGAATTACAAATGGTGACATTCCACTTAGATGGGATTTCAGCAACGCCAATGGCCATCACCGATGAAAAAGGGAATATAGGTATTTTTGAAACGATTGATAATAAATGGACCGAGCGTATCGCCCGAACAGCAACAGTAGAAATGGGTGCTAGTTCATTAGTGAGCCTCTACCCAACAACGGGTGCACAAATTAAACAAAGCGGTGTTCATCATATAGTGACACTTTCTGAAAAAATCGGTGAAATTATTGCCTCGAAAGATCAAGAGGTGAATGATAAGCTACAAAGCCTTTTAAAGCTTGTGGAAGGATATGAGCTTTTCCAAGGAAAGATAGTGGATGTTATTCGTGAAACGAAAGGTGGCTTTAACCTAGGTAAAATGAATCTTGAAGGTATTGAATCTTATAAAAATGATCAAATGAAGGTTCATTTCCAAAATGAAAACTTATTAGCTGAGAAAAACGAGCAAGTTATAGCCATGACACCAGACTTAATTTGTTTAGTAGATTATGAAACCTTATTGCCTGTTACAACAGAGAGCTTAAAATATGGTAAACGTGTGCGTGTGATTGGCTTACCAGCACATGAAAAATGGCGTACAGCAAAGGGTATTGAAACAGCTGGACCCAAATACTTTGGCTATGAATATGAGTATACGCCAATTGAGGAATTGGTGAAAAAGGAGGTAGCAGAGCATGTATAAAATTGGAATCGATGTAGGTGGAACAAACACAGATGCCATCCTTTTAGACCATAATAGTCAGCTTATTTACAGTGTGAAATCACCAACAAGCTTAGATATTAAAACGGGAATTGAAAAGTCTTTACAACAATTACTAGAGGGTGCAAATATCGATAAAGCAAAAATTACCCATGCGATGTTAGGGACAACACAATGTACCAATGCCATTGTGGAACGTAAAAAGCTTGCAAAGGTGGGCGTCATTCGACTAGGTTATCCAGCGACGGCTTCCGTACTCCCTTATACAGCTTGGCCAGCGGATATGGTTGATGAATTATCTGGTCATTATGCCATTGCCCGTGGTGGTTATGAATATGACGGCCAATTATTAAGTGCGCTCGATCAACAGGAAATTACAAAACTACTAGAGGAATGGCGTGGTCAAGTGGAATCCATTGCAATTGTTGGTGTCTTTTCCTCTATTAAAAATGATCAAGAATTGCAGGTTCGTGAATGGATTCAAGAAGTCTATGGCGAGGAATTCCCAATTTCCTGCTCCTCAATAATAGGTTCCGTCGGGTTAATTGAACGTGAAAATGCTACGATTCTGAATGCTGCATTATGTAAGGTGATTGAGACAACAACACAGGGCTTTATACAGGCGTTACAAGCAGAAGGCATTTTTGATGTAGAGGTTTATCTATGCCAGAATGACGGTACATTAATGTCTATCGATTACGCCAAGCAATTTCCAATTTTAACAATTGCCTGTGGACCAACCAATAGTATCCGTGGAGCATCGTATTTATCCCAAATTCAAAACACAATGGTATTGGACGTTGGGGGTACCACTTCAGATATCGGTGTATTACAGGATGGTTTCCCGCGAGAATCCTCGGTCGCAGTTGAAGTGGGAGACATTCGGACAAACTTTAGGATGCCAGATATTATTTCAGTCGGACTTGGCGGGGGGAGTATTGTTCGAGTGAATGGTGACAAAATTACAGTTGGGCCGGATAGTGTAGGCTATAAAATCAGTGAGGAGGCCCTTGTTTTCGGTGGCTCGACCTTAACGACAACAGATATCGCTGTCCGTTTAGGCTTAGCAGAGGTAGGCGATTGCACGTTAGTTGCACATATTGATGAAGCATTTGCCAAATCTGTTCAAGAAGAAATTTCTTCATTACTGGAGCAGGCGATTGATAAGATGAAAACTTCCTCAGAGGATGTGTCACTAGTCTTAGTAGGAGGTGGTGGAATCATTGTGCCAGACAAGATTCGAGGCGTTTCCACAATTGTAAAATCTGAGTACGGTGGTGTAGCGAATGCCATCGGTGCCTCGATTGCACAAATTAGTGGTCAATATGAGCAGATTTATATTTATTCCAAAGAATCGCGTGAGGAATCATTAAAAGATGCACAAAACAAGGCTGTGAAACAAGCCGTATTAGCAGGTGCTCTTGAGGATACGATTGAGCTAGTGGAAGTAGAAGAAACACCTCTCGCTTATCATCCAGAAAATGCAACAAGATTAAAGGTAAAAGTAGTAGGGAAAATGGTGTAACAGTCAAAGGAAGAGTCCTAGTTTAACAGGGCTCTTCCTTTTATTAATTGATCAAATGAATGAATCACGGCATCCGGTGTAATGTCAGTAGGATTCATGAGGCGATGAGGATTGAACCATATGCCTTTCATCCTTGCTTGCTGACAACCAGCGATATCTTTTGCTAAGTCATCCCCAACGAATAAGGCTTCATTTGGCTGAACTTGGAGCTGATGTAGAGCTAATTCAAATATGCGTTTGTCAGGCTTAGTTAATCCTACTTCCTCAGAAATAAGGATAACATCAAAATAGCTAGCTAAACCTGTATGTGTGATTTTAGCCCTTTGTCGCTGTGTAGAGCCGTTTGTGATGATGCCAACTTGTACTTGCTTCTTAATCAATTGGAGAACCTTCAACGTATGTTGATCGATAGAAAAGCAATAAGGAAACTGCTGATCCCAAAATTCTTGCATGTTATGGCGAGGCAATTGAAAGGTTGATGGAAACGCATCAAAAAACGATGATAATACATTGGTTTTATCCGCAAACCCATAGTCTCTTTTATCGTACTCCTTAAATTTTTGCAGCATGTCCATTTTCAGCGTATCCTGAATAGCACCATAGTATTTTTCCAAAATAATATAAAACAGGTTATCGACAGCATGATCTCGATTAAGTAAGGTATCATCTAAATCAAATAGTATCGCTTCCAACGAGCTTCATGTCCTTTCTCCTTCATCAAGAGGATTTCGCTTATGTTTTTCATTCATAATTTTCTTATTTAGGATCGTTACCTTACCAACCATGAGCAACCTCATATCTTCCACAATATACTTAGCTAGCTCTTCGTCCGATATGTCATCTCCATCAATATCAAGGCGAAAATCCTGCCCTTGTATGCCACCACCATTGGTAAATTCAATTTCAAAATCAAAGACAACTCTTTTATCCATTCAAGTACCACCTTACGCTTAGTGTTAGCGTGCTATCCATATATTCTGTATTTAATAGGTGAATACCTTCTTTGAGAATAAGCATAATTGTTGAGCAAACTAAATTTCCCTTTTCTTGTATTTGCCACTTGCCAACAAAAAAGTCATAGTGTAATATGTGACTAGTACACTATGACACGAGGTGTTGTGATTGAAAAGCTTTACGGGACTTTTAAAAAAAGAGTGGGTACTTTATCGCTCATGGTTTCTAGTAGGGATATTTATGGGACTTATGCTATCTTGGATCGTTCCCTATGTGTTACATCGGTTTGTTGATCTTTTTGCACAGGAAAATCAGCTAGAGTTTGTATTTACGATGCTCGTCCTTTTTCTAGGCGGATTTTATTCTGTTTTACAATTTTTGGCATCGATGCGATTGGACATTAAAGCAAAGGAGAGCTGGCTCCATTCAACAAGCTCCATCACAAAGCTTATCGGCGCAAAATTGGTTTGCTCACTAGTAGGTTATGTCCTCTTCACGATCCTTTTTACGAGTATAGCCATTTTCAATATTAAGGATGAGTTGATTGCCAGCGTTGGACAAATTTTATTGGTTTTGGTAATAGTTGTTATTATATTGACAATTTTACAATTAATGCTATTTATCGTTCTTTTATTCTTTTTAGCTTTTTATTTGCAATTAAAGCGTATAATAGGACGTTTTTCGATTGTGCTGACAATGATTGCGTTTTATGTAACCACAGCTAGTTGGGTGCGGGTAACGGAGAGTCAGCTGTATCGAACGATCTTCCTCCATGGAGAGATTTCGCTTCAAAGCATCGAACAATATCTACCAACAGGGAAAGAAATGACGATGGAATGGATGCTTGGCTCGATTTATGTCGTTGAGGAAGTAGCCATTACGTTATTACTACTACTGCTGTTTTTAGCAGCATCGAAGTGGCTTGAAAGGGTGGTTTTACGATGA
Source organism: Lysinibacillus sp. HST-98 (assembly GCF_016757845.1). NCBI lineage: Bacteria > Bacillati > Bacillota > Bacilli > Caryophanales > Bacillaceae > Lysinibacillus > Lysinibacillus sp. HST-98. The sequence continues at coordinate 286,311 of NZ_JAENHX010000003.1, forward strand.
CGATGGATTTTTCGCGTGACAAACCCATTTATAGCCAGCTTGTCGATCGAATTTGTGGAGACATTTTGAAGGGGAAGTTGCAGCTAGGTGATCGACTTCCCTCCGTTCGAGAATATGCAGTAGAAACAGGTGTCAATGTCAATACGGTGCAACGTGTATACAAGGAGTTAGAGGCAATGAATATAACGGAAACCAAACGAGGACAGGGTACATTTATTACGAGCAATGAGGAGCGCATTGAGTTATTGCGGGAAGAGATGAAAAATCAGCTGGCTGAAAATTTTTTAACATCAATTGAGGCATTAGGCTTTTCAAAGGAAGAGATGCTGGTGGTTTTGAAAAATAAAGCGTGAGGTGAAGGGATGTTACAGCTATTAAATGTATCTTTTCAATATAAGAAAAAGCCAGTTTTACAGGATCTATCCTTTTCCTTTCCAATTGGACAAATCATTGGACTAGTTGGGGAAAATGGTAGTGGTAAATCTACGCTTATGAAAGTTTTAGCTGGTTTACTGCGACCCACTGCTGGTGAAATCACATTAGAGGGTGAGCCACTCACACGTAGAAGTGCTGACAAAATTGCTTATTTACCAGATACAGATTTATTTTTTGAGTACTACACGGGTGAACAGCTTTTCCAGCATTATGCTTCGCAGTTTGAAGATTTTTCCTATGATAAGGCCTGTATCGTCGCACAATTTTTACAAGTAGATACACGCACAAAGCTACGCCAATTATCAAAGGGGAATCGTGGTCGTATGAAAATGGCTGCAACCCTTGGGCGAGAGGTTCCTTATTATATCATGGATGAACCATTTGCTGGGCTAGACCCTATTGTGAGAGAGCAGCTGATTAAAGGCTTAATTCAATTTACGGACATCGAAAATCAAACGATCTTGCTATCCACACATGAATTATATGAGGTAGAGCCTATTTTAGATCAAATTATTTTATTGCAGGCAGGATCAATCATGGCCTATGAGAACGTGGAAACATTACGCGATGTGGCTAATAAGGATGCAGTTGAGTGGATGAAAGGATTTTATCGGCCTTCAGTAAAAAATATTGACAGCTAAAGGTGAAGAATGAATCGTCAATAAAGCAATGTTGTCGTGCCAGACTGCATAATGCTCAGGCGAAATAGATTAGAAAGGGTGAAAAATATGACAGAACCAATTGTACAATTGCAAAATTTATCGAAAACTATTCGAGGAAAGCAATTAATTCAACAGTTAAACATTGATTTATATCCAGGTCAAATTACAGGGTTTTTAGGACCGAATGGAGCGGGGAAAACGACAACGATCCGAATGATGACAGGGCTTATGCATCCAACAGAGGGCAATGTCATCATCGACGGGCTTTCACTGAAGGAGCATTATGAGGAAGCCATTAGTAAAGTTGGTGTGATTGTTGAAAATCCAGAAATGTATAAATTTATGTCAGGCTATAAAAATTTACTACATTTTGCACGTATGCATAAAAATGTAACGAAGGAACGAATTCAGGAGGTCATTCAACAGGTTGGGCTCGAAAATCGTATACATGAAAAGGTCTCTACGTATTCACTTGGTATGAGACAGCGACTAGGATTAGCCCAGGCGTTATTGCACAGACCGAAATTTTTAATTTTAGATGAGCCGACGAATGGCTTAGACCCTGCTGGTATTCGTGAGTTTCGTATGTACCTGCGTAAGATTGCTTCAGAAGAGGGCGTATCCGTCTTTGTCTCAAGTCACTTACTATCAGAAATTGAATTGATGTGTGATCGAGTGGCCGTGATTCAAAATGGGCAGCTGATTGATCTGCGCGATATTCACAATGAAAGCTCATCGTTTTATTATGTGGAGGCACAGCCAAAAGAGCAGGTGTCTGCTTATCTGGAACAGCGTAACTTTAACTTTGTAGCAGAGAATCAAGGCTATGTGGTGGAAATGAAGAAAGAGGATGTCCCGGCTATGACTACACAACTAGTCCAAGCAGGTATTCAATTATTTGCCGTACAGCCACATCAAAAAACGTTAGAGGATCAATTCTTAGAAATGACTGGAGGCGGACAAATTGCTGAAGCTAATTCAAAATGAGTGGATGAAATTATGGCATAAAAAAGGAACATGGGCAATGGTGGCCATGCTGATTCTTGTCATTCTTGTTCCTGCTGGAATCACCAAATATTATGAAGTAAAATCCCCGACGGAAGGCTCCTGGAAAGACATAGAGCAGGAGGCCATTCAATCCTATAAAGAGACGCTAGCAGGTGAAGATTTAACGGAGGAAGATAAAGCTTACTTTCAAGAGCAGATGGCTATTTCTGAATATCGTTTAGCGAATGATGCACCAAGTCAAAAAGATAGTAGTCTTGCAAGCTTTATGTCCTTTACAAGCGGTATGCTAACGCTTGTCACTTTATTTACAGTCATTACCGCAGCTAGTATTGTATCGAGCGAATTTTCAACAGGGACGATTAAAATGCTGTTAACGCGTCCAATGTCCCGTGCCAAAGTGTTAACGTCTAAATTACTGACAACATTCCTTTTTGGTTTGTTATTGTATGTGGTCAATGTTGTGGTAAGTGCCCTTATCGGCTTAGTCTTGTTCGGCATGGGAACAGGTGTGGAATTAGAAATGGTCAATGGACAGGTCGTTGAAAAGGCTGTATGGAGCGATTTAGCTTATCATTACCTATTATCTGGTGGCGATTTTGTGATGTCTACATTATTTGCCTTTTTGATTGGCTCAGTATTCCGTTCAAGCTCATTAGCAATCGGTTTAACGATGTTCCTTTCTTTTACAGGCGGCATGATAGTTATGTTCTTAAGCCGCTACGACATCGTCAAATATATTTGGCTCACACATTCTGATTTAACACAGTATGAGCATGGTGGTGGCTCCATGATTGCCGATGTGACGTTGCCCTTCTCTTTAACAGTACTTGCTATTTATGCAGTAGTTTTCCTTGTCATTAGTTATTCAACCTTTATGAAACGTGATGTCACGGCATAAGCTATAGAAGAACTGTGCCCTAATTTCGGATTAGGGTGCGGTTTTTTTGTTTAACATCACGAAATATTAAAAAAGTATTTATTTTTTTTTGAATTGCGCCTATAATAATAGCAACTTAGTGAAAACGCTTTTTTTTTTACTAAAGTGGTCTAGACAACTATACCAAAGGGGGATAATGAATGTTTGCTTTCTTACAAAAAATCGGTAAGTCGCTCATGTTTCCAATCGCAACTTTACCAGCAGCAGCATTACTATTGCGTTTAGGTTCAGCGGATATGCTTGGGGCTGTACCGAATGAAGCCATCCAGTACATTGCTAGTATTATGGCCGCTTCTGGTAATGCCATACTAGGGAATTTACCAATTATTTTTGCGATCGGTATTGCGATGGGGTTTGCACATGATAGTAGTGGCGGCGCAGCTCTAGCAGGTGCGATTGCGCATCTTGTTTTAGTCGCCGTTTTAGGGACTGTTAACGAAGAATTAAATATGGGTGTGTTTGGTGGTATTATTGCCGGTATTACGGCAGGCTTATTATATAACAAATATTATAATGTGAAATTTCCAGAATGGTTATCATTCTTCGGTGGACGGCGTTTTGTACCAATTATTACGTCCATTACCATGGCAATTTTAGGTAGTATTTTAGCGATCGTTTGGGGACCAATTCAGGGTGGCATTGATGCTGTCGGCAATTGGATGATTGGTGCAGGATCACTTGGCGTAGGGATGTATGGCTTCTTCAACCGTCTATTAATTCCAGTGGGTCTCCACCATGTAATCAATACAATTATTTGGTTTGATTTCGGTGAATTTACAAATGCTGCAGGCGAAATCGTGAAAGGGGATATCAACCGCTTCCTAGCAGGAGACACATCAGCTGGACATTTCCAAGCTGGTTTCTTCCCAATCATGATGTTTGGCTTACCAGCAGCCTGTCTAGCAATGTATTTTGCAGCGAAAAAGGAAAAGCGCCCAATCGTTGGAGGGATGTTCGTTTCCATCGCTTTAACAGCCTTTTTAACGGGTGTTACAGAGCCTATTGAATTTTCCTTTATGTTCTTATCTCCAGTTCTTTATGGTATCCATGCTGTATTAACAGGTATTTCGTTGGCTGTGGCCTATCTTGTTGGATTCCGTGACGGCTTTGGCTTCTCCGCAGGCTTAATTGACTACTTACTCAACCTTGGTCTGGCAGATAAACCATGGCTCTTATTACCTTTAGGTTTAGGCTTTGGGGCGATTTACTTTGTAGTATTCTATTTCTTAATCAAAAAATTAGACTTAAAAACACCTGGACGTGAAGACGATGAGGATGAGGATGGCGAAGTAAATGCTATTGCTGATGATGTCGATTTACGTGCATATTATACAATTGAAGCATTAGGTGGAAAAGACAATATTAAGCAAGTGGATTATTGTACAACTCGCCTACGATTATTAGTACAGGATTCTGCTAGCGTCGATGAAAAAACATTGAAGCAAACAGGTGCAAGAGGTGTTATGCGTATCAGTAAAACCAATGTCCAAGTAATCATTGGGACATCTGTTGAGTTTTTAGCTGAAGCCATAAAAGAACGTTTGAAAAAAGGCAATCCAGCACCAGCCAATGCAGGACTTCCAACAGCACAGCCTGTCCTAGAAGAAACAGTGGAGACAGACACGATGACATTCCGTGATTTCGAAATGCCAATGACTGGCGATTTATTACCTTTAACAGAAGTGCCTGATGAGGCATTTTCAGCAGGCTTGATGGGCCCAGGTTTCGGGATTCGGCCAACAGATGGAACAGTCTATGCACCATTCGATGGTCAAGTAGTGATGGTGTTCCCAACAAAGCATGCAATCGGCTTAAAATCTGATACGGGCATTGAAGTATTAATTCATGTTGGCTTAGATACGGTCAAACTAAATGGTGATGGTTTTGATCTGTTCGTTACAGATGGTCAACAAGTTAAGCGTGGGGATGCGTTATTAAAAGCAGACCTTGTACAGATTGAAGGGCAAGTACCTTCTGTCATCACACCAGTTGTCTTCACAAGCTTAATGGGGCAAGCGATTACACTTGAAAAGACTGGCTATCAACGAGCAGGCTCAACGAATATTATTACAATGAAGAAGTAACAACTAATGGGGCTGTTAGCGAAGGTATACAGAGGCAATGAGCTATTGCACACGGATGCCTTTTCGACAGCCCTTGTTCAAGAAGGAGATGTTTTTCTTGAGTTTACTCATTCGAAATATCACAGTAGTGAATGGCAATGGACGAGATGAACAGGTAGATGTATGGATGAAGGATGGTAAAATTGCGCAAATTGCTCCTCAGCTTGATATCCACGATGTCGAACAGCTTGATGGTTCAGGGAAATTTTTATTGCCAGGATTTATTGATATGCACATTCATGGATCCGCTCAAATGGATACGATGGATGCTTCTGATGAAGGGCTTCATATGATGGCTCAATCCCTTTTAAAAGAAGGAACGACAAGCTTTTTAGCTACAACGATGACACAAAGCTATGACAACATTGAACGAGCTATTGAAAATGTGGCACAGTTCCAGCCACAGCCAGATGAAGCAGAGGTACTAGGTATTCATATTGAAGGGCCATTTGTCTCGAAGCAGCGAGCAGGGGCACAGCCTCTTGAATATATTGTTGAGCTAGATTTGGAAATATGGACAAAATGGCAGCAACTAAGTGGCCATAAAATTAAGCAAATTACGCTAGCACCAGAAGAACCGAATGGCATGGCAGCTGTGCAAAGTATTTCTGCTAGCGGTGTCATTGTTTCAATTGGTCACTCGGATGCTACCTTTGAGCAAATGCAACAAGCGGCTCAATTAGGTGCCACACAGGGGACACACTTATACAACCAGATGCGTCCATTCCACCATCGAGATCCAGGTGTAGTTGGCGGTGTCCTGCTGCTAGATGCGATTAAGGCAGAACTAATTGTTGACTTTATCCATATGCATGAAGGTGCGGTGGAAATGGCCTATCGCTTAAAGGGAGCAGACGGGCTTATTTTAATTACAGATGCAATGCGCGCAAAGGGAATGCCCTACGGAGCATATGATTTAGGCGGTCAAACAGTTCATGTGACAGAAGCAGGCGCTCATTTGTCAAATGGATCGTTAGCAGGCAGTATTTTAAAAATGGATCAGGCTGTACGGAATATGCATCACATTACGAATTGTACGCTGGAGGAGCTTGTGAAAATGTCCAGCTTTAATGCTGCCGAGCAATTGAAGCTAGGTAATAAGGGTCAGCTTGTACAAGGCTATGATGCGGACGCGGTGATTTTAGATAACCATTTAAGGCTCCATCAAACGATTAAGGCGGGCAAGGTCTTATATGATGTAAATTCAAGCGGACAATAGTCACTAATATGCAGCAGGTATACAAACATCTGGCATGAAACGATGGAAATGAAAAGGTGATAGAACATGAATACCTATTTTCAACAAGTAAATCGATATTTAACAAGGATGGCACAGCAGGAAAGCAACCAGCTTATGCATATTGCCAAGCAAATTGTTAACCGTCTTACAAAGGGGGGCATTATTCAGCTCTTTGGCTCTGGTCATTCCATGCTATTAGCACAGGAATGTTACTACAGAGCAGGTGGCTTAGTGCCTGTCAAACCGATACACATAGAATCGTTAATGCTACATCAGGGTGCACGGCAATCCTCACAAAATGAAAAAAAACAGGCTTTTTTAGTCTCCTATAAGGATCAGCTGCAATTTGATGACCGAGATGTTTGTATCATCATTTCGACCTCTGCCAATAATCCAGCGCCCATTGATATGGCTATCTATGCAAAGGAAGCGGGCGCTTTGACCATTTCACTGCAATCACTGGAATATCAGCACCAGCCATCGCGCCATCCGTCAGGCAAGCGTTTAGAGCAAGTAGTAGATGAAGTATTGAATACGCATGTGCCATTAGGTGATGGTGTGTTAAGCGTTGACCAATTGCAATATGCCCCTGTATCAACGGTGTTAGGTGCGACTTTATTAAATGCTTTATTCGCTCAAATCATTGAGCTTATGCATGCACAGGGCGCTCGTGTACCAGTGTTTGGTAGCAGTAATTTAGGGGAAAATAATAACGAAGCGCTCATTGATCAGTATGGTCAGCGTATTCATTTCTAGGGTACAAAGGAGGATATGTGGTGAAAGTAAAAAGATTTTCCTCAATGGATGATTTATATTCATATGCAGTAGCAACTATTTCGGAAGCCAAAAATAATGGCGCCACAACGTTCGGATTAGCTACTGGTGGAACAATGGAACCGCTATATGCTAAAATTTGTAAAACAGATATTGATTTTTCACAATGTATTAGCTTTAATTTGGATGAGTATGTTGGGCTTGAGGCAACTCATAAGCAAAGCTACGCCTATTATATGAACAAACATTTATTTAATCAAAAACCATTTTTAGCATCGTATTTACCAGATGGATTAGCAGTAGATCCTCTAGTGGAAACAGCTCGCTATGAAGGATTATTGCAACAATATCCCTTAGATTTCCAACTGCTTGGTATCGGTCAAAATGGTCATATCGGCTTCAATGAGCCTGGTACGTCATTTGCTTCTTTAACACATCTTGTAACACTCGAAGAATCTACACGTCAAGCTAATGCGCGTTTCTTTTCAACCATTGATGAAGTGCCAACACAGGCATACACGATGGGTATTCAATCGATTATGCGTGCAAAATGCATTTTGTTACTCGCAGTGGGAGAAGCTAAGCGTGAGGTGTTAGAGCGTTTAGTGGCATCTGATTATACAGAAGACGTACCAGCAACTGCTTTATCGAAACATCCAAATGTAATGGTTTTAACAGACTTACAAGAAGAGGAGAATAAATTATGAAAACACAACAATTTACAGTAGTCGATCCTTTAGGTATTCATGCACGACCAGCGAGCCAGCTTGTGGCAAAAGCAACATCGTTTGCTTCATCTATAGAAATACGTACAGAAGAAAAAGCCGCTAATTTGAAATCAATCTTAGGTGTGATGGGATTAGCCTTAAAGCAAGGTTCACAATTTACACTTGTTGTAGAGGGGGAAGACGAAGAGCAAGCATTAGCAGCACTAACGACACTCATCACGGAAATGGGGCTTGCACAATGACACAACTCACTGGTATTGCCGCTTCAGACGGCATTGCCATTGCAAAAGCATATCGTTTCGTCCAACCAGATTTAACATTCGCTAAAACAACTGTTCATGATATCGAGGCAGAGCAACAACGTTTAGCAGCTGCTCTTGCCAAAGCAGAACAAGAACTAGTTATTATTCGACAGCAAACATTCGAAAAATTTAGTGCAGAAGAAGCTGCAATTTTTGAGGCACATTTATTAGTGGTTCATGATCCCGAATTAATTGGGCCCATCAATCAAAAAATTGCAGACGAATCGGTGAATGCGGAGTATGCATTGCATGAAGTATCCTCTATGTTTGTGGCATTATTTGAAGGTATGGATGACGAATACATGAGTGCACGAGCATCAGATATTAGAGATGTGACAAATCGCATATTAGCACACTTACTCGGTGTACATATTCCAAATCCAAGCAATATGAACGAACAGGTAATTATCGTAGCGAATGATTTGACTCCTTCAGAGACAGCCCAATTAGATCGCAACTTTGTTCTCGGTTTTATTACCGATATTGGAGGGCGAACATCCCATTCGGCCATCATGGCTCGTAGCTTAGAAATCCCAGCAGTCGTAGGAGCAGGGATTGCTACGACAACAATTCAGGATGGCGATTATTTAATTGTTGACGGTTTGACGGGTCAAGTCCTAGTGAATCCAAGTGCCGATGTGATTGCAGACTATCAGGAAAAGGCACAAAATTATCGAGTACAGCAGGCGGAATGGTCTACTTTAGTGAATGAGCAAACCGTATCTAAAGATGGCGTGCAAGTTGAGCTAGCGGCTAATATTGGATCGCCAAGTGATTTGGATGGTGTATTGCGTCATGGAGCAGAGGGAATTGGCTTATATCGAACAGAGTTTTTATATATGGGCCGAGAAAATTTGCCATCTGAGGAAGAACAATTTACAGCGTATAAAACAGTCTTGGAAGGTATGAAGGGCAAGCCAGTTGTTATTCGAACACTGGATATCGGTGGCGACAAGCACCTGCCGTATTTACCTTTGCAAGAAGAAATGAATCCATTCCTTGGTCACCGTGCCATTCGTCTATGTCTTGACCAACAGGAGTTATTCCGCACACAATTGCGTGCACTACTGCGAGCATCTGTCTGCGGAAACTTAAAAATTATGTTTCCCATGATAGCGACCATTCAAGAATTCCGTGCGGCTAAAGCCATTTTGCTTGAGGAAAAGGAAAAGCTGATAGCAGGAGGTATTGCAGTAGGCTCTTCCATAGAGGTCGGGATGATGGTTGAAATTCCTTCGACAGCCGTAATGGCAGATATTTTTGCAAAAGAAGTGGATTTCTTCTCCATCGGCACAAATGATTTAATTCAATATACAATGGCGGCAGATCGGATGAATGAAAAAGTTTCCTATTTATATCAACCCTATAATCCAGCCATTTTACGTTTAATTCAAATGGTCATTAAAGCTGCCCACCAAGAACAGAAATGGGTAGGAATGTGTGGAGAAATGGCTGGCGATGAGCATGCTGTTCCACTCTTGCTAGGCTTAGGCTTAGATGAGTTCTCCATGAGCGCTACGTCTATTCTAAAAACGAGGGCCTTGCTAAAGCAATTATCTGTCCCAGAGATGCAGTCTTTAGCAACAGAGGCATTACAGTTAGCGACAGCTGAAGAAGTACTGGAAAAAGTAAAGCAAGCTGTGAAATAAGATAGAATAAAAACCTATCTACTTATTGGTAGATGGGTTTTTTAGCATGATGGGCTGAAAGAGTCAATGAATATCGGTATTTCTAATAAATCCTCCACGATGGCATCCGCTTGAACATGTTGCCATTGTTTATCTTTTTTCCAAATGCCCTTCATTCCCACATGTTGAGCACCTTTGACATCATTCACAGGATGGTCGCCGATAAAAACACATTCATGAGGAAGGACATTCAGCTTTTCGATGGCATTTAAAAACAGTTGAGGATCGGGTTTTTTCATTCCTGCCCATTCAGAAACTAAAATGACATCAAAATAATGTTCAATTGCTAATGCCTTTATATTGTCCATCTGAAAATGCCCATAGCCATTCGTAATCATGCCTAAAGCCAACTGATCCCTTTTCAATTGTTCTAGCATAGGGATAAGGTTAGGAAAAGGGACACAGCTATATTTAAATTCGTTTAGGTAATCTTGAAGAAGTTCTTCCCACGTAATATGAACAAGGTGAAATTCTTCTACCAATTGCTGGTAGACATGGTCCTTCCAAACGTAGCCCCGCTTATCTAATTGGATAAAACGAGCGATATATTGTTCTTTTGGAATGAAACCTAGTACTCCCTTTAATCGCTCATATTGCTGCTTAATGAAGAGTTCAACAGATGCATCTCTATTTAATAATGTTCCGTCTAAATCAAATAATGCCGCTTTCATCGTCATCCTTTTCACCCTCCTATTTGATCATAAAAAAAGTAGCTGAAGTTAGGCTTCAACTACTTTTTAGTCCATTAGGCATGTTTTGAAATGATTTGCTGAAGCTTTGCTTGCAGTGTCGGTAGGTCATGCATCGTAACCGTTGTGCGAACATAGCTTTCATCCATATCTAATGCTTCAGCAAAAAAGCTACCAATGCCTTTTACTTTGCGATCAATTTGCATGAAAATCTCTGCAGAATGGTTGGATTGAGAAAGGAAAACTAATTCAAGCTCATCTAAATGGCCTCTATATTGTCCAGTGGGTACAAATTCAAATTCCTGGACAAATGGATAGTAGCCTCGGAAGCGTGAAGGAGCTTGTTCACATTCAGCTTCACGTAAATGGAAACCTAATCCACGAATCGCATCTAATATATGACCTGCTAGTGCTGTTGGCTCGACACGAATATAATCCTTATCACTCGGATCGACCGCATTTTTAATATCAAGGCCCGTTTGAATCCATACCTGTGTTTTACCTGCACTAATCGGTGTTTCAAATGGCAATGTTAATGAAATTGGGAAGACTTTTTCCTCGCCTGCGCCCAGTGTGAAAGGCTCTGTTACTTTGACCTTCTGCAGTGTGGCAATCTCTGTATGTTTGTGATCATTCGACTCACGGATATACGTCGTATTGACGGATAGGTAAATCGTGTCGACCTGTTGCTCAACTTGACCGCCTCGCACAATAATTTCCCCCTGCATGACCTCTCCAGCACGATAAGTATCCTTCTCCAATCTTGTATCCACTGTTGCTGAACCTATACCAATACTTGCTAATGCTTTATGAAAAAAAGACATTTTTCATTCCTCCTACTGACATCGTTAGCTATACATACGCTTATGATGAAAAAAGGTTTCAAGACTTATAAATTTTTCGTTATACTAGTTGAAAACGAAAGAGGGATGGCGATGGAAACAGAGTGGCTACGTACATTTATAGTGGCAGCACAAACTGAAAACTTTCGAGAAACGGCTGAAAAACGATTTATTACACAATCGACTGTCACGAAGCATATCCAGCATTTAGAAAGGGCATTGCAAACCCCGTTATTTGATCGACAGAGCAAACAGGTGACGTTAAATCAGCAGGGTGCTTATTTTCGTCAGCAGGCACAAAAAATCCTGTCCGCTTTAGATGAAGGGCTACAACAAATGGATTCCTTCGTAAAAGGCTACACCGCTAAGCTTACGCTTGGCGTTGCACCGCAAATAGCAAATTCAACATTACCAGCTATTATCACAGCATTCCAGCACCGAAAGCCAACTACTCAGGTAGTGATAGAACTTTTAAAATCCAATGAAATCGGGGAAGCGGTATTTACGGGTGTAATCGATATTGGCTTATCCAAATTAACCTCAACTCGTGAGCTTCACACGGTGATGCTCGCACAAGAACCATTGCATTTAATTGCTCCTATTGCTAAAAAGGAATTGGATGCTTTCACTCTTTTACAGCAGGAAACACTTCTCACACATGAATATGCGCCCTATTGGCAGGAAGTACAACAGGTGCTACAGCAATTTACCAGCCATCAAACAATGCATATTAATCAAACAGAGGTGATCAAGCATTTCGTCAAGCATGGTCTTGGTATTGCCTTGCTGCCTAAGAGTGTGATTGAAGCGGATTGTCAGCACCATCTTCTACATAGCTATTCAGTAAAAGAATTTTCTCATATTGTATCAGATACTTACTTGCTTACAAAGTATGTCTCAGCTGATTATGATGATTTTTTAGTAGCGTGTAATAGCGTGTATGGGTAAAGCCGTTTTCTGCACGGTTTATTCATAAAGTACCTTTATACTATTTTAGTAAAAATAATAGATAGAGGGTGTTTAGGTGTATAGTGTATTGTCCAGCATTAGTCAGTTGATTAGTGAACCACTTACGCAAGTTGTACAGGGCTATGAGCATTCGGCCCTGATGATGGCCATTCTTCTTGGTTTAATAGGCGCTTTTGCTCCATGTCAGTTAACTGGAAATATGAGCGCCATTACATTTTATGGAAATCGAACACTTCAAAAGAGCAGTAATTGGCAAGAAATTATGTTTTTTATTGTGGGGAAAGTGGTTGTTTTTAGTGCGCTTGGCTTTTGTGCTTGGCTTTTTGGACAATCATTTGAAACAAAGATGACCGTCTATTTTCCAATCTTTCGTCAGGCTATGGGGCCGATAATGCTGCTAACAGGGCTGGTGCTAATCGGTTTATTCAAATTAACCTTTCTACAACGCTTAACATTGCTGCTGCCACCTGTAGTAAAAGAGGGGAAAATTGGCTCGTTCTTAATGGGTGCTAGTTTTTCTATAGCCTTTTGTCCCACTATGTTTGTTTTATTCTTTGTGTGGTTAATGCCCCTTGTGGCGAGCACTTCCTATGGATTGCTTCTACCTAGTATTTTTGGCGTAGCGACCGCTGTACCGCTTATCATCATGCTTCTGTTGATCTATGTCTTTGATGCCAAGCGCCTTATCCTACGAAAAAGTATGAAGATGGGAAGGGCTATTCAACTAACAGCAGGTATCCTATTAATTTTAATCGGAATAACGGACACTATTACATATTGGGGCATGTAAGACATGTATAATAGAGTCAAAACGAGAAAGAGAGTTACAGTATGATCGCTATATTATTATTTATTCTTGCGGGAATTGGTGAAATAGGTGGGGGCTATTTAATTTGGCTTTGGTTACGAGAGGGCAAACCTTTTTATTGGGGCATTATTGGAGGTATTGCACTTGCTCTGTACGGTGTTGTTGCAACATTCCAGTCCTTTCCTACCTTTGGCAGAGTTTATGCAGCCTATGGTGGGGTATTCATCGTGTTGTCTATTTTATGGGGGTGGGGCATTGATGGCAAAAAGCCCGATCATTTAGACTTTATTGGCGCAGGGATATGCTTAATAGGTGTCATTGTGATATTGCTGCCTCGCTCTTAGCATGGAAAAAAGGTTACTATAACAGAATAGTAACCTTTTTTAATCTATTTTTTACGGGCAATAAAGCGCAGACGATAATAATCAATGACCCATTCATTCTGTTGAAAACACGTTGGCTTTAATAATTCCTCACATGTCGCATAAACCTGCACTTTCTCATCCGCCTTTAAGTGTTGTAGAAGATTTTCACTAAACATGACCAACCAGTTGCGAAGCCCATCTTGCCCTTGAAGTGGTGTAGGACGTTTATAGAGTGTGATATTTTCGACCTCAAAGCCTGCATTTTCTAATTTTGATTGATATTCCTCGATGCTTGGAAAATACCAAGGGAAATAGTGGTCGATATAGGGAAATTGTAAAGATTCCATACTTTTTTGCAGGGCCCAAACGATGGATGCAATATTGCCTTGTCCACCCATTTCAGCAACAAAGCGTCCATCGTTCTTCAGTGCGCCATAGACGTTTTCGATAACTACATCAGGTTCCTTCATCCAATGAAGTGCGGCATTGGAGAAAACGGCATCAAATTGCTGAGAAAAATGCATCGCTGTAGCTTCCATCGTTTGAAAGTTTATGGCAGGATATTTTTGCTGAGCAGCTAAAATCATCGTAGCCGAGGCATCTACTCCGAGCACAGAAGCTCCATGTGCTGATATGTCATTAGCCAAATCTCCTGTACCACACCCCACATCTAAAATATGTTCATTTTTCTGTGGCGCTAGTAGATCGACTAAGCTTGTACCCAATTTTGACACGAAATCATGCTTTTCATCATATAAATGAGCATTCCATTTTGTTTTTGTTGTCATCCTATTTCATCTCCTTTAGTAGAGCATAGCAAAGGAGGACAACCATCAGAAATGCGAAAAATCATGAATTTTGATTCCAAATTGGAATGATAGCTTTTTCTACAACAGCTAGCTTTACACGCTATCAAATTTCCAATTCGATGAAAAATGAAGTCCATAAAATTTTTGAGTAAAATAAAATGGTAGCTGATGTTTTTTCAGCTACCTTTTGTTATGGTTAAAGCTTTGTTAATGTTTTGCCACTCCAGCCAAACATGATCGTAAGAATTGGTCCAAGTAAACAGAAGAAGGTGAACGGTAGGTAATCCAATGTGGAAATACCGAGGACACTTGCGATAAAAATACCACAAACACTCCAAGGCACTAGTGGGTTGACGACCGTACCTGCATCCTCCATGACGCGTGAAAGGTTTTTTGGTGCAAGACCAACCTTTGCAAATTGAGCCTTAAAGGCCTCACCAGTTAATAGAATGGATAGGTACTGTTCACCGATCAATGTATTGACACCGATGCCAGTGATCGCAGCACCGGTAATAACCGATCCAGCACTTTTAAATAAACTTTGTACCTTCGCTAAAATGCTTTGAATAATGCCTAATGTGAATAAAAGGCCACCCATTGTTAAAGCAAGTAGAACAAGCGCGATTGTAAATAGCATACTATTCATCCCACCACGAGTGAGCAAGGCGTCTACATCTTTATTACCAGTTTGAGAGACATAGCCATCAAACAGAATCTTGAAGATATCTGAAGCGGGAACTGGGTCAAGTAGAGAGCCAAGGCCTACTCCAATAATGGATACAACAGCCAATGTAATGATTGCTGGTGCCTTATAAAAAGTCATGATAACAAGAACAACAATTGGCAATAATGTATACCAATGAATAAGTTCTGTAGACAATAAACCTTCTTTAAATTGTTCCACAGTCTCAAAGGATGTAGCAGCTCCTGTTGGCGAGATAATAGCATAGATTACAAAGGAGATAAGAAAAGCAGGAATGGTTGTCCAGCCCATATTTTTAATATGCTCAAAAAGGTCTACACCAACTGTACCAGAAGCAAGATTGGTTGTATCGGATAAGGGTGACATTTTATCACCAAAGAAGGCCCCAGAAACAATCGCTCCAGCAGTAATGGTTAGCGAGATATCCATGGCACCGGCAATGCCCATAAATGCCACACCAACCGTCGCGACAGTTGTCAGGGAGCTTCCAATAGAAATACCAACGATACTACAAATTAAAAACACGATGGCAAAGAAAAAATTTGGCGAAACAGTTAAAAAGCCATAATAGATAAGGGTTGGGATCGTTCCTCCCATAATCCAGCTTGAAATTAAAATGCCGATAAAAAAGAAAATAAAAACGGCGCCAAGTCCAGCGCTAGCACCCGCAATCATACCACCTTCAAGATCGCGAAAGGGTATTTTTTTCAGTAGTCCATAAGCGAGTAAAATGGCAATCACAAGAAAAATTGGGATATGTGGCGTAGCCTTTAAATAGCCAATACTATAAGCCATTATGGCAATAATTAAAATAGTGATAAAGCTTGCCTCAAGAAATCGAGGGTTACTCTTTGCTTCTATTCGAAACATGTGAATCCTCCTAATACATACTTCTGCGCTTCAATGCGGTGAAGCCCAAAAGTATTATAGCACGCTAATATTTTTTGTCAATTGACTGAAAATTGGTGGTCTCAGAAGAGATAATCCCAGGCATTTTTCAAAATCAATAAACATGTCATGACAATAAAAATGACACGCATCATGCTCGTTCCACGCTTCAGCGCAAATTTGGATCCAAGAATTGCCCCAAAGATCATGACAAAGCCCATTGAAAAACCATAGAGAAAATGAACTTCTCCTAAAACTAAAAACATGATTAATGCCGCTAAATTTGAGGTAAAATTAAAAGCCTTCGCATTACCAGCAGCTTGGAGGAAATCATAGCCCATCATTAATAAAATAAAAATAAAAAATGAACCCGTACCTGGTCCAAAAAAGCCATCGTAAAAGCCAATAGCTGCAAATGCACCTATAAAGGCTAAATTTTTAGCTGTGCTAAGTACACGTTCTTGATATTGCTGTCCCCAATCTTTTTTAAACATTGTATAAGCAGCTACAAGGACGAGCATAACAAGCATAAGTGGTTTTAAAATAGCGGGGGATACAAGATGGACAGTAAAGGCACCGAGTAAAGATCCTACAAAGATAAAGGGGAGGATTTTTCCAATTTTCTTGAAGTCTACTTTACCTGCACGTAAAAAAGTTAGCATACTTGTACCATTACTAATGGTATTGGCCAGTTTATTTGTGGCAATAGCTGTACTTGGAGGTAAACCAACAGCCATTAATGCAGGTAAGGAGATGAGCCCACCACCTCCAACAATCGCATTTAAAAAAGAGGCGATAAAAGCAAGTAGTAATAATATTGTGAGTGAAAGTAAATCAATATCCATAAATATGCTCCCATCTTTCTTCATCGCGTTTTAACATAGCGTACTGCGAAAGTCAAAAAATCACAATGAAATTCCAACATTTTCATGTAAATTTTGTTTACAATTCCTTAACATTTCACAAGGTAAACAAATAAGCAGAAAAAAGTTTATTTCAAGTATTTTTATAAAAATAAAAGAAAAAATAGTCATTTTTAAAGAAAAAATCGTGATTTTTAATATTTGATTTCCAACGTTTGCAACTTGGAAAATAGCATTAAAATAAATGTGGCAAATTTTATATTACAGTTTTGTAAAATCAACAGCTAAGTGTTTAAAATTTTGTTGAATTGTGTAAATGTTTTGTTATGATGGTTCAGAAATCGACAATATTTTTTCAACAGGAGGAACAGGATGTTCAACTCAAACAAGCAAGATCCATTTTTTCAGTCACTATTAAAAATCGCGAAAAACGTGAATGAGGGTATTTACTATGCTCATAATGCACGTATTCAAGATATAGATGCATTAAAAGAAATCGCAGATACAATGAAGCAATATGAAACAAGTGGCGATAAATTAATCCATGAGCTAATTGTTATGCTGAATAAATCTTTTATGACGCCAATTGAGCGTGAAGATATTTTAGCTTTAGCCAATAAATTAGATGATGTAATTGATGGAATGGAAGGCTGTATTGCGCACTTCAATATGTACAATCTAACAGAAGTAACAGATCCAATGCGCCAATTCCTCACATATATTGCGAAGAGTACAGATGAAATGGTACAAGCCATGGAACTGTTAAATAGTAAAAAGCTTGTGGAAATGCGTAAACATGCTATTCAAATTAAGGACAATGAACGTGAATGTGATGAAATTTTCCGTTCCTCAATGAAGCAATTATTCATCCAAGAAAAAGATCCAATGCGTTTGATTGTTTTCAAGGATATTTATGAGCAATTTGAAGACATTGCGGACAGCTGTCAAACAGTAGCAAACACAATTGAAACAATAATTATGCGTAATGCATAAGATGGAGTGTACGAAATGGATACGATCTTATTAATCACCATATTAGTCGTTATTTTCGCACTTGTGTTCGACTTTATTAACGGCTTCCATGATACAGCCAATGCGATTGCTACTTCTGTATCTACCCGTGCCTTAAAGCCACGTACTGCGGTTTATATGGCAGCGGTAATGAACTTCGTCGGAGCGATTACATTCGTTGGGGTAGCCAAAGCCTTAACAAAAGATATTGTGGACCCATTTTCTTTAAATGCCTATGATGGCGATATTACAGGTTCTGTTGTTATTTTAGCAGCCCTATTATCTGCCATTACATGGAATTTATTAACATGGTATTTTGGGATTCCATCAAGTTCTTCTCATACATTGATTGGTTCTGTTGCAGGGGCAGCTATTGCCGCAGCAGGATTTGATATTTTGAACTATGCTGGGTTTATTAAAATTCTTCAAGCACTTATTTTTTCACCATTACTAGCATTCGCAGCTGGTTTCCTGATGATGACATTATTAAAGGTCATCTTCAAAGATATGAATTTATATCGCACGAATAAAGGCTTCCGTACAATGCAAATTGGGACAGCAGCCTTACAATCCTTTACACACGGGACAAATGATGCGCAGAAGGCGATGGGGATTATTACCCTTGCGCTAATCGCGGGCGGTCTACACCAAGGAGATGATATTCCTTTCTGGGTACGTTTTGCTGCAGCAACTGCGATGGGTCTTGGTACATCTGTCGGAGGTTATAAAATTATCAAAACCGTTGGCGGTAAAATCATGAAAATCCGCCCAGTAAATGGGGTAGCGGCAGATTTAGCTTCTGCATCGATTATCTTTGGAGCCACTTTAATCCATTTACCAGTTTCTACAACACATGTTATTTCTTCATCCATCATGGGTGTCGGAACAGCACACCGTGTTAAAGGAGTTAAATGGGGGATGGCACGTAAAATCGTTACAACATGGGTCATCACGATGCCAATCTCTGCTGTCATGGCAGCATTGATTTACTATATTTTAAGTTTATTTTTCTAGTTCGCTAAGGAATGCACAATCACAGTGCATTCCTTTTTTTGTGCTGGAAAATGGAAGCAGGTGATAGGATAAAAATGAAGGATGTAGCGGATAGAACCGGCAAAGTGAAGGATAGCCCCACAAAAGTGGCGGATAGCCCGGGCAGGAAGAAAAACTGCTTCGGTGAAATCGGTAGCCTCCTCCACTTGTGTAAAGTGCGGATACGCTCTAAGGTAATTATAAAGAAAGTGTAAAGTTCGGAGAAAATCGTTTTTTCCGTAGTAAGGTGAATACAGGAGGAAAATGATGAAGGAAAAGTTACTACTGATTGAGGATGATACAGCAATTGGACGCATTGTGAAGGATACGCTAGAGCAGGAAGGCTATTATGTGACATGGGCTACTACGGGCCTTGAGGGACTGGCAGATTTTCAAACGCAACCTTTCGATTTAGTGCTAGTGGATTGGATGCTGCCAGAAATGGATGGGTTAACGGTTTGTCAAAATATCCGTTGGGAGAGTGATGTGCCGATCCTAATGATGAGTGCCCGCAAGGAAGATGCGGATAAGGTGGAGGGCTTGCAGGGGGCAGACGATTATATAGCTAAACCATTTAGCTTAGAAGAATTAAAGGCACGAGTTGCCTCTCATCTTAGACGATGGCGACGCTACCACAAGCAAGACGTGATAGAAGAGCATACTGCCTATGCGAATGGATTAACAATAGATTGGCAACGACAAATAGTATGTGTTTATCAACAAGAAATTGCATTAACTCAAAAGGAGTTTGCTCTTGTTAGGCTGCTAGCTAAAAATCCGAGTCAAACCTTTACAAAAGAAGAACTGTATCAGCATATTTGGCAGCAAGCAACGTTAGAGGACACTCATACTGTCACAGTGCATATTAAGGCACTGCGAGAAAAGCTCAAGGATTCTGTGAAAAACCCAAATTTCATTCAAACTGTGTGGGGTAAGGGCTACCGTTTTATTGGTGAACCATTATGAAAATAAAAGCGTGGTTACTAATTATGTTTTTTATTGTAATGGTATTACCCATAGTAGGAGCTTATAGCCTTTATGTGTGGATTAATGCTTATTACCAAGATAAAAATGTGGCGGAGTACTTTGACAAGTGGACAGAGCTAAATCAGGTAAAAGATGTCGTTGACAATCCAGTGCTTTATCAAAAAAATGCCGATTTTGAGGAGATAGAGGAACTTAGCAATGAGCAGCTGGCGATTACCCTCTATACGAAATCTGGCTATGTTTTATATTCCTCCAACCCCTTGCTAACGGGCTATGTAGGGAAAGAGCGTATGTTAAATGGTTTATATGATTTACAGCAAGCATATAACGCCTTTACATACAAGGAGCCTGTATATCTAAAAGGTGATTTGCTTGGCATCTATGAAATTCAATTACTACGAACAGATTGGGTAAAGGGTGTAGAAAAGCGTTCGTGGCTTGTCATCGCAAGCACGATTCTGTTGTTTCTTATCATTTATTTAACTGTCATCTTGTTGCTTCATCGGAAATTGAATCGGCCATTACGTGAACTGATGCAGCAAATGCGTAATTTTGCGAAAGGTCAGCATGTTAAATCAAATCTAAGCGTAAGAAAAGATGAGATTGGGGCACTCGCCAAAACATTTGAGGCGATGCAGGATGAAATTGAAAAGACTCGGGCTTCTTTAAAAGCGGAACAACAGCAAAAAGAAATGATGATTGCAAGTATTTCCCATGATTTGAAAACACCCCTTACAGCCATCCAAGCCTATGCGGAATCTTTACAAAATAAAGGCTTGTCAGAACAGCAGGAAGCAGAATATCAGCAGGTCATCGTTACGAAGGCAGATCGGATGAAGCATATGCTAGAGGATTTAATGATGTTTACATTACTTCAATCAACGAACTATACATTAGAGCTCATTGCTGTGGATGGAGAAGAATTTTTTGACATGGCCTTGTCTGACTATGAACCTTTATGTGAGGAAGAAGGATTTACATTAAAAGTCTGCTGTGCCGTGGATGGGCTCTATGCTGTGCATCCTAAACAACTTCAGCGTGTCATTGATAATTTATTAAGCAATGCATGGCGTTATGGGGAAAAGGGGACAACAATCGGCTTAGCGGCAGTCAATGCTGGAAATGATCCCAAATGGGGCTTTGACTTCTTGAAGTCGGCTTTAAACAAGCAAGAGGGTATGTATATCATTGTACAAAATCACGGAAGAGGTATACCACAGCAGGACATTGTAAAATTATTCGAGCCTATGTATCAAGCAGATTATGCGAGATCAAAGGCTGGTGAACGAGGAACAGGACTAGGCTTAAATATTACAAAACAAATTATTGAAAAACATGGTGGCACTGTCGAACTGCTTTCTAAAGAGAACATTGGAACAGCGGTAATTTGCTGGCTACCACCTTATAAAGGAGTAAATGAATGATGAATTGGAAAAAATCTTGCCAAGCAGCAGGCTTAATTGCTGTGATGACATTTAGTTTAGTGGGCTGTAATTCAGAGCCATCTTATACACCTCAGGAAATTATCGACCAAGCCCTTCAAGAATCGAAAGAGCCACTCACTTACTATGGCGAATATACGTTAGATATGGGAGAGCTAGGTGGTAAAGCTCAAGTGAAGGAATGGGTAAAGGATAGCAATAGACGGATAGAAATGACAGGCGATAATGGTGAACATGTTATCACAGTCAAAAATGATGCTAAAGTGATTAGCTATGATGTCACTGAAAAAACAGCCTACACAATGGATTATTCACAACCCGAATTAGACAGCTTGCAATCACCTAAAGATCAGGTACAGCTTATTTTTAATATGGTTAAAGATACGCATGATATTAAGATAGCAGGAGAAGAGAAGGTTGCAGGTAGAGATACCTATAAAATCGTCGCAAAAACGAAGAATACGGAATCGTTATTCGGCGATATTGAAGCTTGGATTGATAAAAAGACTTGGCTGACATTAAAAATGAAGACAGATAGTGCAGGGACTCATATGCTCACTGAATATTCTAAGATTAATTTTGGTGAAAAAATAGATGCTCAACAATTTACACTAGATCTACCAAAGGATGTAACGATTCAGGAAATTAGCGGACAGGATACTTCTGAATCCGTTTCATTGGACGACGTAAAGCAGCAGCTTGAAAAGTTTTTATTAGTACCAGAAGTAAATGGTCTAACGTTAGACAACATATCCATGGTTAAAGGGATAGAGGAACGACCAGAATACTCTTTCGATTATGTTTTAGATGGAGAGCTAGCCTTTTTTGTCACGATTTTTAAAGCAGATGCTAGTGTTGCAGATATTGGTCCCATTTTAAATGAAAAAGAAATAGATATTCGAGGACAAAAAGGCACTGTTATGGATGGTGAAAATTTCCGTTCCCTTGCTTGGCAAGAAAACGGCTACCAATATAGTATGGTTGGGCAAAATCCAGAATTAACAGTTGAGGATCTTTTAAGCTATGCGCAACAAATGACCGTTGTACAATGAGGTGATACTATGAAAAAAGCGCAAGGACTAAAATGTCTGGCATTATTTTTATTTACCACTATTTTCTTATATGGGGTAGGGGAAACTTATGAGGTGTCTTGGCTACAATTTCACTTTACGGGACAATATCAGGATGTAGGCTTTTATTTCAGTTTTACATCCCTCATTCCAATATTAATTGGATTGTTAATGGTGGGTCTATATGAATCATTGTTAAAAAGATTCATCTAAATAATTAGGAGCAGGATCAGAGTGGAGGATCCTGCTTTTTTTATGGTAGAAATAGAGTTGGTATATTACAATATTTATGTAAAGAGGATATTAATAGGAGGTTTCTTCAGTGGCTACATTTCTACATGGCTTTGCTCAACAACTCATTTTCCCCCTGTTTATGATTTTATGCTTTTATTTCACATTAACTTATTTTCATCATCTAAAGACAGGCGATGATCGTGGTATTAAGAACACAAAATGGGCTGCAGTGGTATGTTTAGCTTTCGCTTTGGTTGCACCAGCGCTTTATAATGTGATTACGTTTATGGTCATGATGAGGTAAAGTGATAATTTTGGCACAATACGTACATAATGTAAGGTAACAGGTTTAGTCCTTCTAAAATGAGGGAATATACATTCATCCTAGGATATTGTAGGTGGTACATATGTTTGACAATTTACTATTTCAGTTACCTTTTATTATTTTTATCGGTTTGTTTTCACAGTGGTTAGCATGGCGTTTTCGCATGCCTGCCATTGTCATTATGAGTATCGCTGGGCTAATTATTGGTCCATTTACAGGGTTAGTGTCTCCAAAAGAGACATTTGGCCCTATTTTTCATACCATTATTTCTCTGGCAGTTGCCGTTATATTATTTGAAGGAAGTTTAAGCCTTGATTTTCGAGAAATACGTGGCTTTAAGAAGTCCATATTGCGTATTTCCACAGTAGGGGCAGCCATCGCTTGGATTGCAGGCTCTACTGCCGCGCATTTTGTTGCAGGGCTATCATGGCCAGTCTCTTTTGTCATTGGTGGATTATTTATTGTGACAGGTCCAACCGTTATTTTGCCTTTATTGAGACAAGCAAAATTGAAGGAGCGACCAGCAGCTATCTTAAAGTGGGAAGGCATCGTTGTAGATCCTTTTGGCGCATTGTTAGCGCTATTTGCGTATCAGATCGTTTTGGGTATATATCATTTAGAAGGTGGGACATCTCTAACCATTTTCTTTGTTTCCGCCTTTTTAGCCGCCCTGTTAGGAGGGGTCGTCGGTTATGTAATGGGGCAATGCTTGGAGCGTGGTTTAATTCCAGAGTTTTTGAAATCACCTTTGTTACTTGCTACTATTTTACTTGTTTTTGCCCTAAGCGATGCCATCATGCACGAGACGGGCTTACTGGCTGTGACAGTGATGGGGCTTGTGATGGCAAATATGCATTTAACAAGTCATCATGAGCTGTTGCATTTTAAAGAAAATATTTCGGTTATTTTAATTTCAAGTGTCTTTATTATGCTGACGTCGTCTTTAACCATCGATACGTTATGGCAAATCGTTGATTGGCGTATGCTACTATTCGTGCTAGCAATGATGTTTATTGTTAGACCGTTATCAATTTGGATTGCAACCATTAATACGGGCTTAACATTGGAAGAACGGGCCTTAATTGGGTGGATTGCACCGAGAGGGATTGTAGCATTAACCGTTTCAGGTTACTTTACAACGGCACTACAAGACGTAGGTTTTCAAAGTGCACAATTATTAACAGCGCTCACATTAGCACTTGTTTTTGCGACAGTGGTTGCCCATGGCTTTAGCATTGGCTGGCTTGCGAAAAAATTAGATCTACAAGCTTCCACTGGGAAAGGTATTGTGATTGTAGGCGCTTCTCCATTTACAACACAGCTTGCAACGTCCCTGCAAAATAACGGAATTGATGTGTTGATGATGGATCGTGCATGGGAAGATTTATCTGCTGCTCGACAAAATGGTATTAAGACGGAAACAGGTGATATTTTAAGCGAGCATACTGAGTTTTATGTTGATTTAACCCCATATGATCAATTAATTGTAGCAACAAAGCAGGACGCCTATAATGTCCTTGTTTGTGCAGACTTTGTTCCAGAATTAGGGCGTCTCAATATTTTTCAAACGGCTTTACATTCTACAGACCCCAAAAATTACTCACGGAAGTACGGGGGACAGCTTCTTGTCGATGCACAGCATGATATTCATCAGCTCAATGAACTGATAGAGCAAGGTGCACAACTTCGTCAAACGAAAATTACAGAAGTATTTACATGGAAGGATTATGTAGAACAAAATCCTCATGCCGTCTGGGTGTATGCTATAACACAGGATGGAGCTATCGTGTTGGATATGGTCAATAAATATGACGATATAAAACATGAACCACATACTATTATTAGTTTAATTCGCTAAAACCAGCCACCTGTTTGTGCAGGGCGGCTGGTTTTTTGATGCAAGAGAAAGGAGACTAGTTGACTGAAAATGACCATGCTTGTAATTAGTGTTCTGCCTGTTTTATATAAAACAAGAACAGCTAGCTTAAAGAGAGCAACTCCATATTCCGATGAGGAATAATGGTAATCCCACCCCAAGAGAGCATTTAATTAGGAGATTTTTCTAACCCATTTCTACTAAAAATCGCAGTGTTAAATGGCTAGCCATACTTTCCTCCTCATTACGCAATCTGCTGTAAATGTGTCTTCTTAAAAGCGTCATCATATTTTAAACCATAGCCAAGTGCGCGATCTAAGAAAATATGTGCGAGCCAAATCAGGGTAGCCATCAGAGGTATTGATGTAGTCGTTAGTAAACCAATCACCATCAATATGGCAGGTAGCACAAAACTATGCCCCATATTATAGAAAAGAGCGCCTATTTTTGTATTGATGAGATAGCCAACCATGGTGATGTCTGGGAGCAATAAAAACACAATAAAATAAAGCCATGGAAAATTTAGATGACCATAGAAAGAAACAGTGATGATGAAAGCAAGGATATATTCTATTGAGATGATTTTACGTAGTGACATTTAACCACGACCTTCCAGTAAATTTTGATACATATCCTCTATGAGTAAGGAAATTTTTTCTTGGTTTTCTTCGTATTGTCCGTCAGCCATTAACGTTTTTGTCAGTTGTAACGAATGAAGCGCATGCTGGTAGAATTGTAGTTGCTGCTCAATCTGGGCAATCTTTGTTGAAAATAGCTGTACCGTTTCCTCATTACATGCTGTTGAAATAGGCTTTTGTTCGAGAGTCAGTAAATGTTTAATTTCTTGGAGCGTAAAGCCTAGCTGACGTAAAACGATAATAAATTTCATTGTATGTTCACACATGGCATTATACACACGGTAGCCATTGTCTTGTTTTTGCGGCTGTAAGAGTCCTTCTTTTTCATAATAGCGAACGGTATCCGTTGTTAATTGAAATTTCTCAGCGAATTGTTTAATTTTCATGTAAGTACCTCCTAAATTCATCCTAACATTGGAGTATGCTCCAAGGTCAAGATACTTGAGGAAAAAAGTTGAAAAAATGAAACGGTCATTCAGTGAAAGTCGTTTATAGTGTAAGAAGGGGAGGTGGACGGCATACTTGAGGAAATAATCGAAGAACATGCAGCACATTTATTACGTCTCGCCTATTTTTATGTGAAAAACAGACAAACCGCTGAGGATATTGTGCAAGAGGTCTTTATTAAATTTTCCCAGCGTGGCTATGAAGAACGTGGGAAGTTGCGTGCGTATTTATCCACTCTAACGATTAATCAAAGCAAGGATTATTTAAAAAGCTGGCATTATAAGAAATTACTATTACAAGAAAAAATATTTCCTGTTCAGGGGAATAGACAACGAGATGCGCTCGTGGCAGCAGAGGAACGGTCTCACATTGGGGCAGCTATTTTAAAGCTTTCACTTACCTATCGGGAGCCCATTATCCTTTATTATTTTGAAGAAATGAAGATTCGTGATATTGCCCAGCTACTTGGCATTGCAGAGAATACGGTGAAAACAAGACTGAAGCGGGCAAGAGAAGCATTAAAGCCTCATCTGAAGCAGGAGGAATGGGAGGTGCTAAGACATGAATGAAATACAGAAGGAATTACTCAAAGTCGCTGGTGATATGACAGCAAGCAAAGAACAAGTCAAAAAACATGTACTACAACAGTCTATCAATAGAAGGAAGCCTTTTCGTTTCACCCTATTAACCGTTGTACTGACACTTTGTATGGTTGGGTTTATGATGGTGCAGCTTCTTACAAACGAAACAGAGCAAACATCCTCATTATTTCATGAAAGACAGCTTGAGCATTTCGAACGTATTAATCGGCTAATGTGGCCAGGAAAAGAGCAGGAATTTTATAAAGAGGAAGCCTATCTATCGTATGAGAAGCTCGTTGCCGCCTACTATTTTGCAAAATCATTAGGGATTGATTATTCAAAGGCCGAGCTAGAGGTGGAGAGCAAGAAGCAAGTAGAACAGTTGGAAATGCTTTATCAAGCATCTGAATACGAATCACTATTTCAGGGATTAGCACCGAAACAGTATGTTGAAACATATCTTGAGCCCCTTTTACCAATGTATACAACAAGAACAAAGCTATATGCCTTCTATAAAGAAAAATATCCAACTTTTTATGCTTACCAAGAAGTAGCCAATATTGATGCCAAACGATATTTCCAAGCGCATTATACTGAGCAGGCAACAGCCTTTCAAAATGAGCATAACATCGTATTACAGGCTAGTTCACATGGCTCTTCAATGGTCGGAACAGTTGCAAAGGTTGAATCGAATGTTTTCTTATTTATTGAAGGGGTGATTCCTGAGGACCTTGATCATATGGCAGAAGAACAACTTGCTGAAAAATATGAACAGGCCAATTGGTATCCTGTGCTGGATGATTTTCCTGTCAAGCAGGGGGATTATATTACTTTAACTTCTATGGGAACAGGCAGTATGGAGGAAAACGGGGTCGTCAGAAAATATGGTTTATTATCTAAACTGGAAAAACTAGAGCCAATCAATACAAAAATGCTTGAGCTAGAAAATAACAAAGAGGTTGCTCAGTTTTTACAGGATATCCCTTGGCAGCCCGCAAATTATATGAAAAGACCACCCGAATATTCATTTGAAGTAGAAGGCGTGCGTATTGAAATGTGGAAGGGCTATGGCGGTTCAATTTATCTCCAAAAGGCTGGTAGCGGAGAAATTCACCTTAGTGCCAATAGAGCGAAGGAATTAATAGCCATCCTAGGCATAGAAGAATCTTAACAAGTCTCTTGCAAGAGGCTTGTTTTTTATTTAGGGGAAAATTATAGTGAAAGTACCATGTTAAAATAACCTTTAATTGAATGTAGGAAAAAATACACAGTGATTTTCTTTATTAGGCTGAATTACTTAATGCCAAAAAAATAAATGAGTCCAAAGAATTGTAATATTTTAAGGGCGAAGGTAGTATTAAAGAAGTAAGGATGAAGAAAAGGAGGGGCGGTATGAACGCACAAGAATTTGAAGAACTATGGATTACGCTTAATGAGTTATATAATGCGGATCGTTTTTTAGAATATATAGAAATAAGTAGTGCCGCAATTGAAAGTGCCATTAAGCTTGAAATGTATGATAAGGCTATCCTTCTATTACGTTATAGCTGTGCCAGTTATTTTCAAACGGGTGATTTACAGCTTTCTATAAGTGTCCTTGAACAATATCGTGAGTTAACCTTTCAACATGGCAACGATATTGATTTAATTCAATATTACAATTTAGCAGCCATTTATTGGGGAACATTTGGTCATTTAAAGAAATCAGAAGAGTTGATGCTGAAAGGCTTAAAAATTGCTGAAGCAATCCAGCACGTGGAGAGCATGGGGAAAATCTATAACAATCTGAGCGACTTAGAAATATCCATGGGAAGCTATCGGACAGCTAAGGAATTTGCCTTAAAGAGTTTATATTATGCGAATGCGTTTGAAATGAAGCATAAAGAGCCTTATACAGGGATTATCCATCCGAAGACAAACCTAGCTGTTGCACTTATTTGGCTTGAAGAATTTGAGGAAGCCAATACGATATTACAAGAATTAATGGCAACGATTCATCATCCACCCTATTCGAAAGTACAACTTGAGGTACTCAATGCCTATGCCTTCCTGTGTGAAAGACAGGGACGTATAAGTGAGGCCATCGATTTATATCAAAAGACAAAGCATTATGCTTTACAAAACAATGACCTTTCTCTACTTCAACTAATTTATAATTCTTTAGTGAAGCTCATTGAGGAGCAAGGCAATAAAATTGTATTATGTGCGATACAAAAGGAATATATAAATATTTTGTTAGAAATCCAGCGTGAAAACTATTCACATGTATTGTTTGAAATGGAATATAACGATCATAAGAAGCAGTTTGAAAAAAATGCCTATATTGATCCTCTGACCAATATTTACAATCGTCGCTATTTTGATGAACAGGCCAAAAAGATGGTCGAAAAGGCGGCTGAAAATCATCAGCAATTGGCCTTGATGATGGTGGATTTAGACCATTTTAAAGAAATCAATGACATGAATGGCCATTTATTTGGCGATGATGCTTTGACGAATACAGCCAAAACTTTACAGGACTATTTTCAGCCCTTTGAGTCCATTGTTGCCCGTTTTGGTGGGGATGAATTCATTGTGTTGAGTCAAGTAAAGGAAGGTGAATCAGTGCAAACATTGGCTGACAACCTGTATCAAACCTTAACGGCACTGTCACTAACAGTGAATAATCAAACTGTTCAGTTGGAATTTAGTATAGGTGTCAGTACGAATGATCATGGCAAAATTCAGAAAGTAGAAGAGCTTATCCAGCATGCGGATGAAGCGCTCTATAAATCAAAGCGTAACGGCCGCAACCAAATTACGCACTATAATCATTATTGCGATGTGGGAAATGGTATTTAAAAGAGAGAGAGGCATATCTACGCGGGAAGTGCCTCTTTCGTAAACGTGTTGCTAGTGTGATGGATTAAGCAAGCCATAAAACACAATATCTTCAAAAGTACCGTTTTTATAAATATGATCCTTTAATGTTCCCTCATAGCGCATGCCACATTTCTCCATAATTTTCCCAGAGGCGGGATTGGAATGGAAATACCGGGCATAAATACGATGATACTGTTTCTCCTGAAAGGCAAATTCAATCATCGCTTGAGCAGCTTCTGTTCCGTAGCCATTACCCCAATAGGGCTCTCCAATCCAATAAGCGATTTCTCCTCTTTGATGTTGGGATTGATTTGACAGTCCTATCGCTCCATATAATTGTCCACTTTGTTTGTCTGTTATCGCGAATTCGTAACTTCGATTTTCCTCAAAGTTTTGTTGATGCGTGGAAATCCACGATAATGCACATTCTAATGTATAAGGATATGGTAAACTCAATGTGCTTTTATAGATCGCATAATTGTTACATAAAACACTTACTTCTTGGGCATCTGCTTGCGTAAAAAGTCGAAGTATTAAACGTGTCGTTTCTATCGTCTTTTCGGTTGGCGAATAAATCATCGAATACCCCCTTTTCAATGGTTGGATTGATTATAGCACAATAAAAAGCAAAGTAAACCAAATAATGGATATCTTATTATATCTTGAATTGGAATAAAAATTTATTGAAAAACGATAAATTATGTGGTAAATTAAACAGGAGAATAAATAAAAGAGGTGCGTAAGATGAAACGAGAAACGCTCTTTTTAAAGATAGCTGTTTTTCTAATAGGTATACCCGTTCTTGCCTTATGTGTATGGGTGGTGCCTCGTGTTGCTTTGAATACAGTGGAGCATTCTCCCATTCTAACCATTGTTGCTTTAATTGGCGTCTATGCAACGGCTATTGCTTATTTTGTTGCGCTATTTACGACGATCAAGCTATTAAGCTATATTGACCAAAACATTGCATTTTCAGAGCTGTCAGTGAAAGCTTTAATTAAGATCAAATATTGTGCAATTCTTATTAGTAGTGTTTACGTGGTTGGCATGCCACTGATATACTATGCTGCGGAAGTAGACGATGCCCCAGGTCTTATACTTATTGGAATGGTCATTATTTTTGCTTCCTTTGTCGTGGCAGTCTTTGCTGCTGTGCTGCAAAAGCTTCTAAAAAATGCCATCGATATCAAATCAGAAAATGATCTAACGGTTTGAGGTGAATACTATGGCAATGATCATTAACATTGATGTAATGCTGGCGAAACGAAAAATGAGTGTTACAGAGCTTTCAGAAAAAGTTGGCATCACGATGGCGAACCTTTCGATTTTAAAAAACGGCAAGGCCAAAGCCATCCGCTTTTCAACATTAGAGGCTATTTGTGAGGCATTGGATTGCCAGCCTGGCGATATTTTGGAATATCGGAAGAACGAGGAACTACAAAAATAAGGATCTGCGTAAAGCAGATTCTTTTTTTTGTAGAAATTATTGCCAACTGAAGTCATCCTATGCTAGTATAAAGAATAGATATATCGACAGGCAGTCGGTCAATTATAAGGAGGTGTCTTATGAGGGAAATAAAAAAAGCGGAAGAACGTAGAAATGAAATATTAGATGCTGCGGATGAATTATTTGCACAGAAGGGATTTGATGGCACTAGTACGAGTAATATTTTGGAAAAAGTAGGCATTGCTCGAGGCACCCTCTATTATCATTTTAAATCTAAGGAAGATATTATGGATGCGCTCATTGAGCGTTATACAAGCACGATGCTAGCAAAGGCAAAAAACGTTGCAGCAGACAAGACTATAGCTGTAAATGAGCGGATATTGCGCGTTGTCATGGCATTGAATATGCAAAATGAACAGGGCGGACAGGAAATGATGGAGCATGTTCATAGGCCGCAAAATGCTTTGATGCACCGTAAAATACAGCAAGTGGTCATCAATCAAGTACCACCAATCCTCACTGCCATTATTCGTGAGGGCATTGAGCAAGGTATTTACCAAACGCCTTATCCCTATGAGTGTATGGAAATGATTATCGCTTATACCAATACGGTGTTCGATGATGATCTCGTCTTGATGACAGATGAGGAAAGAGCTGCCCGTATTCCGGCATTGATTTTTAATATTGAACGAATGCTAGGGGTGGAGAATGGTAGCTTATTGTATATGATGCAAATGTTTGGAAATAAAGAAGAAGGCAGTACGAACTAAGTTTTTTAGGTCTTGTTAGGTTTGATGGAGGTTAACAATATACAAAGAGGTGACTTATGTATTGGAAAATTGTTCGAAATGATATGGCGAATAGCAAGCTAATTACAGGTATGACCATGCTATTTGTGGCGGTAGCAGCTTTACTTGTCACACTATCAGCAGTACTTATTGTCCATTTGACAAGTGCAATTGACACGCTGATGAAACAAGCAGAAACGTCTCATTTTCTTCAGATGCATGCAGGGGAAATCGATCAAGTGCGGCTGACTGAATTTGCAGAGCAAAATAAATATGTAGATGAATATCAAATGAATGAATTTCTAAATGTGGAGGGCACGAAGATCAATATTGCGGGTACCACCTTGGCACATAGTGTGCAGGACAATGGTTTCAGCACACAAAGTGAGAAATTTGATTATTTACTTGATCTTGATGGTCATGTGATTGAAGTGGCAAATGGTGATATTTATGTACCTGTAAGCTATTGGAAGGACGGCATCGCTGACTTGGGGGATACTGTCATCGTTCATGATCAAACCTTTACAATAGCTGGATTTCTAAGGGATTCACAGATGAACTCTATGCTGGCTTCCTCCAAACGCTTTCTTGTCAGTGAACAAGATTATGCAGCAATCCAGGAAGCGGGAACAGTTGAATATTTAATTGAGTTTCGTTTGAAAAATTTGGCGGATTTAAAGAAGTTTGAAGAGGCCTATACAAGTGCAGGGCTAGAAGCAAACGGACCAACCATTACTTATAAGCTTTTTCAAATGCTGAATGCCATATCAGATGGCCTTATGATTGCTGTTATCTTACTCATCAGTGTCCTTGTTGTCGCTATTGCTTTTATGTGTATTCGATTTACATTGCTCACTAAAATAGAAGAGGATTATCGAGAAATCGGTGTGATGAAAGCAATTGGCTTACGAGTGGCAGATATTCAGAAAATGTATCTAGCCAAATATGGCGTTATAGCTGTGATTGGTTGTATGCTCGGTTTTGCCTGTTCCTTTTTCCTTCGAGATATTCTATTAGAAAATATCCGTCTGTTCATGGGAGAAACGGACAAAGTTTCACTCATTTGGTTGTTCACGGGTCTGGGATTGTTGCTCGTATTTTTCGTGATTATGAGCTATGTACGATCAGTACTCAAACAGTTTCGCAAGCTATCAGCCACGCAGGCTATGCGTTTTGGCACAACACAAGGAAAAGTGCAGCATGCAAAATTATTGAACCTCAGCGCCAATAAAAGGCTACCGATCAATCTTTTTCTTGGCATGAAGGATGTATTATCACGAAAAACACTTTATGCGACAATGCTCGCAGTATTAGTATTGGCAACATTTATTATTATCGTCCCTCAAAACTTACACAACACAATTGCAGCTAAAAGCTTTATTACGTATATGGGTATTGGGAACAGTGACATCCGAATTGATATCCCACAAGGCAAGCAAAATGAACAACAGGTGGCAGCGGTGAAGGATAGGCTTGAGCATGACACATCCATTAAGAATTATACTGTTTTGACAACAAAAAAATTCACAACGATTGCCGAGGACGGAACAGCGCAAAACCTAAAAATAGAGCTGGGTGACCATACGATATTCCCCTTAGAATATGCACACGGAGAGGCTCCAGTCGCTCCTAATGAAGTGGCACTTTCGGTACTCAATGCAGAGGAGCTTCAAAAAAAGGTTGGCGATAGTTTAGCAGTGGTCATGAATGGAGAGAAGAAAAATTTGAGGGTCAGCGGTATTTATTCAGATATTACCAATGGCGGTAAGACTGCTAAGGCAGCTTTCTCTGACCAGTCTACAGATAGCATGTGGAGTGTCATCTATAGTACGATGGCTAATCCATCGCTTGTTGCAGATAAACGGGCGGAATATGCAAAAACCTTCTCGTTTGCCAAGGTGTCAGGTATTGATGATTATATTCATCAAACTTTTGGCACGACGATTCATGCCATCGAAAAGGCAGCTCGTGCAGCACTCGTCATTGCCTTATTGCTGTGTGTGCTCGTGACATTATTATTTATGAATATGCTGATTGCGAAGGATCAAGCGCCCATCGCTATTATGAAGGCATTAGGATTCACGAATGTCGATATAGCTACACAATATGCAGCACGTTCGATTTTTGTATTACTGCTTGCCATCTCGATGGGGACGTTGCTCGCAAACACGTTAGGTGAATATTTAACTAGTACAGTCATTGCCTCATTCGGGGCGGCATCATTTGATTTTATGATTAATCCACTAGCAGCTTATGTTTTTTGCCCACTAGCGCTTACAAGCGTTGTACTGCTAGCTACGCTATTTGGTACGTCAAGGGCAGGTAAGGTAAAAATTATTGAGCATATAAAGGAGTAGAACCTATGAATATAGTAAGTGGTGAGCAAATAGCAAAGACGTTTCAGGTAGGCAAAGAACAGCATCCCGTTTTATTGGATGTATCAGTTGCAATCAATCAAGGAGAGTTTATTTCCATTATGGGCCCATCAGGCTGTGGTAAATCGACACTGTTGTATGCCCTTAGCGGGATGGACAGTATTGATCAAGGTCAGGTCATCTTTGATGGAATGGATTTAACGACATTAAGTGACAAAGAACTAGCTGATTTGCGTAGAACGAAAATGGGCTTTGTCTTTCAGCAGCCGACCTTTCTAAAAAGCTTAAATATCCTTGATAATATTCTGTTACCTGCGATGCGTGATGAGCGAAAAAATGTGAGGGCCTTGACAGAAAGGGCACTACAGATTATGAACAAAATGGGGATTGCAGACTTGGCAAAGCGAGATATTACACAGGTTTCTGGTGGGCAGCTTCAACGGGCAGGCATTTGCCGCGCCTTGATTAGCAACCCGCAAGTGATCTTTGGAGATGAACCCACAGGCGCATTGAATTCAACGTCTGCTCAGGAAATCATGGATTTATTAGCCTCCATCAATAGTGAAGGCACAGCGGTGATGCTTGTGACCCATGACCCAAAAATTGCCGCAAGAACAGAGCGTATCCTTTTTATGTCTGATGGCGCTATCGTGAATGAACTGAGATTGCCTCGATTCACAGGCACCGATTTAGATGATCGAATGGTCAAAGTTGTCTCTACTATGCAAAAAATAGGTATTTAGCTTGAAGAAATCCGTAATGATTTAAAAATTACGGATTTTTTTTTGATAAAATGAATCGCATTCATTATGGTGACCGTCAGTAGTTTAGAAAGTAGGTGAGGGCAATGATGGCTATTGAACAGATAATCGAGGAGCACGGTGATTACTTACTAAAGGTCGCCTATCTCTATGTGAAAAATAAGGCAACGGCGGAGGACATCGTGCAGGACGTGTTCATCGCCTTTTATCAGAAGCAGGGACAGTTTCGTCAGGAAGCATCCTTACGTACATATCTAGTGAAAATGACGGTTAATCGAAGTCACGATTATTTACGAAGTTGGAAAAGTAAACGACTGACATTGTTTGAAAAGATCATAGGACGCACAACGGCTATGACACCTGAAAAGGAGATGCTAGAGAAAACTGTAAAAAAAGAGCTGGTAGAGGCATTGTTTACATTATCAGTTGCCTATCGAGAGGTCTTGATTTTGTATTATTTTGAGGAGATGTCGACAGTGGAAATTGCACAGCTTGTACACTGTCCAGAAGCAACGATTCGCACAAGATTACAGCGAGCTCGTAAACAATTAGCAACAGCAATGGGTGACTTTGATTGGGAGGTGCTACGCCATGAATCAATTTAAAGAGGAACTATTAAAGGAGCTACAAGATGTCAAGCTCTCACAGCAGCGCAAACAAGTAATCGCGGAGAAAGCACAACGAAAAGTTCAACGCAAAGCAGGTAGTCAATGGACGTATCGTATCGTATTCGCAACCTTTACTATTTTTGTTATCGGTTTTAGCTATATCTTGACACAGCAGAAGGGGCAACAGAGTTCAAGCCATCATGCGGCTACCCTACAGTTGGATACTTGGCATTGGTGGTCACTTTTTGCTTCGGATTATGTAAGAGGCTTTATTTTATTGAGCATTTTTATAGGGGTGACCTTTATTGTCAAACGCTATCTATTGAAAAAGGGATATGGTGTACCTGTTTGTATTGAATGTGGGGAGAGTTGGTCTGAGAAGGATGCACGTAAATTATATCGCAAAAATAGTGAAATTGTGTGCCCTCATTGTGGACAAAAACAATACCGCACAAAAAAATCCATGCAAATCAGTGGTGTAATGACGATGCCAGTGCCATTGCTGATTATGTTGCAGCATGTTTTCCATCATTTTGTTATTGGTCTCATTTTCTTTTTAGTGGGCATGTTCTTTTACCATTATCAAATTGCACCATATGTGTTTAAGCTACAAGAGAAAGATCCGATGAATGAACCTTTATGGTAATGATTTCGGCAGGAAATTGCTAGGCTAATCTAGCAATTTCTTTTTTATTCTAAAATAGATTGACAATGGTTTTCATTTGCTTTATCTTTGTGTTAACTTATTTTTATTATTAGTTAACGCACAAGGGGAGGCTTTTTACATTGAAAAAAGGAAGTACATATCAATATGTGTTAGCAGCATTTGGGGCAGCAATAATCGCAGTTTTAGCACAGGTAACAATCCCACTACCACTTATCCCGATTACAGGTCAAACGTTAGCGGTTGGAATCATCGTGACGATTTTAGGGACAAGATTAGGCACGTTATCTGTTCTGTTATATATTTTACTAGGGGCAGCAGGTTTACCTGTATTTAGCGGTATGTCAGGTGGACTTGGGATTTTAGTTGGTCCAACAGGTGGATATATTGTAGGCTTCCTTGCCACAGCTATTATTATGGGCTTATACTTAGATAAATTTGGTATTGCATTTACTCAAGCTATTATTGCGAATATCATTGGGATGATTGTTACATTAGCGTTTGGGACAGTGTGGTTAAAAATTGTAGCAGATTATACATGGACAGCTGCCTTTATGGGTGGTGTTGCACCATTTATCGTGGTGGGTATTGTCAAAGCGGTACTTGCAGCATGGATTGGTGTAATTGTTCGTCGTCGCTTAGAAAGAGCGCACTTAATTGAAGCAATAGCATAGGACATGGGAGGAATTGTTTTGGCAACATTATGGACAGGTGGTAAGATTTACACAATGGCTCAGGTTGGTGAAACAGTGGATGCAGTCCTTGTTGAAGATGGAAAAATTGTGGCGACAGGCTCAGTGGAGAGCTTGTCGCCACTAGCTGCTTCTATCCAACATTTAGAGGGCAATATCATGTTTCCAGGCTTTGTCGACAGTCATTTACATATTATTGGCTACGGGGAAAAGCTCAAGCATCTTGATGTATCGGCGGTTACGAGTAAAGAGGCATTACTTGTGAAACTTCAGGAGCGAATGGCTGAGGCGTCAGCACATGAATGGGTCATTGCGATTGGACTAAATGAAAACCAATTTGTGGAGCCCATTTTCCCGACCTTAGCGGAGCTAGATGCCCTTGGAGATGCTCATTTAATCATTAAACGGAGCTGTCATCATTTGATCCTAGCCAATTCCAAGGCACTCGCTTTTGCAGGAATTACAAATAGGACTCCTTCGCCAGAGGGGGGTGTCATTGACAAAGTAGATGGTCAGCTCACAGGGATACTAAAGGATGCAGCATTGTATTTAATTGTTAACCAGATGCCACATATTACACCTGCGTATATTGAGGATGCACTGACAAAGGCGGTGACCTCATTGCAATCCTATGGTTTAGTAGGGGGACATTCAGAGGATTTAAGCTATTATGGACCGCCAGGCCAGCCGATTCAGGCTTATCGCAAAATAGTAGAGGTACAGCAATCCTTTAAGGTGCATTTATTACAGCATCATACAGTCTTTGAAGAGGTTGCGAAGATGGATTTAGCTTCCTCACCATTTTTGGAGTTTGGTGCGATGAAAATTTTTATTGATGGAGCCTTTGGAGGTCGTACGGCTGCACTACGTCAGCCTTACTGTGATGATCCGGACAATGCAGGGATGCTTATTCATACAACTGAGCAATTAACAAGCTATGTTCAGCTGGCACGTCAATATGGACAAACCGTTGCCGTGCATGTCATTGGCGATTTAGCAATAGACACGATTTTAGACGTTTTTGCGGCATATCCTCCTCAGGAAGGTCAGCTTGATCGCGTGATTCACTGTAGCTTAGTCGATGAGGAACTTTTAGCCAAGCTAGCTGCATTACCAGTGGCAGTGGATATGCAGCCGCAGTTTGTACAGGGAGAATACCAAGCAGAGCTATCGAGACTTGGGGAGGAGCGCGCACAGGGCTTACATCCTTTAAAGTCTCTTCTTGACAGAGGGCTGATTGTCGCAGGCGGCAGTGATGCTCCGATTGAAGTGCCAAACCCGTTGTATGGTATTTATGCGGCTGTCACTAGAAGAAATTTTGGGGAGACACATGATGGCTATAACCCTCATGAGAAAATTTCCCGATTTGAGGCAGTCCGTTTGTACACAGTAGGGGCGGCTGAAATCATTGGACAGCAATTTATGCGTGGCAAAATTGCAGAAGGCTTTGCAGCAGACTTTACGATTTTACAAGAGGACGTTTTTACAGTAGAGATGGAGCAGCTTCCACACATTCAAGTCGCATGCACGGTTGTGAATGGTCAGATAGTATATGAAAATCGCTGAGAAGGTTATCCTTCACAGCGATTTTTTTTATGGGACTATTGTTTGTCAGCTAGTTGTTTTACTTGTTGTTCTAAGGTCGACACACGTTTTGATAAGTCCTCTACTTGCTGTTGCATGGTTGGTGGAGGAGACACAGGGGCAGTGGATTTCATTTTTTTGATCATATGGATCATCACGAAAAAGATTGCTAGAAACATACATAAAAGAACGGTTGTACTAATGATATCACCAAGGTTGAATTTCATGTTTGCGCTCCTTTCTGTAGTGGGTATCTAGTTATATACAGGGTGACATGTTAAAAAGTTTCAAAAAAATGGTGAATGTCACGATTAATACAAAAATTGACACCTACTTTGGTGTAGAGGAGTGCTATTTTATTGGCTTTGAGGAATGGGCCATAGCAGTCAAAACATACGTTAGTAGTGAGCGATTTTAACAGCATGATAGGGGTGAGTATGTGCACAAGGCAGGACAAGTAATGCGACAGGCTGTCCATAATATTTATGTTTATCGATTCGATTATGTACAGGTTTTCGCATTAATTAGAATCTTTCAGTTTTTATTAATGATCCCTGTAACCTCTATCGTCTTGAAGCTCATGCTACGAGTAACTGGGTTTACACATATTACTGAGCAAAATTGGCAAAGCTTTGTGACGCATCCCTTTGTGATGATAATGATTTGTCTATTAATTTTGCTGTTTTTATTATTTGTATATTATGAGATGGGCTTTCTATTTCTCATGGCCTTTCATCAGCAACGAGGACTTCGCTACCGATTTCTTCCTTTATGGCAACAATTAAATCGCAAGGTTGTTTATTTTTTTAGTGTGCAAGTTTTATTTCTCATCGTCTATCTAGCGCTATTAATGCCACTAGCTTCCTTTATGCTACCCCTTACATTGACTCAATCCATCTCCCTACCACATTTTCTAACTGAAGAAATCATGAGTAGTCGAGCGGGTAGGCTAGCATATGCTGTGGTGGCAAGCAGCATTGTGATGATAGGCATTCGAAGTATCTTAACGTTACCTATCTTTACAATCCAGCCGCACATCTCTATTTTGCGTTCTTTTAAGCAAAGCTGGCGATTTTCCAAGCGTGGATTATTTGAACTAGTCGTGCTATTAGCTATGCTTTTAACAGGTCATCTGTTGATGATGCTTGGTATAACAGTGGTCGCTACGTTTCCACTCTATTTAATTGAACGTTTAATACCAAGTGCAGCCTTGATTACGGCTGGGCTGACACTAGCCTTTTTAGAAATAGTCTTTGTGGTGCTATTTAGTTTATTGCAGGCGATGTTTTCACAAGTTATGGTCGCCATTACGTATAATACGCCAGTGATGGGCAAAATCAGCGCTACTACACATCGGAAGCGGCGCTATAAGCCATTGCTGTTGATCAGTGGCATTGTGTTTCTCGTATTAAGTATGATGAATATCAATTCCTTAGAGAAAAGTGTCTATGCCCCAGATACCAAAATTATTGCCCACCGAGGCTATGTAGCAGGTAATGTAGAAAATACAATTAGTGGATTGGTGAGTGCAGCCAATGCGGGGGCAGATTTAATTGAAATCGATATTCAACAAACTGTGGATGGGGAATTCGTTGTCTTCCATGATCGAACATTACGAAGGTTAGCAGGTAAAAATGGTGTCATTGCGAATATGACCCTGAGCGAACTAAAAACGTTAACCATTCATCAAAATGGCTTTAGCGATAAAATTGCTTCATTAGATGATTGTATTGAAATTGCCAAAGCGTTAGATGTGGCGCTACTAATCGAATTAAAGGTGCATGGTCAGGAAACAGAAGATGTTTTACCTAAATTAGTAGAGAAGCTACGAAAATACAAGGTGCTAGATTCCTACTATGTGCAATCCGCTGATGGACAAAAAATGACACAATTAAAAAAATTGGTGCCGAATTTGCGCGTCGGTATTGTCTATGCACTCAATATTGGACCAATGGAGGAAAATGTTGATTTTATCGCACTGGAGGAATCCTGGGTAACGGAGCAGCTTATCGAAGAATTGAAGCAACATCCGACCGATTTATTTGTTTGGACACTCAATGACGATCGCTCCCTACAAACCTTCATCGAAAAGAATGTCAGCGGCGTCATCACCGACCATCCTGACGTCGCCCGCGAACTAAGAACTCAGCAAGGCGAAAACCAATATTTCTTACAACGCATCCTGAATCGGCTGAGATTTATCTTTTGATGGGGGAAGAATAAAATCGCAAAGAAGCGAATATCCGCGAAGAGAAGGTAGATACCCGCGAAAGCAAAGCTCTAGCCATAAAAATGGAGACAGTTTGTAACCTTTTTCTTTTGTATACGACTACTTTATTGAATTCGGGAAAATGAAGGAGATGCTTTTTGTATGAAAATGACGAAGGTCGTACCATTTGCTATGTCAGCATTATTATTAGGGGGCGCGATTGGAGCTCCAACTGCATCAGCGAACGAAGGGGAACCTACTGTGATTAACGCAGAAACTTCAGTGCAACAAGTGCAGCCTATTTTTATTAAAGTGACAGGTACTGTTGAAAACGTAGAAGTACGTGAAAATGCCACATACTATACAGTGGTGGATGGTGACAATACAAATATTGTGATTGCCAATAAAGACTCATTAGTTTTCGACAATATGGGAAAAGAAGCCAAGCTTCAAAAAGGAAATAAGGTCTCAGCTTACTCTTATGCCAAGAAGCCGATGCTTGCGATTTATCCACCACAATACAACCCAGAAGTAATCATTGTAGAAACAGAAGAAATGGGTAGCGTGGA
Organism: Lysinibacillus sp. HST-98; assembly: GCF_016757845.1. NCBI lineage: Bacteria > Bacillati > Bacillota > Bacilli > Caryophanales > Bacillaceae > Lysinibacillus > Lysinibacillus sp. HST-98. The sequence continues at coordinate 327,346 of NZ_JAENHX010000003.1, forward strand.
AGTAGATTTCTTCAATAAAGATTTAGTGGATACTGAAAATAACCTTAAGTTAAATGTTGGGGAAGACACGAAGCTAGCAAGTGCTACTGGCAAAGATGTGAAAGTGGGCGATTTAAAAGAGCAGCATTTAGTGGTGTTCTACACAATCGCAACGATGAGCATCCCTGCTCAAACACCGCCATCAAAAGTGATCGTATTAGATACAATTGAGAAGGAAGAGCCTGTTGAAGTGGATCCAGCTCCAACACCAGAACCAGCTCCAGTTGATTCAGCGGTTCAAGAAATTATCAATAAAGACTTTTACGAAGTAGATGGGACAAAAATGGTGCCGCTACGCTTAATCGCTGAAAAGCTAGGCTTTAAAGTAGAAGTAACGCCAAAAGGTGCCATTGTTTCAAAAGGAGCCCTTTCGTATACAATTACACGAGGTCAAAAAGAATATGGTTATAATAAAGCGCTTCGCCAATTTAAAGTAGCCCCTGCTTTATTAGAATCCGGCAAAACATATGTACCTGTTGAATTTGTAGAGGAATTAACAAAATAATCTCGTCATCTCCCTTTATGGTTTCTACCATGAAGGGGGATTTTTTATGGGAAAAAATAGTTGTAGAAAAATATTTTGAAAAAGGTTTAGAGAGCATTATGAGACAACTGAAATTGGTTTTTTGTGGCGTTTTCATTTTACGCTTAAGAGAAATAAGTGGCTTTAGAGAGAAAAAATCATACAGAAAATAAGATTCAGAGTATTGACAATTATTAAACTATTATTTAAAATTCAAAACAAATCCACATAAATACAGAAATAAAGTGTTGGATTTGTGGATTTTGTTGGATTTAACTTTGTGTTTGGAGTGATGATGTATGTCTCTTTCGTTTGAGGAACGTAAAAAAGTGATTTTAGATATTTTAGATTTAGAAGGAAAAGTGAAGGTAAGTGATGCAGAGCAGCTATTAAATGTATCAGGCGAGACTATACGTAGAGATATGGATCGATTGGAGAAGGAAGGGCTTCTACACAAAGTCTATGGGGGGGCTGTGAAGGCAAAGGAAAAGTATGAGAGGACCTTTGAACAGAAAACGTCACTTAACAATATAGAGAAGAGAAGGATTTGTAAGGCTGCTGCAAGTATTGTGGAAGACGGTGATGTTATCTTTATCGGTCATGGTACAACAGCCTATGAAATCGTTCGTTATTTAGGTGATAAGCCCAACGTCATTGTCGTCACAAATTCACTCCCAGTTTTATCATTAGCCGCAGAATGCTTTCAAGGGAAGGTGCTCTTTGCGGGAGGAGAATATGAACATCGACAAAAATTTATGGGAGGTCCATTAGCTGATTTATTTTTTAATCAACTAAAGGCAAATAAAGCCTTTGTTGCTGCAGGTGGGATTTCGTTAGCTGATGGTATTACCGACTATGATATTACGGGCGCAGCGATTTCAAAGAAATTAATAGAGCGGGCAGAAAATACGATTATTTTAGCAGACCATACGAAATTTGGTGTCTCTACATTTGCGCATATTTGTCATTTAGAGGACATTTCGATGGTGATTACAGATCAAAAGAGCTCCACACAATGGCAGGAACGATTACAGCAGAAAAAAGTGGAATTATTCATTGCAGGTGAAATGTTGGATGACGTCAATGTATAGGAAGGTGGAAACTATGGACTATTTTGCAAATAAACAGGCAACCTTACAAAAATCAATTGACTGGTGGAATCCAGGAAAAACGAAACAGTGGCAAATCGATGGTGTTGATGTCGTTATCGGGAAACGAGAGGGCTATTATTTTTACGATGTGGATGGCAAAAAATTAATGAATGCGCATCTCAATGGCGGAACATATAACCTTGGCCATCGTAATCCAGAAGTCATTGCTGCATTAGTGGAAGGAACCAATTATTTTGACATTGGTAATCATCATTTTCCATCTACTGCACGTGCACAGTTAGCTGAAAAATTAGCAGCCTGCACACCAGAAGGCTTAACATATTCTATTTTCTCTAGTGGTGGAAGTGAAGCAATTGATGTTGCCCTAAAGTGTGCGCGTTATGCTACAAAACGTAAGAAAACGATTTCCATTAAAAATGGATATCATGGGCACACAGGTCTTGCAGTTTCGCTTGGCAATGAACGCTATTCAAAACCGTTTTTAAGTGAGGGCAGTCCACATGAATTTGTGCACGTGCCATTCAATGATCTGGCGGCAATGGAACGTGAACTTGCTAGAGGGGATGTAGCAAGCGTAATTATCGAGACCATCCCTGCGACATATGGTTTCCCCTTGCCCACTGCTAATTACTTGGCTGATGTCAAGTCACTTTGTGAACGATACGGAACATTATATATTGCAGATGAGGTGCAAACGGGCTTAATGAGAACAGGTAAACTGTGGGGTATTGAGCACTATGGTGTGAAACCAGATATTCTGGTGACAGCAAAGGGTCTAAGTGGCGGTATTTATCCAATTGCAGCTACAGTAGTCAATGAACGAGCAGGCGGCTGGATGGAAGAAGATGGACTAGCCCATATTTCTACATTTGGTGGAGCAGAACTTGGTTGTGTAGTGGCGATGAAAGTATTAGAAATCTCCCAACGTCCTGAAGTAGTAAAGAATGTAGAATATGTTGCTCGTTATCTACGAAGTGGCTTAGAGCGTATTCAACAACAATATCCAGATTTCTTTGTGGGCATTCGTCAGCTTGGCGTTGTTATGGGCCTAGAGTTTAATCATCCTGAAGGGGCTAAATATGTGATGAGCTCCTTGTACAAACATGGGGTATGGGCTATTTATTCAATGCTGGATACACGTGTGTTGCAATTTAAGCCAGGACTATTATGTGATAAAGCGTACTGTGATGAATTGCTTGAAAAATGTGAGGCGGGCATTAAAGAAGCAGCGCAGCTTGTAAAATTTGCACGCTATTAAAGGAAAGAAAGCTTATCAATTTAGTAAACAGGGGGTTTTCTAGATGGGTCAAATGGATTTCATAGATTTAGAATTGGTCCTTTCCAACTTTCATCAAGCAGCAAATAATGCATTAAAGGAGTTTAGTTGTTTACTAGAAGCATCATGTAAAATGATTGATTATTCCGAAAATGCAACGTATCTCGTAGAAGATGGGCAGGGCAAAAAATATATTCTGAGGATCAGCCGACCAAATTACCATAAAAAAGAGGAAATCGAAGCGGAGATTGCCTGGTTAAACTCGCTCCATGAGCAATCTCCTATTGATGTATCATTACCGATGCGAGCAGATGACGGTGACTACGTACATGCTCATTCGTATAATGACACGATCTATTATAGCACATTATTTACATTTTTGGAGGGTACTGCTCCTGATGAGAATAATGAAGATGATTTAATTCAGCAATTTGAAACATTAGGCGAAATAACAGCCATGTTTCATAAACATACAATCGAGCAGCATGATTATTACCAAGCCTTTCAGCGCATGACATGGGATTATGATACGATTCTAGGTCAATCTCCGAAATGGGCGAGATGGCAGGATGGACTTGGAATGACCCCTGCACGAATCGCTTTATATGAGGAAGCATCACATATCATTCAAAAGAAGCTTGAGGTATTTGGGAAAGATAAAACAAAATTTGGCCTTATCCATGCGGATCTACGCTTAGCTAATTTACTCATCTATGGGGATGAAATTAAAGTGATTGATTTTGATGATTGTGGTTTTGGTTGGTTTTTATATGATTTAGCCACATCAGTGAGCTTTATTGAGCATATGCCGTATCTTGATGAGTTGATTGCTTCATGGGTTAAGGGCTACTGCAAAATTCGATTATTAACAGACGAAGAAAAAGAGATGATCCCAACTTTTATATTAATGAGAAGACTACAGCTTATTTCGTGGATTGGAAGTCGAGATAATGAGACAACGCGCTTACTTGGTGAAAATTACACGCTTCAGAGTGATGATTTAGTGAAAGCCTATGTAGAAAAGTATCAAGACTGTAACAACTAAATAACGATAAAAGGTGGCGAATAACATGTCTTCGAAAAAGGATGAAATCATCGTATTAAAGAAAGCCCTTACACCCATCCATTTATGGACAATTGGCGTCGGCATTGTGATTTCTGGTAACTACTTTGGCTGGAATTTTGGTTTAAGTCAATCTGGTTTTTTAGGAATGCTCATTGCGACACTATTTATGGCGATTATGTATTTAACGATGACCTTAGGTATTTCTGAATTATCGACGATGTTACCTTATGCAGGAGGCCCTTACTCCTTTGCTCGACGGGCGATGGGTCGTTATATCGGTTTTATTACAGGGGTTGGTGTCGTGCTGCAATATGTCATTGCCGCACCAATTATCGCGATTGGTATTGGAGGTTATATTAGCTTTTTATTTCCAGCCGTACCGACAGTTGTGGCAGCTGCCTTTATGTATGCTCTGTTCATGGGTGTTCACATTATGGGCATTAAAGAATATGCCACAATTGAAATGGTGCTTGTCTTTATCGCGTTAGGGTTATTAGTATTAATGTATTTCGTTGGATTGCCGCAAATTAATGTAGGGCATTTATTCCCTGAGAGTGGTGATCTTATACCAGGTGGATTTAAAGGTATCTGGTCAGCATTGCCCTATGCGATGTGGCTATTCCTAGCAATCGAGATGTTGCCTATGTTATCGGAGGAGACGAGAGATGTACAGAAGGACATGCCGAAGGGGTTAATTTCAGGTATGGTGACCTTGCTGATTTTATCCATTTTGACAACAACTGTTGCCATTGGGCTAGCAGGCATCGATGTTATGACGGTTGCTGAAGATCCGTTGCCAGCAGCGATTGCCGCTGTGTTTGGAAATACGTATTGGTTGGCGCAGATTTTAGCATCGGTTGGCTTAGTAGGACTAATCGCAAGCTTTTCGGGTGTGATTTTGGCTTACTCTCGTCAGGTCTATGCTTTATCACGTGCAGGCTATTTGCCAAGCATGTTATCGAAGATGCATAAAAAGCGTCAGACACCATATATGGCTATTATTTTGCCAGGCTTTATCGGGTTAGTGTTAGTCATTTTATTTAATCCAGATGATTTAATTTTAATTTCTACATTTGGGGCATTAGTATCGTATATTACGATGAATTTATCGGTGTTGATTTTGCGTAAAAAAGAACCTCATTTAGTGCGTACCTTTAAGACACCACTGTATCCATTTACGCCTATTGTCTCACTTGTGCTAGCCGTCATTGCTATCTTTGCGAGCTTCTTTGCGAATTTGACTTTTTTCATCGTTTGTTTGGCTGTTTTTGCTGTGGCAACGATCTATTATTGGGTGTGGGCAAGACACCATATTAATGAAGATGCACCAGAGGAACGCTTTGCCAAGGACACTACGGTGCAGGTAGAGGTGCAAGTACCGGTATCGCCAATAGAGGCTATACGAGAATAAATAAAGGGATGGGTTTTCCTATGACAAAAGTGGAATGGGTCATTTTTGATAAGGATGGAACAATTATTGAAATGGATTCTTTATGGATTGCCTGGGCAAAAAATTTATATGTTAATTTAACAGAAAATTCAGACTTAAAAATCTGTTTTTCCTTACAAACTTTTTTAAGAAACATAGGGGTTAACGACAATGGAGCAACGATTGACCCAACGAGTCCTCTAGCCATTGGAAGTATACAAGAAGCTGAGACGATCGTGGCATTTTTACTCTATCAGCAGGGAATCCCATGGAGCAAAGGGGTAACACTGGCAAGAGCAGCTTCCAACTTAGCCACATCGCAGCAGGAAAATAGCAAGGTACAGGCATTACCAGGTATTCGTAATCTCTTAATAACCTTAAAAAATAAAGGGATGAAATTAGGGGTGATTACAGCTGATCAAACGGCACGAGCCAAATCACATTTACAACAGCTAGAGTTATTAGCTTTGTTTGATTTCGTTCTAGGAAGTGACCAAGCTACATCCAGTAAGCCCTTCCCAGACTTAGCATATGTGGCAGAGGAACAATTTCAAGTATCGCTTAAGAAAGCCGTGATGATTGGCGATTCGAATGCAGATATGCTCTTTGCTAAAAATGCTGGCATGTGCTTTTCAATTGGCATCATTCCTAGTGCCACATACCCAAAGGATTATTTACCTGATGCAACCGCAATTATTGAAGCGTATGACGAATCTGTTCTCACCATGCTAATCGAAAAGGAGTGAGCATATGGACAATCAGCTAATTGCCAAGATTACTGAATTGGTATTGGAAAAACTAACGCAAGGCTCTCAGCCTGAACAAGCTTCTAAAACGTTATCAAATGATGAATTACAGGAATGGCAATCATTTCGATTAATAAAAGAAAACCAACATCAGACGCTGCAAACAACTGAACCTGCTTATGAAGCATTATCTACGCATGAATTACAGCATTGGCAAAGTCTGCACCAGCAATCATCAGGCACTGTCTCAGTAGCTAATTCGAGCGACTTAATTGCCCTAAAAAAATTTACCTGACGGGAGGTTCGTCATATGGTGAGAGACCAAGATTTGGTTTCGATACAAGAGGCAAGAGACGGAATAGCAGCAGCTTCGATTGCGCAAAAAATGTATGCCAGCTTTACGCAAGAGCAGGTCGATCGAATTGTCGAGGCCATTGCCCAAGCTGCGTATAAACAGGCAGAAAATCTTGCTGTATTAGCTGTTACAGAAACAAAGATGGGCATTATTGAACATAAAAAAATAAAAAATGAGTTGGCTTCTCAAGGTGTCTATGAAGCCATTCGGCATGAAAAGACAATTGGCGTTATACACGAGGATAGGGTAGCAAGGCAGGTGGAAATTGCTTATCCATTCGGTGTTATTGCGGCAGTTACACCTGTCACGAACCCGACTGCTACAGCCATTTTTAAAACGCTAATTGCCTTAAAGGCGCAAAATGCCATTGTCTTTAGTCCTCATCCAACAGCAGTCAACTGCACCATCGAGGCATTGAAAATTTGTCAGCAGGCAGCGGTTCATGCAGGAGCACCAGAGGGACTTATTCAATGGATTAGCCATCCAACAATAAAAGGAACAGAGGAATTAATGCATCATCGTGATGTACAGCTCATTCTAGCAACTGGTGGAGCAGGGCTTGTCAAAGCTGCCTATAGCTCAGGGAAACCAGCCTATGGTGTTGGCCCTGGGAATGTTCCTGTCTATATTGATCGCACAGCACATGTGAACGAGGCAATGAAGCAAATTATCGATAGTAAATCATTTGATAATAGTACGATCTGTGCCACAGAGCAAGCTATTGTCGTGCATCAGGAGGTAAAAGCGCAGGTGATGGCCGCGTTAGCAGAAAATGGGGCCATCCTTCTTAGTGGGCAGGACAAGGAAAAATTAGCAAAGGTGATTTCACCAGTAGCTCGTACATTAAATAGCCAAATTGTTGGGAAGCCAGCAACCGTAATTGCCCAAATGGCCAATATTGATGTCCCTCGACATACACGCGTATTAGTGGCGGAGGAACAGGAGATTGGGAAGGAGTATCCATTTTCCATGGAAAAGCTTTCTCCCATCCTAGGTCTTTATACGGCTCGTTCGCAGGAAGAAGCCGTAAAGATTTGCCGTCGCTTGCTTGATGTTGGAGGGAGAGGACATAGCCTGGCTATTCATGCACAGGATGAACATTTTGTTAAGCAGTTTGCCGCTCAAATGCCCGTGTCCAGAATAGTAGTCAATACTTTAGCATCTGTTGGAGCTGCAGGCGGTACGACAAGTTTAACGCCTTCCTTTACATTGGGCTGTGGGGCCTATGGGGGAAATATTACGAGTGATAATATTTCTGCACATCATTTATTAAATAAAAAAAGAGTGGCCTATGGTGTGAAGGCACTAACGATTCCTCCCCCACAGCATCCACAAAATATACAGGCTCCAGCGATGCAAACAATTGAAGGGGTATCTATTGACAGGCTGACCATTGAAAAGGTTGTAGAGGAAGTACTCACAAAGCTAAGTAATTAGAGGAGGAAAAGGAAATGAGCGTAGAGATAAATGGAGCTTTAGGCATGATTGAAACAAGAGGATTAATCGGATCAATTGAGGCGGCAGATGCCATGGTAAAGGCAGCAAACGTCAATATTGTAGGGAAAGTCCATGTTGGTGGCGGTATTGTGACGGTGCTGGTGACAGGTGATGTCGGGGCAGTCAAGGCAGCGACGGATGCAGGCTCTGAGGCCGCACGTCGAGTAGGTGAGCTATTATCGGTACATGTTATTCCACGCCCTCATTCGGAATTATACGCAATTTTACCTAAGTGAAAAGTGAGGGAGTGTGATGACAAACAAGCAAATACATGCCACTGAAGTTACCAAACAAAGTATCCCGATTGCGATTTCTGCCCGTCATTGTCATGTTAATGAGGAGGATTTCTATTATTTATTTGGTAGAGAGGCAGCGTTACAGAGCTGGAAGGAACTTTCCCAGCCAGGTCAATTTGCATCACAGCATGTTCTAACGATAAAAGGACCCAAAGGCCAAATTGACAAGGTTCGGGTTTTAGGCCCATTTCGCAATGCAACCCAAATCGAAATCAGTCAAACGGATGCCATCAAGCTTGGCGTAACACCACCGATTCGTATGTCAGGCGACTTAGAAAAATCTGAATCGATTACATTGATTGGGCCTCAAGGAACTCTCCATAAAAAGCAAGGATTGATTATTGCCCAAGCACATATCCACATGGATATATCCGATGCTATTGCCTTCAATGTCCAAGATAAGGAAATCGTGACGGTAGAAATCTGTGGGGATGTACGTCAACTACGATTAATGAATGTGGTCATACGCGTCTCACCAGCATTCGTTCTTGAGATGCATGTAGATACAGATGAGGCGAATGCCGCCGCTCTTCAACAGTATTCAATTGGCAAGCTTATTAAAATGGAGTGACAGGTATGGATATAAAAGAATTACAGAGAATCATCGAAGAAGTAGTCACATCGATGATGGAAAAAAAGCATAAAAGACTTTTGCTTGTCCATTCTCATACGACCATTTCTAAGAAACAGGTGGACGTATTACAAAGCTATTGCCATGTTGAGGAGTGGCAGGCAAATGATACCATCAGTCCCACTCAGCTATTCTACGATGCTATTGTTTTTCTCGAAGTGGATCAAACATTTATCGTCAGCAGTGCCCAAGGCTTGCCTACTACACCGGCAGCCTTGTATCTGTCTGAGTTGCTGGTGAACAATCGAACAGCAATTTTAATTCCTAATGAAAAATTATCTGCTGTTATCACAGCAAAGGAACCGAATCCTTACATGAAAATGTTGTTGCATCATATAGAGCGCCTAAAGGAGTTTGGCTGTGACATTCAGTTATTTGCACAGCTTATTCGATTTTTAAAGCAGCAAGAGGAACCGACTCGTTCGACTATAGTGGCAAACTATTTGACAGCAGAGATGCTTCAATCGTACAAGGGACAACAGCTGACACTGCCTGCCCACACAAAACTTACGCCACTAGCACAAGAAATGATTCAGGAAAAAGGGATGACGATACAAAGATATTAGCAGGAGTGTTGTTACATGATGAAATCGATTGGTATTGTGGAGACAAGAGGGCTTGCGATTTCAATACAAATCGCAGATGCTATGCTCAAAGCAGCAGATATTCGAATACTTCGACAAGAAACCATCGATTTGGCTCTAGTAACCATTGCCATTGAAGGGGACACAGCGGCCATTCAGGAAGCGATAGCCATTGGTACGCAACTAGCTAAAGCAGCCAACCAATGGATTGCCTCTTCGACTATTTTAAGGCCAGATATTGCGGTGAATGGATTAGTAACAGAAATTGCGAAAAAGCCAAGTACTTAAAATGAAGAAAAGGAAAGGTGGAGGAACGAGTTGAAGGTCGATTTAACGGGGAAGGTTGTCATAGTTACTGGTGGTAGTAAAGGAATTGGGAAGGGGATTGCTACCGTATTTGCGGAACAGGGCGCTCATGTGGTGATTGCGGCAAGAGGTATGGAAGCTGCCACAGATGTAGCAAATCAATTACAAGCGCAAGGATACTCAGCTTCTGCTGCTACTGTTGATGTTGAAAACTATGAATCTGTTGAAAGCATGGCTACGGAGGTTGCTAGCTCCTTTGGTTCCATCGATATTTTATGTGCCAATGCTGGTATTTTTCCCTCCATGAAACTAGAGGACATGACGACTGCCCATTGGGATCAGGTATTAAATGTCAATGCCAGAGGAACGATGTTTGCTGTCAAAGCTTGCGTGCCCCATTTAAAGAAAGCGAATGCTGGCAGGGTCATTATTACCTCATCGATAACGGGTCCGGTGACTGGCTATGCTGGATGGACACATTATGCCGCAAGTAAGGCAGCTCAATTAGGGTTTATGCGGACTGCGGCTCTTGAATTAGCCCCTTATAATATTACGGTCAATGCCGTGTTACCAGGAAATATTGCAACAGAAGGCTTAGATGGTCTTGGTGAATCCTATCTACAAAAGATGGCGAAGGCGATTCCATTTGGGAGCCTTGGTCGTGTGGAGGATATAGCGTATGCTGCATTGTTCCTTAGTAGTAAGGAGGCAGGCTTTATTACGGGTCAATCGATCATTATTGATGGTGGCCAAACATTACCTGAGGATGCAGAGGCATTTTAAATGAAGGAGGGATACGAAATGAATTCAGGCGCATTAGGAATGATTGAAACAAAGGGCTTAGTGGGCTCTATTGAAGCGGCCGATGCAATGGTCAAGGCTGCCAATGTGAATATTGTTGGTAAAGTCCATGTGGGTGGCGGTATTGTCACGGTACTTGTTCGTGGGGATGTAGGGGCTGTGAAAGCCGCAACAGATGCAGGAGCAGCAGCTGCACAACGTGTTGGAGAGTTATTATCTGTACATGTCATTCCGCGACCACATGCAGAATTGGAAGCGATTTTAAAAGTGTAATAATGAGTGAGGTGGCTATATGAATGAACAAGCAATAATGCAAATTGTTAATGATGTCATAGCCGAATTACTACCTAAAAAAGAAGCAGCTCCTACATCAAATGAAATTCCTATAGGTATCTCTGCAAGGCATATTCATTTACAACAAGAGCATGTCGAGCAGCTATTTGGCAAAGGTGCTACGTTAAATGTGAAAAAAATGTTAGCTCAACCCGGCCAGTTTGCAGCACATGAAACGCTACAGGTGGTGGGACCAAAAGGAAGCATTCAAAATGTACGTGTATTAGGTCCAGCTCGCACCTTCACACAAATTGAAATTAGTCATACAGCTGCGATTGCCCTAGGAATTCAACCACCTTTGCGTGAATCGGGCGAAATTGCTGGCTCAGCTAGCTGTATCCTGGTAGGACCCAGGGGACGTTTGATTTTACAAGAAGGGGTCATTATCGCACAAGCACATATTCATATGGCACCTGCTGATGCACAGCAGTTAGGTGTTCAAAACGGTCAATATGTCTCCGTTAAGGTGCAAGGGCGACGTCCCATTACCTTTGAGCAAGTGAAAATTCGTGTGGCTGATCACTATCAATTAGAAATGCATATAGATACCGATGAAGCAAACGCAGGCTTCATCCAACAGGGCGAAACAGGTACAATTATAACAGGTAAGATGGCAGGAGAGCCTTACAATAATTTCGTCCGTCCTCCAATTGAAATTAAACAAAAGATTATAACGGCAAATGATGTAAGCCGTTATCAAGGTGAGACAGTGATAGTCCCCAAAGAGGCAAGGTTGACGGCACTGGCGAAGGAGGCCGTTGAAAAATTAGAAATTGAACTTCAGTTTCACGAAAAAGGATGAGGATGCATGCGGATAGGAACAGTGGTCGGAAATATCTGGGCAACACGTAAAGAGGAAGGGCTACAGGGATTGAAATTACTCATTATCCAGCCAATAAAGCTGGATGGTCAACTGAGTGATGAACAAATTGTTGCTGCAGATCGTATAGGTGCAGGTGTTGGGGATAATGTCATTTTAACAATGGGCAGTGCTGCCGTACGAAGTTTTTCTACGACCAGTATTTGTCCAATTGATGCCATTGTTGTTGGCATTATAGATGGCACAGATGAATCGTGAGGTGAACACAGTGACAGAAGCGATAGGAATGATCGAAACGTATGGCTTGATTGGCTCCATTGAGGCTGCGGACGCTATGCTAAAAGCAGCCAATGTCCAATTAGTGAAACAGGAGTTAGTAGACGGTGGTATCGTAACCATTATTGTGGAGGGAGATGTGGGTGCAGTACAGGCTGCGGTTGAGGCTGGCAAAGCGGCAGCAACGCGAACGAGCAAGCTACTAAGCGCACATGTAATTCCACGAGCAGCCAATGAAGTATTCACAGCGATTATTGATGAAAAACAAGCGACAAAAGCGACGGAGACAGCAGCCAAAAAAACAAGCGCTCGCCAGAAGCCTCAGCAAACAAAACTTGTCGAGGATGAGCAGGCAGATAAGTAATCGGCGATCTTTAGCAATGAATCTATGTCGTTAGGAGGGAGAGGCAGATGAGCTTTAGGCGACCGAAAATCGCCATCATTGGCGCTGGACATACAGGTGCAACCGTAGCGTTAATGGTCGCACAGAAACAGATCGGGGATATTGTGCTTATCGATTTACCAGATTTCGAAAATGCTGCGAAAGGGAAGGCACTAGATATTCTCCAAACTGGACCCATAGAAAGATTTAACGTACAGGTGACGGCTACTTCAAAGTATCATGAAATAGCTCATGCTGATATTGTGGTTATCACGGCAGGTATTGCAAGAAAGCCTGGCATGACACGACAGGATTTAATTCATACAAATGCGGCAATCGTCCGCACGGTAAGCGAGCAGATCAAACGTTATGCACCAACTAGCTATATTATCGTCTTAAGTAACCCTGTCGATGCCATGACCTTTGTTTGTCTGGAAACAACGGGTTTTCCCAAAAATCGTGTCATGGGACAATCAGGCGTTTTAGATACAGCGCGCTTTAATACCTTTATCGCACAAGCTCTTCAGCTTGCTGTCGAGGATATATCGAGCTTTGTCTTGGGTGGGCATGGGGATGAAATGGTGCCACTCGTTCGCTATACGTATGTCGGAGGAATACCACTAGAAAAATTAATGCCACATGCACAGATTGAGCAATTAGTGGAGCGAACGCGAAAAGGTGGAGGCGAAATTGTCGCCCTACTTGGCAATGGCAGTGCTTACTATGCCCCAGCCGCCGCCATTGTCCAAATGATTGAAGCGATTGTGAAGGATCAACGGAAAGTAATGCCCATCATTACGTATTTACAGGGCGAATATCAAGTAGACAATGCCTGCATCGGTGTCCCTGTTGTTTTAGGGGGAGCTGGTATTGAAAGTGTAATTGAATTGCATTTAAACGAAGAGGAACAGCAAGCATTTAATCATTCGGTTCACCAAGTTTATCAAACATTAGCCTATATCAAATGATGCAAGCGCATGACACCATCTAATAGTGGCATGTATTAGATGGTACTTTACATAGTTGAGGCACCTTACGATGTTGTAAAGGTGCTTTTTGTTGTGCAAAATTTTCTTTTAATGGAAGATCGTTTTCTGTACAATTAAAAAAGTTACTACTGATGCACAAAGGAGGATACGATGAAACAGGCACTCATCATTATCGATATACAGGAGGCTTTCTTTCTAGATGGCCAGCAAAATCTTTGGAACAGTGAAGCTATTATCAAAAATATTAATGCCTCCATTACATGGGCACGGTGCAACGAAGTCCCCGTTATTTTTATTCAGCATACAGACGTAGATGATGTGGATTTTGCATTAGGTCAACCAGGCTGGGAACTCTATCATGGATTACTTAGACAGGCGGAGGATCAAGTGATTCAAAAAACAACGTGGGACGCTTTCTATCAAACGGAGCTTGCAGCTTATTTACAAGCGCATCACATCGAGCAATTGATTTTCGCGGGTGCTCAAACAGAGTTTTGTCTTGATACAACAATCCGTAGTGCTTTTAGTCATGGCTACCATCATAATATTTTAATAGAAGATGCACATAGCACCTTAGATAGTAATGTACTGGCAGCACCACAAATTATTCAACATCACGAATCCGTTTGGCATAATCGTTTTGTGCGGATTCAGTCAATTGGAGGATTCCAACATGCTGATTGATCAGAAAGAGCTCCAGATAAAAGAGCTATCCTATACAATTCGTTGTGCCCGACGTGAAGATGCTCAAGCCTTATCGGATTTACGCTGGCAATTAGACGGTGAAACGGAAAACTTCGATCGTGAACAGGGTGAGGCATTGATTGATCGAGCAGGCTTTGAGCGGCTTATTCAACAGGATAGCGAAAGCTCAAAAAATTTATGTTTAGTAGCGGTTGTCGGTGATCGGATCGTTGGGTTCTCAAGATGTGAGGGCTCTCCACTCAAAAGGCTTGCCCATAAAGTAACCTTTGGTGTTGGAGTCAGTAAAGAGTTTTGGGGCTATGGCATCGGAAAAGCCTTGCTGCAAGAATCCATTGATTGGGCAGATGCCAATGGTATTCGCAAAATAGCACTAGAAGTGTTAGAAACCAATGAGAAAGCGATACAGCTCTATAAAAAAATGGGCTTTTTAGTGGAAGGCATTCTGAAAAATGATAAATGCCTTGCAGATGGCAGGTTCTATCACACGATCATTATGGGAAGATGGCAGGACTAGCAACGTAGAAGGAATTTGAAACAGTATGACAAATTTTATGTATATCTTTTGTTTAATTGTCTGGGGTCTTAATTTTATTGCAGTCAAGATTCAAGGAACGCCAGTCAGTTTAGAATTATCTTTAACCTATCGTATAGTCATGACAGCCCTTTTATTTTTCATCCTTGCTTGGTTCTTGAAACCTCAGGGTAAACCACAACAGCGCGATGTACCTTTTATCATCGTTTTTGGCGTTTGTAATTTTGCATTCAGCTATTTAGCGCTGTATTATGCGACGATATGGAGCTCGGCTGCGATTGTCACATTAATTTTTTCATTAAAAGTCATACTAACACCCATCGCTCTACGGATATTTCTCAAGGAGCCATTGCATCGTCGTGTTTTAATTGGCGGCATTTTAGGCGTCATTGGCGTGGGGGTGCTGATTTATCCATCTTTACATAATATGGAGTTAAAAGGCGTGTTAATTGCCTTCGTAGGGACTGTCCTGACAGCAATTGGGGATGCAAGCTCTGCCCGAAATGCCAAGCATCAAATCAACCCGATTTATGCGAATGCCATTGGTTTTGCAGTGGGCAGTGCAGTCATGTGTGCCATTGTTTGGCTACAGGGACAAACAGTCGTAATACCCAAATCCTTTACCTACTTATCGGCGCTCTTGTATTTAACGCTTATTGCATCCTTTTTCGCATGGTTATTTTACTTAAAACTAGTCGAACGAATTGGCGGGGCAAAAAGTGGCTATATGGTTGCATTATTCCCCGTGATTGGCGGTATTGCGTCTGTTGTCATCGGCGAATCGACACTCAGTATTTATTTAATTCTAGGCTGTCTGTTTAGCTGCATTGGAGCTGCGATTGCCTTAGGCTTTAAAATTAAGCCTATTTTACGATGAACGAAAACCCCTTTCCCTTCATAAACTAGAGAAGAACGCTTGAAAAGGGTGAGGGACAAAATGTCATTCGTTCCATTGAATGCGATGGGTATTAGGAGAGAAAAAGATGAGGATCACTGGGACATTGATCGCTGGGAAAATGATGGTGGTAGAAGTTTAGAGGCGTGAGGGAGACAGAAATTTGTCTCCCTTTAAATATTTTTGAAACCTTTTGATCAATTGCTCGTATGATAAGTAGACAAGTTTTCATTGTCAGCTATAAAAAAGGGAGAAATGATTTTTTTGAACCATTGAACAAAACGATTACTATTCATTATTTACGTGATTGTCATTGCGGATGCGTATTACACAACGCTCTATATTGAACCAAAAACACCGCCGCAACACCAAACCATCAAAGCAACAGCCATCACGGTAGACCAACTACGGTAGCAAGCCTCACAAAAAGAAGCGGACAGCCCGTCGCTTGAAGCCTTTTTCCTTCAAGCAATTTCTTCAAAGCGTGGCCCAAGAAATGGTGATGCAAGAAAATTTCGTAGAAGCACGAACCCAAAAGCGTATCTATTTACACGATCAACAGCTACGTTGCTGACACCCTGTACATTTACAGGGTTTTTTTAATAGGAGGAGCAAAATATGAGTATGGTAATCTATATAGGCTTCAATTTTCCAGTTGAAATACAGGATGATTATTCAGAAAAAGAAGTTGACATAAATTATTTTTTCTCAGTAGAAGAGAATCGCCAAATTGTACAGGCAAAGCATTTTACAACACCCTATGTATATGAAATCGAAACAAAGGGAGAGCCCATTTGGCAAATGCATAACGAGAATAAAGTGTCTTCCCCACATAACTATGAAAAAGCCAAAAAAACTTTTCTTCATGTTTGTGACTTTCTAAAGAATTTCCTTCCCAATGGAGATTATTGCGAAATCTACATTTGCTGGATAGGAGAAGAAGGGGAGGACCATGAGAAAAAATTCGAACTTTCGTTAGACCAACTGCCAGTAGAAGAGGTAGAAATCGATGAGAAATGTTTGATGATGTTGAGAAACTAAAACCTTCAAACAGAAAAAAGATTGAAGCAATAAGCCTCAATCTTTTTTCTGTTTGCTAGGAAGCTGATAGCCCTCTAAGTCTGGAATAAATTCTTGTGGATCAATCGGCACATTCACTTCAAGCCTTTCTGGATGAACATAGCTTGTCAGCTCACCATTTTGGTCATATGTTTCACTTTTAACGAGAATGCCAGTATCTTTATCCACCCAAAAACGAAACGCTTCTGTCGTGCCTTTTAAATTTTCACTATTTGTCACCGTTTCATCCATTTTCCCAGCTAATACGATTGTATTATGACCTAACAACGCTTCATTTTGTTTTTCAATCTCCCAATGTTCCATATTTCTTAAATAACTAGCTGCTTTCTCATAAGCGAACAACGACATACTTGAACTTCCAAATGAAGGTCTTTCTCTCAATTTATTAGATGAAATAGGCGGATATTTCAAGTCTATACTAAAAGCTTGCTCAGGAGTAACTATGTCTCGTTTTGATTTCTGTTTCGTTTCACTAACTGTAGAAACTTTTTGTCCATTAAGTGCTGTATATTTTAACCAGCTCTTTCTGTTGTTATAATAATACTCCTGTGTATCGTTCTTGATTCCCGTCGTGTTATCATCTAAAGCGATTATTTTTTCATAGCCTCCAATTTCTTTTTTGGTACTTATTTTATAAGTAACACCTAATGTTCTAGTGGAACCGTCTTGAGAAATTTTATGTTCTTCAAATTTTCCAGCTGCAGAGTGAAAATAATCGATCGAATTTAATAATTTACTCACGACTTCCTCTTTCGTCATATCCCCATAAAATTCTTCTTGGATCGGGGGATGATAAAGAGAAGTTTCCATTGTAGGTTCGTGTGAACGGTCTCCCTTAGCAACTGGTTGTTCTGTCAGCTCCGTGACCATAAAATAGCTAGCCCCTATAAGAAAAAAAACAATGACAGCTATAGGTAACAAATGATTGAAAATGGATTGAAATTGGGGCTGTTTCTTGTGACCTTTTCGAAGCCTCTGCCTTACTTTTTCTTTATGTTTCTCATTAAAATGAATGTCCTTGAATGCCGTGTCATCCAATGCCTTGCCTATATTTTTAAACATATCATTCATTTATCTTGCACCCTTCCATTGATTTTTTGAGCAAAAGGCGAGCCCTATGAAGTCGAGACTTAATGGTTTGTAAACGCAAATCTAACAAATCAGCTATTTGGTTATAGGACAGCTCTTCATAATAATATAAAATAATAAGTTCTCTGTACCGTATTGGTAGAGCAAGAATCTTTTCAGAAAGTAATCGTTTATCCTCCTGTCCGACTAATTCCAACTCAGGGGATTGACTAGTACTCTTAATTTTTGAGAAAAATTCTGTCAGAACAATATTTCTATAAGACCAGCTTTTTAATTTATCTTTACATAGATTGACAGTAATTCGATATAACCATGTTTTATAGGAAGATTCATTCCTGAAATTATCTAAATGTTCATAGCACTTTATAAACACTTCTTGCGCAATATCTTCCGAAAGCTGCTTGTGCTTTATATACGTAAAGGCAAGACGTGCTATGTCATCTCCGTATGCCTTCATCAACCATTCAAGCCTCTCCTCCTTACTACATTCACTGCTAACTTCTATTGATGTTCTCACATGTTCAAGCATCCTCCACACCCTTTCAATTATTAGACGGAGTTGGTGCTATTTGGTTGTAATCAATTTACTATAATAACGAGTGATTTGTAATAGCAGTAAAAGAGAGTATGAGTGGTTTTTATGTTATTATTCAATAGTAAAATGCTAATAAATGGTGAAAAAGGGGAGTAGTATGCATACACAATTCGAATTTACGGTTTTTCCTCAATTGGAAACAGAACGTTTTATTTTACGAAAAGGGATAATGGATGATGCCCAAGATATTTTAAGTCTTTATTCTAATGAAAATGTAGTGAGATACCTGCCATTACCATTGTTTGCTTCAGTTGAAGATGCTATTGATGAAATCAATTGGTATGAGAAAATCTTCAAAGAACAAAAAGGCTTAAGATGGGTAATCGAGGAAATTCAGACCAACAAGGCGATTGGCACATGTGGCTATTTGAATTATGAAAAAGAGCATCATCGTATAGAAATTGGCTATGATTTAAATCCTGACTATTGGGGGAAGGGTGTGATGCAAGAGGCTTTAAGCGCGATCATCCACTTTGCCTTTACATCCATGGGAATCAATAAAATCGAAGCAAAAATAGAGCCAGAAAACACAGCATCTATCAAACTATTGGAAAAATTAAACTTTACTCAAGAGGGCCTTTTGAGGCAACATGAATTTGAAAAAGGGAAGTATGTGGATCTGGCTATCTTTTCCCTATTGAAAAGTGAATTTTAGGTGGTTAGAAAAGTCGCACTCATTATGAGGGGTGGCTTTTTTTACTGCGAGATACATAGAAAATCAGCCATATTTCACGTATTTATTAAATGGAAAATATTATAAAATTAACTAATGTAAGGTATTATTATAATTAATGGCTAACCTTCTAAGGAGTGAGAGAGATGAAGCTCATAAAAGTTGTATTGACAGGACTATTGATTAGTGGATTGTTAACAGGTTGTATCGAGGAAGAAGAAACGAAAGGTGTACAGGTAAAAACTGAGGTAACGACAATCAAACAAGTAGCAGCAGTAAACCCTTCGAAAATCTGGAAGGATGTTTCAACCCCTGAAGGCTTCAATAACTATGGAATTGAACCAACGTTGGAAGCATGGATTGCCTTTCATGCCCAAGATATTAATAGAACAACAGACGTAGACGAATATTACCCAAGGGCAGATCGTCTCACGAAGGAAATGATTTATTTTAGGGTTCAAGGGGAAGACCTTCAAAAGGATTTTGAAAATTTAAATGTACTGCAGATTTTGATGGGACATCTGGATTATGTGATATCGGTAGAGAAACAGCAAGGTCTAGATACAGCTGAGTTCTATGGAGAATTAACTAAGTGTTTTACGTATTTCACTGAATTACTTCACGATCTCAACGTAATCATCAATAACGATGGCAAGGGTGAAACATATGGGCTCACACACCAATTAGACGGGAGCAAGGTGGACGAACTCGAAAAACTTCTTTATTCAGAGGCTGGTAAGGAATAAAAGTAAAATAGATTTATTTACTATAAAGAAAAATATCAGGGGGAATATTTTTGAATAATAAACAACTAATCCCTACAAATGAAATTAATGAAGAGTTTGAGGCTATTTTAGTAGAAAATGATAGTATTGCGCATTGTGAGATTCATTTAAAAAACGGCACGATCAAAAACAAACAACAACTAAACACCCGCTATGACGAGTTTGCTTTGGATACTGTGAATAATGAATTTTGTTTTAGTCTAAAAGATAAAAATAGCATAAATTTTCATAGAATTAATCTTCAAACATTCAGTCAAATAAATGCGGTAACATTAAATTTATACAATTATTTTTCCTCTGAAGAACTCAAGGATGAAAGCTATTATTCCAAGTTAATTTACCTTAATCATCAATATTTGTTGTATTTTATTTCGAAAAGAGAAATGAACTATGGACATCCTTTTTATCAATGTATTTTTTTAGTAAACACTTCAACAGGAGAGATAAAACGATTAAGTCCTTTACTTCCAAATGGAGATAATTTACTTAGATTAGATACCTCCAAAAACATCTATCTAAGCAATCATAATCACTTATTACTGTTAAAAACCGGGAGAATTAGACCCTTTGAAAAGCAATCAATGTATAAAAATGTAGATATTGAAAATCCTTATCATGACCACCTTGAATCTATTTATTTAATGAAGGTTTCATCTTTAATTGATCAACAAAATTTTAATAATGCAACATTGATATCTTTATTAAATTATTCAGGTGCTTCTGAAAAATTGCTATATGAGAACAATATTCTATCATACGTAGTATCTGATTTTACTAACAATACTAAAGAATTAATAAAACATGATTTGTTAAAAGGAGATGTTTCAAAATTTCTAGATGACCAATTAATACGAGATCATTTAAATGATGAATTTGAAATATTACCAAGCTACTATTATTATATTTCAAAATTATCTAAACAAGAAAAAAGTGATACATTTAATCTAATTGACGATGAATTGTCTTTTAATGTAAAGCTGGATGAGATAAGCGGAGAGAATTTTAATTTGTTATAAGCATCTGTAATGGAGGATGGATTACATAGGAGGATGAATAAACCACTCTCCGATGAAGTGACTGAATAGGATAGATACAATTATTTTCATTAGGAAGCTGTTTGGCATGGATTCGATATCCTATAGGGATTCATGTCTTTTAATTTTGCTTTCATCCATGCTATTTGGCTGAAGTGGTGAATGGAAATAGTTATCCAAATGAAAGAGTTAAGAGGTATTATTACATTACAAAGCAGATTAGTGGAAGTAAGATCTGAGAGGGCATGTGTATGAAGCGTTTAATTATTGGCATTGTCATAAGTTGGTTGATTTTATTGACCATGTGGTTTTTTACTACAGGATCGCCAAGTTAGGGTTTAATTAGATTATTAAGCTAGCGAGGTAGGTTAGTGAAAAATTTATCTATTAGAAAGACGAGGGTAATAAAATGAAATATTTTACTAAAGAATGGCATGAACTGTGTCAAAAAAATAATCTCCATCTGCATTTAGAGGAAGAAAAGCAAGCTGAAACATTCTCCGAAGAATATTTTCAACAGCTTTACGACTTTGAATTAAATAGTTGGCTTACTTTACAGGAAGAAGCTAATTTAATATTAAAATCTAATGAAACAGCAAACAAAGGTGAAGATAATCACTATGAACCTTTTAATAAAGAGAAGGGAATAGAACAATTCCATGATATTTTCATACATAATCTTATGTATTTAAAAAAGCAATTACCAAAAACAATAGTACAACAGATTGCAGATATAAGGGTGTTTGCTTTAGATAAGGCAACTCGTAATGTAATAAATGCTGTAACTCAACTTTGCGAGGAAAATAAAAGAATTGTAACTACAGTAATTGAAGATTATAAAAGATATATAAAAGAAAACGCAACATTACTGGATATAGAAATTGATGGGGATTTTAGTTTCCATGATTGTAAAATTATAAAATCAATCAAGAATGATCAATCCTTAAATTTACTCCTTGATAACAACGGGAGTTATACAAATATAGATGAGGTCATATTTGAAAATTTTAATATGATCAAACAGGATGATTTGTTAGAAGATGCATGGTGGCTGTATGAGGAAATATATAAAGTGAATGACAAATATGAATTTCACGTTTTGCTACTAAATGAAACGATGGATTTAATTGATTTTATTATATCAGCTGAACAAATTTCCTTTATAAGTAATAAAAATAATCTTTTATCGTAAACTGAGGCGTTTTTAAAAAAGCCAACCCATGTTGGGGGGTCTTAATTTGTTTATGTATGATTGATTTATTAAAAGTCACATATCCAATCATAAATTTCTTAAAAAGAGTTTGAATTTAAATATGAAGGCATATTCCAAATTATGATATGCTTTTTTGAGGTGTAACGTTCGTTTAGGTTGCTATTCAAACTAAGCTAACATTGACCTAACATAAAAATCATACATATACGCCAGAAGGTTATATCAAAATTCTAGCGTTTTTACTTTTATAGAAACTAGATAAATTAAATAGCCTTACTCACGCGTTATTTTACGCACGTTGCAGTTTTAATCAGCCCTAATTTACATTTAACACCTCAAATTATCAAGTGAATAAAAAGGGAGGTATCTTATTGTTTAAAGAAGTTTCAAAACCTCAATTAGTACTATCTTTTTTAATGGTTTTTATAGGTTTTTCACAAGCATTTAACAACTGGGGAGAAAAGAGAGGTTTATCTTTATTCTTTTTAATTGCTAGTAGTGTACTTTTACTTTTTTCTATTATTGGTCTGTTTGTTTATAGGAAAAGGCAAATAACACTAAAGACTAAAGAGCTTCAAAGGGGTTCTGGGTTATAAAGAAAAAAAGATTGAAGCGATTAGCCTCAATCTTTTTTACTCACGCATACGCTAGCCGTATTTTATTAGCCCCACTAACATGCCGTAAAATACATTAACATTCGTTGCTCAAAATGGTGATATATCAATTGCGTAGTCAACGTGCATTGCTTCTATTTGACGTTCGGATAAATCATTGTTGCTGGGTCTACATATTCATCGAACTGTTCTTCTGTAAGTAAGCCACTTGCGATGGCTGCTGCCTTTAAGGTCGTGCCTTCTTTGTGGGCCTGTTTTGCGATTTTTGCTGCGTTTTCATAGCCAATATATGGGTTTAATGCTGTTACAAGCATTAATGAATCTTGTAAATTATGATTAAGTACCTCTTTGTTTGGCTCAATCCCTACCGCACAATGGTCGTTAAATGATTTCATTGTGTCTGCTAATAGGCGAGTTGATTGCAAGAAGTTGTAAATGATGACTGGTTTAAAGACGTTTAATTCAAAGTTACCTTGAGAAGCGGCAAAGGCAATCGTTGCGTCATTTCCAACTACTTGCGTGACAACCATTGTCATTGCTTCACTTTGGGTAGGGTTTACTTTACCTGGCATAATGGAAGAGCCTGGTTCGTTTTCTGGGATCGTAATTTCCCCAATACCTGAACGAGGGCCACTTGCTAGCCAGCGCACGTCATTGGCAATTTTCATTAAATCAGCCGCTAAAGCCTTTAATGCACCATGTGCTACAACAGCTTCATCATGACTTGTTAAGGCATGGAATTTATTTGCAGCCGATGTGAATTGTTTGCCTGTTAGCACACTAATTTCCTCAGCCACACGATCACCAAATTCAGGGTGAGCATTGATTCCTGTACCGACCGCTGTTCCACCAATTGCAAGCTCCTTCATATAGTCAATATTATGGATAATCATATGCTCTGATTTTGCGAGCATGGCTGCCCAGCCGCTAATTTCTTGACCTAATGTAAGAGGTGTCGCATCCTGTAAATGCGTACGACCAATTTTAATAATGTCCTTAAATTGAGCTGCTTTATCTTCCAAAGTTGCTTTTAGTAAACGTAGTCTTGGTAATAAATAATCTTCCACTTTTAAAACAGCCGCAATATGCAATGCTGTTGGGAATGTATCATTTGAGCTTTGTGATTTATTGACATCATCATTTGGATGAATACGGTCCGCTTCACCAGCATCCTCTAATAGTTGATTCGCACGGTGAGCAATGACTTCGTTCACATTCATATTGGATTGTGTACCACTACCAGTTTGCCAAACCACAAGAGGGAATTGATCGTCCCATTGACCATTTAAAATTTCATCTGCAGCCTGCACGATGGCATTTGCTTTAATATCAGAAAGTTTGCCTAGTTTATTATTCGCAATCGCCGCACTTTTCTTTAGGATCGTCATAGCTTGCACAAGCTCAATTGGCATTTGTTCCGTACCAATTTGGAAATTTTCTTTACTGCGCTGTGTTTGCGCGCCCCAAATTTTATTAGCAGGTACTTTAATTTCACCCATAGTGTCTTTTTCGATACGATAATCCATGTCAAAACAGCTCCTTTAGTATGTAAAGTTCTCCTCATGTACAGATAAAAACGGATACTCTTAGTCTGATGTAAGAATATCCGTTTGATACATGCTTATTCAAAAAAGAGGGGATTCTGAATAAAGCAATTTGGAGAAAGAAATAATCTATTGATAATGATAATTGTTATCAATTAAAAAGTCAACGGTTTTGCTTGAAGAAATTTAAAGTGAATGATTCGTAATCATTACCTATTTTATTCCCGAAATTTAAGGGAATAAACCATGTTTTAGTCGATTATCTCTTTTTCTTTCCAAGCTCTTTAAGAGGCTGTTTTTTAGGGATTTTTTCAAACAATATCTTCACATGAAAATGGTTGTCATCAACTTGTAGTACCTCCAACACCTTTGCCTTACGCCCTTTAATGCGAATATCTTCTTCCACAGTAGGTAGCTTGACGAGCAATTGACTTAAAACGGACGTCTTGTTTTCGTAATAATGCGTCACAAACATTGCGATTCTCCTTCTGACTTTTGATTGTTACTCAATTTATGAGCAAGGGATAATAGTTAGAACTTTGGAGGTGGTGATCAAAAAATGAAGAACAACGAATAGATGTTTAAGATAATTAAAAATTGAAAGGGGTCTCTAGGTGTACAGTTTTTTAAAACTGAAGTATTTTGGTTCACTACATAGTAAATAACATAAAACTATGTGATAAGAGCTAATAAAATAATTGGGTGTAAAATATGTTTGACACCTTATTTGTCCTACCTTACTATTATGGTGTAAAAGATCTTTTACAAGCCAGGAGCGGAGTGGTGTTAGAAATGGAAAATAAAATAAGGGTATATCGAGAAAAAAATAGCCTCTCACAAGGTAAATTAGCGGAGTTATGCAATGTGACAAGGCAGACCATTAATGCCATTGAAAATAATAAATATGATCCAAGTTTGGAATTGGCTTTTACTTTGTCCTATATTTTAAGTGCTCCTATAGAAGAATTATTTATTTTTACATATGGAAGGAATGAGAAAAAGTGACGATTACAAAAAAGGTAAGTTTAATCGGTTCTTTAGTTATTATTGTTTCTATTGGTAGTTACGGTGTATATGAATGGATCACGAAAGAAATGATTGATGCAGCGACAATTTTCTTTGTATTCTTAGGAATAGGTCTTTTATTTCAGTCCATTACTTGGGGAGAAATGAACGGAGTAAATGAAGGAAAAAAAGATGAGTTAGAAAAACATATAACACTTGTTAGTTCAAAAATTAGTTACTATCTTTTACTGCTATTTATGGTTATTGTTTTAGTGATCTCAGAAAGAGTAACCGCTTTAAATGATATTAAGAATATTCCACTTGTTATTGTCATAGGACTTGCTTGGATTACTATGCCAATTACTGAGTTTGTGGTTTCTAAAAAATATAGTTAAATAAATTGATCATTGTAAAGAAGGCTGATTTATTTTGATGAAGTTTAATTTTAGATCAACTTACCTCGATAGATTGATTAAGAGGTGAGTTGATTTTTTTGTTGGATATTTATGTTAAAATAACTATGGAATTTTATGATAGGTTATTGTTATTAGACTACCTTGACAAAAAAATTTAGAAAAAGGGGCGAGAAAGAAGAATGACAAATAATATCATCGAACAAGCAAAACGGGGGTTGGAGGGTTTTGCTATTGGAGGTTATCATACTAGCGGAAATTTTGGTAAGTATCGGGAGGAATACTATAAATATTTTGGAGATCCAGATGATGAAACGAGAAAGTACGCTATAGCTGCATTTACTTGTATGCTGGGTACTTGGGAAACAGGTTCTCTTCAGATATTTCAGCCAATACAAGAGTGGGAGGAAAATAAGAAATGGAGCTCAAATCCATTAGACCAGAAGCGATTTTATCGTTTTAAAGATTATCTTTATGCACTGTTAGCACATCATGAGCAGATAGAGAAAGAATTTCCTTATATGTTTGAAGAGATTGTTTTGTTTTTAATAAAAATAGAATTAAATCAAGGGATCAGTTATGAAGAATGGTTTCCAGAGCATAACCCGAAATTGTTTCAGCGATTAAGAGAAGAAATTTTAATACCTAAACAACATTTGGCAGATAAAAGAAGTAATTGGGAATTATTGTTAAAAGAAATGGGTATTGAGCCTTTTTTTGAATCGGATCAATTTAGGTAATGAAAGTGATCCAAAATATCCGCTCAGAAAGGAAGTCTAGGTGATCAAAAAGAGAGGTACCCCACTTATTAGAAACAATCATTTAGCAAGCCACAGCGAAATAAAATTGCTATGGAAGCACTACTGCATGTTACGGGGAAATCATTCACTCAGTCAGTTAGAGAGGAGGTCAATGTCCAGTTATTTTATAAAAAAATCAAAAATATGACATGATACTACAGGTGAGAATTACAACTTTCGACATGTTTTTTATTTATTTCTCGGGAAATATCTCATAGCGAGTTGTGAAAATAGTAGGGACTTCGTCAGCTGTTTTAGGCTATTTATGTTGGGCTGGCTAGGGTGGATACATATAAAGGTGACATTTCAATCAAACAGGTGGGTGGATTATGTTTCAGCTTGAGGGATGTTCGCTATAATAAGAGTAAGGAGGAAATGAAATGTATTTAAAATCATGTAAGATGTTACAGGATACGATTCCCAATAAACAGGAGTATCCTTTTAATATTCCAAGCTTGCAGGATTTGCATGAGCTGGAGTTCCCGACGAATGTCACGTTCTTTGTTGGGGAAAATGGTTCGGGGAAATCAACATTACTGGAGGCGATTGCCGATCGCTGCGATTTCAATACGGCTGGCGGCGGTCGTCAAAATTTATATGAAGTACATAAGGCGGAATCTTCATTGGGGGAATATATCCGTTTGTCGTGGCTGCCGAAAATATCGAATGGGTTTTTTCTTCGATCAGAAACATTTTATCAATTTGCCAGCCATATTGATTTGATAGAAGATCCAAGGAGATACAACGCTTTTGGTGGGAAATCTTTACACCATCAATCTCATGGTGAATCCTTTCTTGCGTTATTTATGAACCGCTTTAAGGGTAAAGCCATTTATTTATTGGATGAGCCTGAGGCGGCATTGTCTCCAACGAGGCAGCTGAGCTTGCTGAAAATCATGAAGGACCTCGAGCATGAGGCACAATTTATTATTGCTACACACTCACCCATTTTGCTTGGCTATCCCAATGCAACGATTTATAGTTTTGATCAAGGAGAAATTGAATCCATTCGCTATGAGGATACCATTCATTACATCGTGACCAAACGTTTTTTAGATGCGCCACAGTCCATATTAAGAGAGTTATTTGATGAGGAGAGAGAATCATGAATCAACGAAAAGGCTTAATCATGCGAGAAATCCGATTAGATGAAATGGCACAGTCCATTGATTTACTGAATTATGTCTTTCAAATGTCAATGTCCATTCACAAGGATCGTCGCTTTGTGAATGCTAAGAGTAGGCAATTTAATGAAGGGCATGCTATCGGGTGGTTTGATGGCTCACAGCTTGTATCGCAAATATTAAGTTTGCCTTTTGAGGTGAATGTGCATGGTAAGATTTATGAAATGGGTGGCATCACAGCAGTTGGGACATACCCTGAATATTCAGGACATGGCTTAATGGAGAGCTTGATCATTGAGAGTCTGCAAAGTATGCGAAATGAAGGACAATATATATCCTATTTGTTTCCATATTCTATTCCTTATTACCGCAAAAAGGGATGGGAAATTATGAGTGATATTGTGGAATTTCAAGTGAAGGATACACAGCTTCCTCATTATGCTGGGCTTAATGGGAAAATTCGCCGAGTTGATCCGAAGCATGAGGATGTGGTGGATATCTACGCACGCTATGCACAGAAAACGCATGGCGTAATGGTGCGCAATAGTATTGCCTGGAACGAGAAATTTCAGGAGGATTTCTGGGAGGAGAAATTTATAGATAGTGATGTGAACCTTCAGGCAGCGGTCTACTATGATGAAGAAGATGTGGCGCAGGGCTATATGTTCTATCGTATTATGGAGGAAAATTATTACATTGATGAAATCGTCTATATGCAGGAAGAGGCTCGGAAAGGTTTATGGAATTTCGTCTCGGCTCACAGCTCGATGGTCTACAATGTCTATGGGAAAACAACCGGAAATGAAGCGGTAGCCTTTTTATTAGAGGACAGCGAGATCATTCAAAAGGTATCACCTTATTTCATGGCAAGAATCGTCGATGTCAAAGAATTTTTACTGCGCTATCCATTTAACGGTCAGGATTTCGAGCTTCAGCTAGCTGTCAGTGATCGCACTGTGGCGTGGAATAATGGTACCTACATCATCAAAATGAAAGATGGAAACCTTGCTGTGCAGAAGGTAAGTGAGACGTTGAACGCGAATGCTGTGCATTTAACAGTGCAAACACTGGCTACCATGCTGTTAGGCTACAAACGTCCAACCTATTTAGAAAAAATTGAACGATTACAGGGACGTGCAGAGGAAATTGCATTGCTGGAGGCGGTTTTACCAGTAGGTATCCCAACATTTATTGATTACTTTTAAGTGGTATGGGGTAAGAGCCATAACGTTGATGGTTATGGCTGCCACGCCTCTTTTAACAGCTCAATCCCCAGCTTGATTTCTTCCAACGCTAATTTACTAAAGCCTAATTGCAGCATTGGTTCCTCATTTTTTTGAAGGATAAAAAAGGGGCTTGTCGGATAAACCTTCACACCGTAAGTCGCCGCTCGTTGGATTAGCTGCTGCTCGGAAAGCGGAGACTTTATCTTCACTAATACATAGAGTCCTGATTGCTCGCCTAACACGGATATTTGCTGCCCAAAATGTCGTTGTAGCTCCTGTACAAGGTGCTGCATTTTTTGTTTATAGGTCAAACGCATTCGTTTAATATGGCGTGACCATTCTCCCTGCGCCATAAATTGGGCCATTGTGCGTTGATGGAGGGACGAAGCATTTTGTTCAAAATGAGCAAAACGCTCTTTATAGGGCTGAACAAGTGCATTTGGTAGCACCATATAGCTTAAACGCACACCTGGTAAAAATGATTTGGAGAAGGTGCCGAGATAGATTACCCTTGATGAGTCGATGGAAGCCAGGGCAGGAAATGGCTGTTGTGTATAGCGAAACTCTCCATCATAATCATCCTCTAGAATATAACCATCAACTTGTTGAGCCCATTGTATTAAGGTCTGTCGCTGCTGAATAGACATGGACACACCGTATGGGAAATGATGTGACGGGGTGACATACATTAAGCGTGATTGACAGTTTTGGAGTATGTCAAGTTGAGCTCCTGTTTCCATTACAGGTAGTGGCTCTATTTCGAAGTGATGTAACTGGAAGGCTTCCCGTGCACCATCATAGCCAGGGTCTTCCAAAAGAATGCTTGGGAAAGATTCTTTTAGTAAAAAGCCAAGATACAAGAGCATTTGCTGTGTGCTACTACCAATAACGATATTGTCGCTCGTTGTATAAACCCCTCTTGCTTGTAGTAAATACGGCACAAGCTGCTCCTTTAGCACTGATTCTCCAAACAGTTGTCCATATTCGTAACAGGTTGATTCCTGTAATACTTGATTGGCAATTTGGCGCCATGTTTTCATGGGAAAATGTTGCTGATCGACAGCCCCAGCGCGAAAATCTACAAGATAGGATGCAGCCTTCTTTTTTGGCTGTGTCATAGGGGACTGTTCCTGCTCCTTTAGAAAAACCTGCTCTAGTGCATTGACGAAATAGCCTTTTCGTCCCTCCCCACGTATGTATCCTTCTGCTACAAGCTGTTCATAAGCGGTTAATGTAGTATTACGACTGACCTGTAAAGTTTCTGCAAGTTTTCGTATAGAGGGCAGGGAATCATCTGTTTGAAGTGAACCTTGCATAATAAGTGCTTTAATTTGCTGGTACACTTGCTTATATTTTGCCTCTTTTTCTGTTAATAGAAAGATAAAATCGTCCATAAGGCACCACCTTGACATGTTAAAATGTTTGGAACTGTTTCTTTTGAAATGTCAGATTATTTACTACCATCATACTAGAAGGACAATCAAAAAGAAATGGAGAGCATAACATGAAAATTTGTAAGGTGACACAGGAAACGATAGGAGAAGTAGTCCCATTATTTAATGCCTATCGTGAATTTTATGGACAATCATCTGATTTACAGCAAGCTGAACAGTTTATACAGGAGCGAGTGATGGGAGGAGAGTCTACTATTTTTCTGACATATTTGGAGGAGAAGCCAGTTGGATTTGCACAATTGTTTCCAGTCTTTTCATCTGTAGCTATGAAACGAGCGTTTCTCTTAAATGATTTATTTGTAGCGGAACAAGCCAGAAAACAAGGTATAGCACAGTCGTTGATGGAGCAATGCTATGCCTATTGTCAGCAGGAAGGTGCTCGTTACATGATGCTTGAAACCGCCAGAGATAATGTCCAAGCACAGAAGCTCTATGAAAAAATGGGCATGACGGTTGATGAAACTGTTTATTATTACAGTATTTATTGGTGATTTTTTTCGATGTGATGGATGTTGGTGGAGAGCCTCATAAATGAGGAGAAAGTGATCCAACTGAAGGAGAGTCCACCCGCTCCTAAATGTGGCAAAAGCGATGATCCAAATAAGAGCCCGCTCAAATGCCCCTTTATATCTAAACTTAACTTCAGCCCCCACCATTTATTGTGTAATGGAGGGGGCTTTGTGTTTAGGCGTGGCTCATCCATCCTGCGAAGAGACCTGAGGAGAAAAAGCGGGTAATGTTTTGAAAGCCCGCTTCACTTAATAGCTGTTGGATTTCTTGATCGGAGAGGAAAGAAATATTCATGATGCCCTTGCCCATGTTATCTACCTTTTCTTTTGTATAGCCGGCATCTAAAAAGTAGCTCTGCCATATTTTGATGCGATCTTGTAGTTCGTCACTTTCTCGATCTCCGTAGGCACATGCGAGGACAAAGGGCATTCCAGGTTTTAATTGCTTGTGAATGTTTTGCAGTAGATGAAGTTTTTCCTGTCGATCTTCAATAAAATGAAGAACGAGGATACAGCTTGCTGCATCGAATTTTGGTGTTGATTGTGGCAAGCGCTCGATTGTTCCTTGTAGTAGCTGAACGCGACTTTCAATAGCGAGTTGTACGGCTTTATGTTGTGCGATTTGGAGCATTTCCTCAGATGGGTCAACCCCAGTGAACTTCCATTTAAGGTTTGTTGGTCCCCATGCAGAAAGCTCGTTGCCCCCACCAGCTCCTACAACAAGTAGGGAAGCTTCTTGTTCCCATAAATGCATGCGGAAATAGGCTTGTGTCACGGCAAATAATGTGTCATACGCAGGCACTGATATCCGCGTGCTTCGCTCATATGTTCTTGCCTTTTCTAATAAATGTGTAGATAACGTACCCATTGTGATAGCCTCCAGTGTTTTAATGTCTCCATTACAGACCTTTAATGTCTGTAATAGAGTATAAATGAAAATAACTGAAAAGACAAAGGAGCCCCCGTAGACAGCGATTTTTATGTAAAACATTTAAAAATTAATAATAAAGATAAATAATTTAATGTTTATCATTAAATTACTATTGAAAATAATGGTGCTTTCTTCTATGCTTGTAGTAAACAGGAGGGGAAATAAGATGATGAATAGTTTAATTAGTGCCATTTTGCAAGTGATGTTATTTTCAGTGATTCCATTTATTTGGTGGCTTTGCACAGCGAGAAAAAAACAGCCCTTTTTAACGTGGATAGGATTGCAAAAGCCCATTGTGCTACGCAAGGGAAGGTATGCCATGTACATTGTACTCTCCATTTTCGCGCTGTTCGTACCGAGCTTTGCGCTCATCTTTTTCTATATTGATCGCTCCTTACTAGCAGCGAATCAATTCGTGGGACTTGGAGCGACAGCAGTCATTCCAGCACTTTTCTATGCCATTATTCAAACAGGTTTATCAGAGGAGCTATTATTTCGCGGCTTTTTATTAAAGAGATTAATAAAGACTTTTGGCTTTCAAGTAGGTAATGTCGTGCAAAGTTTTGTTTTTGGCTGTGTTCATGGGGCCATGCTATGGTCGGTACTTCCACTTCAAGTAATCTTATTCGTTGTCCTTACTACAGCACTTGCTGGTTATGTGATGGGCTGGGTGAATGAACGAATTGCTGGGGGCTCTATTATTGCTAGTTGGAGTATCCATAGTATCGTAAATTTCATAGCGGCGTGCTTGTATATGTTTAAATTTTGACTTATTTGCATTTCTTTGCTGTCACTTGCATAATAGGGCAAAGAGGATTTTTTCGTGAAGGGACGTGCAAGCATGACAGAGTGGCCTAAGGGAGTAGCAAAACCAGCAATTCGCGCATTACATGCCGCGGGCTATACAGAATTGAAGCAGCTAGAAAGAGTTGAGCTTTCTACATTAGCTCATCTTCATGGAATGGGTCCAAAAGCTTTAGCAGCGATTGAGGCGGCACTAAAGGAAAGTAGGGAACCTCGTGAATAAGCTGACATTATTTTTACTGGCGATGGTTGTCTATTATATCCTCGTTGTAGTCATTATTAGCAAGCTGTTTATTATTCCTATTATGAAAGTGATGGCTCTTATCTTTTTTATAGGAGCAGGTTATATCTTTTCTCATAAAATGCGTAGGAAATTACAGTAGGAGGTAATATGAAAATTGTTAAATTAACATTCTTTTATTTAGCTATTATTTTATTGGCACTGACGCTGTCCTTAGCGGGTGTTCGTCTATCCATCTCTCTTGGGATATTTGCAGTAATTGCGGTAGGGATGATTTATCGCCATATACATATTTTATATCGCACAAACAATATGGAGCAGGTGGATCAATGGGTAAAAAATCATCGAAAAGAGCCTATATTTGCTGCCCTCTATGCATCAGCTTACAGGACAAAAGAGGAACAGATTCAGGCAATCGATGTCATCATCCATCATTATAAGCAGCCAGCCATTAAGTACAATTACCTCTTTATTAAGGCGATTATGGAGGAGAATCTTGGAGCTGCTAAAGTAGCCGCAAGACAAATTGATAAGGAGCCTTTAACTAGCTATGCATTATGCTATATCGCTGCGCTTGAAGGTCGATCAGCCGATATGAGAAGTGATAAACTAACACAGCCGTGGATGCAACCTGCAATTGAAGCGATTTATGCCTATACAATAAAGGATCAGGCTAAGTTCCGCCAATTCGCAGATGACAGCATCCAACAAGCACGTGGCATACAGAAATACGCTTTAATACATAATTTTAAGCAAATGGAAGATGAATTGGTAAAGGTATAATCGAAGGGCTACTTGATAATAGTATCAGGTAGCCTGATTTTGTGTCAGAAATCATAAATTCAATGAGGTGGAAATGTTTGTCTAAAATAGATCATATGATGCAGATTTTATGGATGCTGAATTCAGGTAGGAAAATTACTGCAAAAGAAATTGCTGAAAAATTAGAGATAAATATCAGATCCGTTTACCGCTATATTAACTCACTTTCTGCCAGTGGTGTGCCAATTATAGCTGAAACAGGTCATCATGGGGGATATACCCTGCTGAATAATTTTATTAAAAGTCCTCTTATTTTTGATGTTGATGAGAAAGCGGCATTACTTCATGCTTCTATTTTTGCAAAAGAAGCTGGTTATTTTTTAGATGAGGCATTAAACAGTGCAAAAGCAAAGCTTACAATGTATTCAAATCAGGAGCAAGAAAAAATGATTCAACAGCATTTACAAGGTTTCGAGATAATCGGTCCAACAGAATCCTCATTGGAGCCACTATTAAAAAAATTAGAAGAGAGTATAGTAAAGGAAACCTCTATAGAAATGGAATACCATACTAATAATGAAGAGCAATCTAAGTCTAGGTTGGTTAATCCATATGGTTTGGTTTATTGGAATCAAAACTGGTATGTCGTTGCATTTTGTCATGTAAGAAATGAAATCCGTACTTTTAAAGTAGGCCGAATTAGCAGTCTGCATCAAACCGTCATTCCCTTCCAACGACCACAATCTTTCTCTGCCAGTGATTTTTTTATGGAAAGCCTTTTTCCCCAAGAGGAACATAAACAGAACCTTGTGCCCTTCATCATTTGTGGAAAGACAAGTGCTGTGGATGCAATCAGTCAGCATTGGTTTTTAAAGTATCACCTCCAAGAACGCACCAGTAAGAACGCAATATTTTTAGTAGATGAGGAAGCACTACATACATATGTACCTTATTTACTTTTTCCCTATGGAAAATCAATCCAAGTAGTAGAACCCATAAGTCTAAAGCAAAAGATAATTGACGTTTTATATGAGCTCATACATTTTTATGAAAAATGAAAACTTTACTGACGGAGAATGTCAGTAAAGTTTTTTTATACTAAGCATAGTTTCAATAAAAGGAGTGTTTATTATGCAGACAAGAAAAGTCTATCTTTATGTATTTGATACAATGGCAGATTGGGAGATAGGGTATTTAATGGCCGAATTAAATACAGGTAGATATTTTAAAAAGGGGCTAGAGCCTTTAGAGGTGATGACAGTAGGGATTGATAGAAGTCCTGTTACGACGATGGGTGGCATCACCATACTTCCAACGATGACCGTTGCTGAATGTCACTTGAATAGCATGGATATCTTGATTCTTCCAGGAGGCAATACATGGCTAGAATCTATTCATGAGCCTGTATTGAATAAAGTCTCCAAAGCGTTGAATGAAGATGTTTTCGTAGCTGCAATTTGTGGTGCAACATTTGGTCTCGCAAAGGTTGGTTTGCTTGATAGAAGACAACATACGAGCAACGATCTCGAATACTTGAAGATGCTTTGTCCACATTATATGGGGGATGAACATTTTAAACAGAAGCCAGCCGTAACTGAAGGGAATTTAGTAACGGCATCTGGCATTGCACCATTGGATTTTGCCTACCATGTTTTGAGGCTGCTCGATGTTTTTACACCTGAAACATTACATGCTTGGTATAAGCTTTATGAGACGCAGGAGAAAAAATATTTTTATGAATTAATGACATCCATTGAATAATAATTAGTCTAAGAAGAGCATGCTCATTGTTAAAACATGCTCTCTTTGTTTTACATTAACTTTTTTTATCCAACAAAATGCCTCGCACAATACCCATCATGAAGATGCCAAATAACAGCAGTAAAAATAGGTAAGCATGCCATTGTTGTAAAATACGTTCGCGTCCTAAAGCCACCATAAGATCATTGAAAAGGGAGTAGGTAAAATACAATAGAATACTATTTTTGATGAGACAAAACGTTAGGATGCCATTTTGTCGCTGTCTATGGGATAGCGGTGCTTTATTTTTACGCATCACAGGATAAGCGGCCTTTATCTCTAAATAGTGTAAAAGTAGAAAGAGCATAAGAGCGACAAAGGGTAAATAAAAAATAGCGATTTTTGGACCGAATTGGGCATGGTCACTCGTGAAGCTTTGCAAGACAGGAATCGTGACTGGGAGCTTGCCATATTGAATAAGTGTAGCTGTAATACCAGCTAAAAAAATAGTCGCCACAATAACTGTTAGCTGGTGACAAAAGCGTGGTGTGGGTGTTTTTTGTTGTATGTGCATCCTTGCTCCTCATTTCCATCATCATTGATAATAACAATCTGTTATACTGTATCATAGAATGATTGCTTTTTGTGTTAGGGAAAGAAGGATATTATGGAATACTTGTTGTTTTTACTTATTGGCATCATTGGGAATGTCATTGGTACGTTAGTTGGGGGTGGTGGCTTAATTACCTTGCCAACGATGATGCTAATGGGTGTACCCGTCCATTCTGCTATTGGCGCAAATAAAGTGTCCAATATGGTGAGTGCTTTTTCAAGCTTTTATACAATTTATCAACGTAAGGAATTAGCATGGAATGAAATGCGTTCGGTGTTACTTGTCTCTTTAATCGGAGGTACATTGGGGGGACTTTTCGCTTCATTCATGAGTAGTCAATCATTAACGTTCATTGCTATTATTTTACTTGGCTTTGCGCTTGTCATGTCCTTTATGGGGGGAGCTGATTTTGGCGACAAGGAACGTTTTACGATGAATCGAAAAAACGGTCCGATCCTTCTTGGGGTTGGCTTTTATGACGGTATGTTTGGTCCTGGCAGTAGTACATTGGCGCTTTATACATATGCACATGAGAAGATTTCCTATATTAAAGCAGTCGGGCTATCACGGGTAGGGGTATTTGCAATGTGCTCAGGAGCAGCGATTACCTATATTGCTACAGGGAAAATCGAATGGCCGTTAACACTTATTTTAATGATTGGCTCGACGATTGGCGCACAAATTGGGCTTGTACTAGCCAGAAAAGTGAAAGCACATCAGGTAAAGCTTTTACTGCGCATTGTAACGATTGTGCTGATCATACAGCTTGTTTATGATTTCATCCATCAGCTTTAGGAGGTGACTGTCCTGTTTGAAATTTCTCCCTATCCGACCTTTTCGTGGTCGCTATCGCGTCATAAAACATTGACAAGCTGCGCCCGCAAATACGGCTATGAATATTACTTTTCACATAACGGGTGGCTCAGTTACAATGTGGAGCCATATCATCAACAGGTGTATCGCTTAAAAAAGCTGCAATCGATGCCTATTTTATTTGGGCAAATTGTCCATCGATACATTGAGCAGGCCATTAATGATTATTTACAAACAGGAAAAGCTCCCACTGTAGAGGAGCTAATTCAATTGGGGCGCGGGCAGCTGAATGCAGCCTTTATTGACTCCACTCGTCGTCTTGAATTTTGGAGGCAAAAACCAAATAAGTATTATATGATGCAGGAAATCTATTATCATGGCACCCTTTCTCCTGAGCTAGTGCAAGACTATAAAGAACGTTTACAACTTGTCTTTAATCATTTTTTAATGAGTGAAACATTCCAGCAAATCACCTCACAAAAAGGCTCTCTCCGTATCGGGGAGCCAGAGCAATTCCGCTCCATGAAAATAGAAGATGTCCAGGTATTTGTTGTTATGGACTTTCATTATTATGATGAACTGAGAGATAAATGGATTATTGTTGACTGGAAGACCGGTGGAGAATCTGATGATGACCGTCAGCAATTAGCCCTCTACGCTTACTATGTTCAGCAAAAATACCGTGTGTCTCTAGCGCAAATCGAGGTCTATAATGAATATTTATTAACAGGCAAGCGCAAGAAATATAGTTTTACAGACATCGATATGGAGAACATTTTGTATACGTTTCAGCGCAGTGTTTTAGAAATGAAAAAGTATCAGGCTGATATTTTTTCCAACGAGCCCGTGGACATCGAGGACTTTGAACAAACACAAGAAAAATGGCATTGTCGTGGCTGTAATTTTAGGGAGCTATGTGTGCAGAAATATGATGAAAAATTGAGCAAGTGACCAAAAAGTCATCGAAATGGTCGCTTGCTTCATTTTTATTCTTTTGGGTTAAATGACTATATGTATTGATTGTCATTTTTATATCAGAGTGACCTAGTTGCTCCTGTATGATCTTAAAATTTACATACCGACTGACCATAAATGAGGCATATGAATGTCGTAAAGCGTGAAAATTCAACTTTGGTAAACTATACTTTTCAATAATTCTTCTCCAAGCAAGATCTATAGCAGCAGGTTTTGATGGATAACCATCTGATTTTGTAAAGATTAAATTTAAGGGAGTACCATCATCATCTTTTATCGGATTCCAAGCGTCACCCATTTTATTTTTTAATTCCACTTTTTTAACTTTTCATCTTCTTATTTGATACTTCGATTTCGAAATCTGTAATAGCTTCCTTTATTGCACGATCAGACATGGATTTCATACGTATGGTTTTAGTATAAGTCGTTCACCCGTCTCTTCATCATACCCATGTTTAACAGTAACATTTATTCGAAGTTCTCCTTTCTTGGTAGGTGGTAAAACTGTATAACTTGCCATAATTATTCTCCTTTCTTAATTTCTTATAGTTGCTGTTAAATTTAAATAATAACCACCACCTTTAAGGGAGTGTACGTTCTGTTAAGGGTGAAAAATTTTTATGTTCCATAACGATTAAAAGGTGTTTCAAACCAATTAATTAATTCTAATACCCCTAATGTCTCAAAATATATAGTGAAATTATCAATAGATACATATAAATCCTACTTACTCTTGTACCCTTCAAGAGCTTCATCTAAAAAGTCTTCAGTTACGTTAAGAAAATCAGCTAGCTCATAACGATTCACTACTTGCAATTTATGAGCTTGTATTATTTTTGAAAAGGGAACAAGTATCATGTATGCCAATCCACGTGCTCTCAACTCTTGTGGAAACTCTGTTCCTCCACCATTTGCCGAAGCATTTGTATGAGCAAATTTACCTGAGATGTGTGCAACTAGCAGTAGATACGCAGTGAATATTTGATAAATTTTGTACAGAAGGGAGAATGGAAATGCACAACACAGTTATCCACGAATTAAGGAGGAAGTTGCAGCTATTTTTAAACAATCACAAGGAGAGCCCACATTTGAAGATACAGTTTTAGAAGGAAAAGAAAGACATTATACAATAATTAATGAGCTTGATGTTGAAAAGTATTTAAACATTGGAGAGCGACAAGAACTAGCGATTGTGTTAGATAGGATCTCCAAACATTAAGAATGGGATAAACCGTTGGGAAAGAGTTGCAGATTATCCTTAGAGTTAATGAACAGTATGCTATTTCTTTTCATATTTTTTACTATTCCATGCCCAATTTAAAAAAGCATAAACAAGTACTGCCCATAAAGAAAAGAAGAGATTATTAAGAAAATCCCAATTACCTTTTTTGAAATAATCCGAAACAGACAAAAGTAAAAAAAGTATAACGAAGTAAACAATATTTAAGTATTTTCTGATAAATGTCACTAGAATCACCTTAATATGTATTTTTTTATAAATTACAACATAAAAAAGCCTTGGTGATTTGTGACTTAATGCTTCTATTCAATGATGACTACTACCAAAACCTAAAACGTATCATCAAGACTGTGGAAGTTTATACAACGAGTTTGGTGAGGATAAGCATACCATTGTAGATATGCGTTACTGGATACAGATGACTGTTATGAATGGGAAGACATAGCCGAAAAGCTTATATTTCATAATGTATTGTGTAAACGTAACATTTTAATAGATAAAACAGCAGAAAGTATTAGTTGGGTTTAAAATTTATTTCATTTCATTTGTATTTTTTAACACTACTAAAGTCATGTTTGATTATAAATTAAATATTATTATAGAAGAATCTTGATTTGAAAAAGTAGATGACAATATAAGAACCTTCATCATTAAAGAATGGAGGTTCTTTGGCAATGGATTGGTGATTTAACACTTTATAAATTGTAACTATTTGTCATTTAATAAAAGGTAATTAAATACTATTTAAGTTTAATTTGTAAAATTATACAATTGCGGTGTACCCGAAAAAATAAAGGAGTGGAAAAAATGAAGAAATTTAGCGGATTATTGATAGTTTTATTTATGACTATATTAGTAATTCCTGTAACAGCAAAAGCTAATGATGATATATTATCGGAGTTAGTAAAAAAAGAGGCACAAGATTACTGTGGTGTTTACACTCTAAGTCCAATGGACGGTTTTGAACCTATAGAAGTGCCTGAAAGCGAAATTCCAACTGATGAAATAAACTTTGTTGAAGAGAACGAGGCAATGAAAGCAGCGTCACCGATGAAAGATCAGGTGGCAACATCATCCTCTGGTTCAAAGATTGTAATGCCAGCAGCTAAAACTAGAAATTACGGTTATTGTCATATTTATGAGTATCATATGAAGTTTTCTAAGGGGAAAATAAAATATGAAACTCAAGTAAACAATGAATGGAAATCACAATTCAAATATGCTTATTATCCAGCAAAATCTATGGATATCGCAATGGAAGTAATAAATGGAACAGACGAACTGATAAAAGATCCTACAGTTAAAGATCGTTATACAAAAGAATTTATTTCGTTTAAAGAAGGACAAAGAGTTAGGGTTGCAATTCAAAAAGGGAGTTCATGGTCAGGGTCATATTCAAAGTATGATTGGATTATTGTATCAATGTTCCCTGTATTCTAAACGTGTGTTATAATCTATATTATGGAAATTTTAAAAGAAAGTGACTATGGTATGGAAAATAATAAAATTATACAAAATGTGAAACAAACTATTTCTGGGATTGAAATTGGGTATTTTACCACTGCCAAAAATTATATTTATGATGAGTATTTTAAATATTTTAATGATGATGATAAAGAAACTAAAAAATATGCATTATTAATTTTTACATGCATGTTAGGCAACTGGTTTAATAAGTCTACTTTTGTCTTTAAACCTGAAAAGGAACGTTTAAAATACAACAATGAAAAAGGAACAAAATTTTTTAATTTTGAGGATTATATAACTTCATTATTAGATAACTATCAAAATATTAAACAAGAATTTCCTTATATGTTTGAGATTATTGTTGTGTATTTAATTTTGATAGAAAAGGATAAACATATGATTTATGAAGAATGGTTTCCAGAAATTAATCCGGAAATATTTCAAGAACTTAGGGAGAAAATTTTAATTCCCAACAAAAATTTGGTCGATGATTGTCATCCAATAAAATATTTATTTAGAGAAGTTGGAATTAAACCTTTTTTCAAAGGTGATTTTTTTGATGAATAAATACCAAAACCAAATTCAAATGTACAGCACCCCGAAAGTTAGACCAAAAATCTAACTTTTGGGGTGTATTTATTTTGGCAAAATACGATTATGAGTTTAAGAAAAAAGTCGTTGAAGCCTACTTTCAAGGGCATGGAAGTTATAGACAAATAGCTCTTCTATTTGGTATTTCCTCAGGCCATGGAGTGGTGAGAAGGTGGTTGAAGCAAGTAACTGCATTAGGATTTGATTCTCTTAGAAAACAGAAAAGACGTTCGGATTACACTATTCAATTTAAACTTGATGTAATAAACTATTATTTAAATAGTGGGGAATCTATCCGAGATGTCGCTCATAAATTCAATCTGCCAAATGACTCGATGGTTTTAAAGGACGTCCATCCATGTCAGACAAACAGAAGAAAACGAAGGAAGAAAAGTAATTATCGCGTGAACAAGAATTAGAACGGGAATCTTGCAAATATAGTACATACAAAGGCAATGTTGGAACGGTTGAGAAGAATCGTATTCACCGCCGTTTCCATACATCCATCCCCCATCAAAAATTGACAACGGATACCTCTGAATTTCAGTATGTCGTTACTGGAGAAGGTGGAAAAGTAACCATTAAAAAAGCTTATTTAGATGCATTTCTAGATATGTTTAATGGTGAAATAATTTCCTATCGATTATCTGAACGACCGAACGTACAAGCAATTCACGACGCTCAACTAGAGGCAATTGAACGAACATCAGATTGCCTTTTCCGACGAACCTTTCATTCAGATCGGGGATGGGCGTATCATATGAAACAATACGCAATTCTACTGGAAAACAATAAAATATTTCAAACCATGTCTCGAAAAGGAAACTGCTTAGACAATTCGCCAAAAGAAAATTTCTTTGGCCTACTGAAACAAGAAATGTATTATGGGACTATCTATACTAGTCTTGAAGAAATAAAACAAGCGAATGATAAGTATATCTACTATTATAATTACAAGCGAATAAAGAGTAAATTTGGCACCTATCGTGTAAGATTGGCTGCATAGAAAGGACAAAAGTCGTTATGGAACTTCATAAACTACAAAAGTTGAAAATAATAGTAGATCGGCCAATGGGCTATAAGGATGGTTTTGATAATATCTATCCGATAAATTATGGCTACGTACCTGGAATCATTGGTGGCGATGGAGAGGAACAGGATGTCTATATCCTTTCAAATAAGCTAAAGGGGCCAATAGATGAATTTACAGGTAAACTTATCGCAATTGTCCATAGAAATGATGACATTGAAGAAAAATGGGTCGTTACTTCAGAGGATGAAAATTACACAAAAGAGCAAATTAGAGAACAAATAAATTTCATGGAACAATGGTTTGACTCAAAAATTGAACTTTTAAATTAAAATAACGAAGAGGAGTAACTCCTCTCCGAAATAAGTCTAACTTTTGAGGTTCACTACACTCAAACTTTTAATAACAGTCGGTGATTAATAATGAAAACACAATGATTGAAGTTCGTTTAATAAATACAGCTTTTGATTTACACTGAAACTTTATGAAAGTTATAGTCAACTATCAGGCTGATATTTTTTCCAACGAGCCCGTAGACCTCGAGGACTTTGAACAAACACAAGAAAAATGGCACTGTCGTGGCTGTAATTTTAGGGAGCTATGTGTGCAGAAATATGATGAAAAATTGAGCAAGTGACCAAAAAGTCATCGAAATGGTCGCTTGCTTCATACCAACGTGTCCATATTTCAATTTGGGTGTCATTACGAATGTTCAGCTCTTCCAATATAACCTTTGTAGGAATACCTTGTAACTTCATTTCAACTGCCTTTAATTTTACTTCTTGTGGATAACTCACTCTCGTTCTCATGAAAATAAGCACCTCCAATAGATTTCAGGATACATTACCCTAAATTCAATTGAAGATGCTTTTTTATTTTGTCTAACCCGAAGGGGTCAGTTCGAATTTTCCTCAATACCTAATAAATTCGACACAATATCTGTACTATTTAAAAAAAGTTCTTGAATAGGTAAAACTGCAAAAGATAAGGATGAAGTTGTAGGAAATAATCGTTGTTTATCGTAAATAATATTGATCTTAAATTGTTTAATATTAAGATCATACAATATTTGAGACTGTGATAACTCGTTATATATTACTTGTCCGCCTACACTTTCAAATAATTTTTCTATAGCTATTTTCCCATGGAATCCATTCCACCAAGATAAAAATAATTTAACACTTTCTGAAAATCCAAACTCCCCATTTTCGTTTCTATCAAATAGTTGTCGGTAGAATGTACTTTCATTTTCCAAAACCCCATTACTATCGTAATATTGATTTTGCACAGTATTATTTATAACTTCATTCCATATCTCTTTAAATTTAATATTAAATTTTTCTTGAGGTAAGATACCCCAACCGGAGCTGTTAAAATTAGGGAATGGAGACTGCGGATTATTATTACTACTATTATTTAAAAATAAGTTTTGTATAAATATTAGATAATTTAAAGAGTATGGAGCTGTAACTTCTAAATTGAGTTGATTATTTTTAGCATTATTTAAATCAAACATGAATTTGCACCTCACTCTTTTATAAAACTTTATTGGATTAGATTAGGTATAGTATTTATAATTAAATACCTTTTTTTCAAACGTCATAATAATAATTATTTATAGTTCAAACAGTTATTACTAGTACATGAAAGGTATCCCGTTATCATATGCTTGAGGGCTTACATAAGATAAAAATGCTCCTGATGCAGCAGGGATATTTAGAGTCCAAGAGAAGGATCTTGCAGTTGGCATATAATTAAATGTCGCTGTTCCATCCGAACCCCAAAAAGTACCGAACGGTGTAATGACATTGTTGTCTTCTTCCATTTTCTTTGCTTCATACATTTAAAGTGTTATCAGTATTTTCTGAAATTTTATCTTCCGCTTGAGCATGGCTCATATTAAAAAAGGATTTTCCTATAACAAAAATAACACTTAATGCAAACAAAATTTTAAAATATTTTTTCATTTTAACCACCCTTTAAATTAAATTTTTAATACTAATAAAGAAGATTTAAAGTTTAACTAGGATGTGAAAAGCTAAAAATACTGCCAATGTCCTCCCTTCAACTAAAAATATATTACTCTAATATGTTATATTTTATAAATATAACATATAATTACATAATGCCATTAATTTAATAGAATTATATTTTGTAAATTCACATTCGTCGATTCAATGAAATAGGACTGCCAAAAACAGTAATCAGATAAGGTCTACAATGCACAACCACATCATTGCGCCAGTTGGATATTGCCAACACAAGCACCTATGGCTAAAACGGAGTTTTCTAATGTCTTTACAGCAGAAGGAAATTGCTCCAGAAAAGTCTAGGATTAGATTTATCGGTCGTCCAATATCTAATACAATCCCTAAAAAATATAAGTGCACAGAACTTAGCAACAATAAAATATCACTTTATGTTTCTACGGATTGACTATTTTTAAAATAGAAGTTTTTCATAGGCTTCATTCCTTATTTAGAGTATATATGTTAAATTTGGTATGTGATT
Source organism: Lysinibacillus sp. HST-98 (assembly GCF_016757845.1). Classification (NCBI taxonomy): domain Bacteria; kingdom Bacillati; phylum Bacillota; class Bacilli; order Caryophanales; family Bacillaceae; genus Lysinibacillus; species Lysinibacillus sp. HST-98. The sequence goes on from NZ_JAENHX010000003.1 coordinate 371,815, forward strand.
CTTATATATTACCTTAGAAAGGAGGCAGCATATGCTGAACAATAAAAAGGCGTTCATAGGGTCAATCGTTATGTTGGGTATTTGTATGTGTCTGTTTTTTCCGTATCCTTACAATGAAGCGATGATGGCACATACTACATTCATGTCAATTCCTATCGAAACACAAGATGGATACGTGTTACTTGGCATCTTTGGCTCGATTTTATTTATAATTGCTATGATTCTACTACTTAGGAGCATCAACAAATATCATTTTCGAACATTTGTTATTGTAGTATTACTTTATTCATTTTTACCTCATTGGCTTATCGTGGCATACCAAGAAACCTTTGCTAGTGGCATTATGGCCATTTCATACAAAGGGGATGGAGAATGTCGTTTTGATATGGTGAGAAAAGACTTCATGAATGGGGAATGTACCTTTGTTTTACATAATCGAAGCAATGAAGCTGTGTCCTTTGATTTACAATTTATCGATACGAATTTTTTTAAAGGCGATAAGCGGATGAACTCACTTATGAATATAGCAGGGCCATATCATGTGACCATCGAGGCTAATCGTGAGAAAGCTATTCATCTAAAGGAATTACTCAATTTAACAAATGTTCCTAATCATATAGAGGGAGGTAGCTCCTCCAAAGTGCATGTTCGATTAATTGACGGTGACAAGGAAAGAACTTTATAAATAGTCGATGCGAGGAAAATATTTTGCGTCTAATACATAGTTTCAACGTTGCATTTGCTTTTATGGTAAATTTGTATTAAATTATAGTAAGCTATCAATTGATCTTGAGAGAGGAGGCAAAAAGTCATGGAAACGATTTTCAGAAGAACGGCGATTGAGGTAAAGACATTTTTACAATTAGATGATTTAGGCTCAAAGGGACCAGTCTGTGGTTTTTTAAGAAAACAGCATAGTGAAGGTAGTAACCGGAAGCTTTTTGCCTTTGTTAGTCATGTGTGAAAAATGACTTTTGAACCATACAAAGTAATTGGTAGACGCCGGTTTCATGGCGTCTTTTTTGTTGTGATAAAACTGAGAGAGGGTGAGCTAATTGCTTAAAAAACTAAGACAATTAAGGAATGTTGCAGTGTTCCAAGCGCTTCTAATTTAGAAAAATAATTAGAAGCGAGGAATTTACTATGAAAAAACAACCAATTTTTACTTCATCATTTCTTTTTCTATTTCTAAGTAATTTTTTCATTTTTATAGGATTTGAAATGCTATTGCCTATTTTACCAGCCTATTTATTAAGCATAAACGCCAATCCGATGCAAGTAGGCTTGGTGACGACGGTATTTACACTAGGTGCCATTACGATAAGACCTTTTGTAGGGTACTATTTAATGGATCATAAGAGGAAAAAACTAGCGATTGTGGCAAGTATAGCCTTACTCATAATTACAATGCTGTATCCATTGCTTCACACGATTTGGATTTTCCTATTACTCCGACTTTTCCATGGAACAGCGTGGGGTGTATCCACGACAGCCAATAGTACAATGGCTGTAGATAGTATCCCTAAAGCTCGATTAGGAGAGGGAATGGGCTATTTCTCGGTATCCACAACCGTGGGAGCGATTGTTGCACCAAGTCTCGGGATCCTTATTTACAGTACCTTTTCTTTTCACACGCTGATTTGGTCGTCAGCCTTCCTCAGCCTATTTGCGATCATAATGCTTTCATTTGTGCATGCAACGGCACCTACTCAAAATGACAAGCAGCCATTTCGGTTTATAGAAGCGTTATTTGAAAAAGAAGTAAGGTTTCAGGCAGTATTGACTGTTGTGACGACGCTTGGTTTTGGCGCCATTATTACATTCTTAGTTCTTTTTGGTGAACAAAAGGGATTAAAGCATATTTTTCTATTCTTTCTTATCAACGCAATTGTCTCCACTTTAATACGCCCATTTACAGGAAAATGGTTTGATAAGCATGGACCATGGTCGATCATTATTGTGTCAGCGATTTTCGGTTTTCTATCATTAATCGTGTTATCCTATACTACAAATAATTTCACATTGATGATCGCCGCGATTTTATTTGGTGCAGGCTATGGCACCGTTATGCCATGCCTACAAACCTGGGCTGTTCAAAAAGTAAGTGAAGCCAAAAATGGTGCAGCCAACGCCACTTTTCTTTCCAGCTTCGATGTTGGGGTAGGTATGAGCGCATTTATCTTAGGAATTTTAGCCGAATGGATAAGTATAGAAATGATTTTCCGTCTTGTTAGCCTTAGCTTCCTTCTTGTCGCTCTGTTAGTCTATCGGGATTACATTCTTAATAAGAAAACAAACCATTAATATAGGAAGAAGGACCAGTCTCAAGTGCTGGTCCATTTTTCTTTGAACTATAAAACGTATTGGATCTTTAGCCCTGATAAACTTGCCAAATTTGATACTCTCTAGAGGTTTTGAGGTTTAAAGATTGTCCCACTCCCATCGTTTAATTCTAGCATCAAGGTTTCGATCTACGGTTATTTTACATAATATAGATTCTTTGTTCGCCAAACTATTCCTCCAAACCTTTATATCATCGTCTTGATCTCCTGTCTGTTAAAATTTTCCTAAATCTTTTCCATTAATAGAGCATGACAAGATGGCCATAAGAAAGAGACCATGCCATTTGGATGGTCTCTACCTATTATTCAGTAATTGTTTCTGCAAATGTTTTACGGCCAGGGCTTACTTTATTAATATGAATATCGATTTTGCTAATGGAATCTTTGCTTAAAGGAATTTTGCCATCCTTCTCTAATCTCTTCCAAGCCTTTACATTACTACGATAGAGATATTCGGATAGGCGAAAGATATCCGCATCCATTTTTAGTCCTTCCTCAAAGGTAGTTAGGATTTCTTCCTTGACTGCTTTTTCTACTTTTTTTCTTACCTGATTGGGTGTCAGCTTCCCTTTAAAACCATTTAAAATCGTATCGAACTTTAAATTTACTTCAAACTTTACATCATTACCTTTCACAATTGGCTTGACTTTAACATCTAGCTTTTTAATATCGACGGTTAAGTAATCACTTTTTTCATTATTTTCTAATTCGACGGTGATTTCTCCTTGCTTTGTTTCATCATTCATCCACTCTATTCCACGTGCAGATTTGCCTTTAATATAGCCTTTAAAACTATCCTTTGAAAGAATACCAACGCCAGCAAAAAAGGTTTCTTTTTTGGGGCCATCCATTGTCTCCCAGTTTTCGTTGACGGTTACATAAGGAATTTTCATTTCGTGGTTGGGCTCATTTAAGCCAATGACGAGCTGTCTTAAAGTAACAGGCTCTACAAATGACTCCTGCTTCGCTGTATTTTTAGGATTACTTAATTTGGCGGCAGTTGGTGATTTCTCTAACAATGGAGAAACTAATAAAACATCCTCAATAGGATCTTGGGTACAGTAAACCCAAATATGATATCTTGTCTCTCGAAAGCGTAGAAAAGTATCAATAACCGCAATCGCATGTTCAGCTTTCATAGCACTCTCTGAGAAGAGAAGAAAGGTCATATGTCCCCAAAATACTTCTTGGTCCATTGAACGATACAATTTGTAAATGGCTTCTTCTATTGTCTTACCCTTGGCTTGACCAATTTCGGTAGGCGCTGCATTAGGGTTAGCTGATTCTGTTTTCGCTACGTTAGCAAAGTTGATAATTTGTAAGTATGCTGTATATTCATTATCCTTATAGTCAACCCCCACACCTTGTACGTAATACATTCGTTGTGGCTCTGTTACATCCCAACAGCCGGATAGCAGTAGTGTAGTCGTCAGCATTAAAATAACAAGTGCAATCTGTTTTTGGCTCATATATCTCCCTACTTTTTGAAGTTCGTGTATATTAGTTTGTACAAGAACGCAAGGTATTATAAGTAGCGACCATTTAGTATGTAGGAAGTGCTGCTCTCGTCAAAATGACGTAAAGACAGCACTAATGATTTTAGTGGAAATATTTTTGGACGCGTTCAACGACCTCGTTTGCCGATAGTCCATCCGCATCTATCACAGGACCTTCCATAACTGGATCACTAATTCCCATGACATCACGATCCTGACCTGTAATGATACAAGCATCACATTTTTTCGCATCCTCTTCATTGCGAAGCTGGATGACTTCATAGCCTTGTGCTTTTAAAGCATCCTCGATATTCGTTAATGATTGTTCCACACCAATAATTCTAGACATTTCTTGTCCACCTCCTACAAGTAATGTGCCATTTCAGGTTGCTCATTATTCATACTATTTTTTAGTGGGGAGAGATAATTGCTAGAGATCCGTGCGTAATAGGGGTTGTGTACTACATTTAAAAGAACCGCCAAAGCTTCGAGAAATCGTAAAATCAACATATTCTACGGTGACACCTCTCTTCGCTAGTTGCTTGCCCATCCATGTAAATTCTTTGTCTGTCATATAGACTTCTTCATTCAATAGGTAAACCGTTAGTAGCAAGTTTTGCGGCATCCTCTAGGGAAACGTGAATTTTATCCCAATCTCTTAGCTGTTCGGGAATACCATCAATGAGTGCTTCCTCGCAGACAATCATTAGACCCTCTCTAACGAGGCTAAGCCATAGTCAAGATGAAGAATGGTTGGATGAAGTGGCACTCCAATCACCGAATAATCAAAGTTACTTGCTAAACTACGCAGCCATTGCACACCATTTTTATTGGAGGCTATTCCTGAATTTTCGATGAAAATCGTATTATCAAATACTAACACATCGCCACCCTCAGCACCCAAACCATCTGCCATATCAGGCTTTGGCATGGAGACATCGCTAAAAGATTGCGTACGGGCAAAATTTCGTTGCGTCTATGTGGGAATCGAAGGGAACCCCTAGTTCTATTTTTCTAATACTTTGTTTAAAATTGCTTGTTCCAATTCCCCTTGCTGCTGTCTTTCTGGAAAGACATCTTTAAAATTTTTACCGAGTGTATCAACGCTTGCATAAAGAGCTAAAGTTTCTTCTGTTAAAAATTCATCATCTGGTGGAGCCTCCTTAGCCGGAAAAGCAAATGCCGATTGCGCCATGACAACTCGTTTTAAAGGGGCAAACTCGCTTTTTACAAAAATATTCGGCATCTTACACATCCTGTTGTATGATTTAAAAAAGGGGAATTTTTCCTGCTATATTCCTTAGCGTAAGGTATATAGTCACTATAAAGTCAAGAATGGGTAGTAAGGTGGTGAAAAGATGGGCATTGCTGAGGTGTTGACCATTGTCTTTATCGTATTAAAGCTAACAGAAGTAATTACATGGTCGTGGTGGTTCGTCTTATTCCCAGCGATTCTTTCGTTTAGTCTGTATGCCATTATTGGGGTGGTGAAGCTTGGGATGGTATTGATTGCTGTGGTAGCAGTGAAGAAGAGGGAAAAGAAGGCGGACTTATGAAATCATAGTAGCCAAATCGCTAGTAATCTGAACGACTAGATCCATCATTTTTTTCGCGTTGTCATGTAGGATAGTAGTGGAGATTAGGTCAATAAAGAGGTGAGGTTCGTCCAATTAGGTCCAACCTCACCACGTTATTATTTGCTTAATTCATAGGTTTTCACAGCTGGAGGAACAAAGCTTTCGCATTTATCTAATAGGGTTGCTGCGTCCTCATCAACAATAAGTGCCTCACGATATTGTGCTTTTAAAAATTGTTCATTTTGCATATGGTCAAAGAATGATATTAATAAATCAAAATAGCGTTCCATATTGAAAATAGCACAAGGTTTTTGAAGCAGACCGATTTGATTCCACGTAAATACTTCAAAAAATTCCTCTAATGTTCCAGGTCCACCAGGAAGGGCAATAAAGCCATCTGCTAATTCCATCATTTTACTTTTGCGTTCATGCATCGTCTTTACAACAATCAGCTCTGTCAGCTGTTGATGCGCAATTTCACGTTCTTCTAATAATGTCGGAATCACCCCAATGACCTTGCCGCCTTCTTCTAGCACTGTATTCGCTACTGTTGCCATGATGCCTACAGAAGCACCACCATAAATAAGCGTAATTTGTCTTTTAGCTAATTCTTTTCCTAGTAAAATCGCTCCTTGACGATAAGCGTCGGAAGCCCCTAGACTGGATCCACAAAATACGGCAATACTTTTCATAGCTGATTTCCTCCATATCTGATCGAATTCTTTTATAGTATAATTTATTTTGAAGAGGAAGGAAATGGAGGAAGTAGAATTGGAACTAAATGACTTTCAACGCTGGGTAAAGGATTACTATGAAGCACGTGGCTGGTCAGAGCTTAATATTTTTACACGTATTGGCTTCTTGGCAGAAGAAACAGGTGAGGTAGCAAGGGCGATTCGAGCAATCGAGATTGGTAGAGATCGACCAGATGAAAAAACACAATCCTTTGAAGAAAATAAACAGGAGCTAATTGAAGAGCTAGGGGATGTCCTAGGAAATCTTATCGTGATTGCTAATCAGTACGATATTCCATTAGAAAAAATATTTGCAGCTCATCAAGACAAGCTGTTAAAGCGTTATCAGGAATAGGAGGAGCGAGATGGAATATCAAGTAGAGGTTTTACGGGAACAGCATGAGGATTTTACGAATTTTTTAAGCGATAAAATTCGTGCCTATAATAATGAGCAATCTCCTCATCATCGTGAAAGTAGAAAGAAGGATGCGGTTCTTCCTTTACAGTTAATCGTCACAGATCAGCAGCAGCAATGGATAGGTGGTATAACAGCTGAAGTCTACTGGGGATGGGTGGAAATACATAAATTTTGGTTTAGTGAAGAATATCGTGGAAAGGGAATTGGCACAAAACTCTTAGCACAGGCAGAGTTAGTAGCCAAGGATATGGGGGCAACAAAAGCCCTACTGACAACCTACGAGTTTCAAGCGCGTACCTTTTATGAAGCACATGGCTATCAAGTAGTGGGGGAAATTAAAGATTATCCACCAGGCAGTAGCTATTATACGATGGTGAAAGTGCTTCTTTAAGAATAGGCTGTCTAAGGAATAGACAGCCTGTTTTAATTGACATCGCCCAAATAGATTGTTGTTTGCTGTCCTCGTATAAACTTCTGTAACGGTTGGATAAGTGCTTTGGGGTAAAGTCTATATGTATGAAGCTTTTCAATCGGTATCCATTGTGTCCCAATTTGAAGACTATCTGGATTGGTTGGTTGACAAGTTTGCGCATTTACCTGACAGAGGAAATAATATTCTACCTGATGTACATCAGCGTCAAAGGCGGCATGCTCATGATTTTGTCCGATGTATTCACGGATAAATAACAACTCTCCAATGTGAACAGAGGAGCCAATTTCCTCCAGGCATTCCCTTTGCAATGTCTTGTGAAAGGTCTCTCCATGCTCCTGTCCACCACCTGGGCAAAGGTAAAAGTAGCCCTCGACATCTTGATTTTTTGTTAGCAATAGTTTCCCATCCATGATGATGATGGCTTTGACAGAATTTCTAATCATCGACTTCTCCTTTTAATTGTTATTTTTCGTGATCATGACTAAAACGCTTCATGAATGTCTACCTTAGTAAAAAGGGGAGATGAAGCGTGTATTCAATGTCTAATTTTAAATTACTTGTCGAAAAACAGACTGAAATAGATACCATTTATCAGAAATGTAATGATTTAATTCAATCCAATGTTACACCAAAGCTAGATGCAGAGGTCGAGCAGTTTTTAAAGCTGGTTGAACAGCATTTGACACAGCAAGGTTTTACAGTTACGAATACATCAACAGGGCTAATCGCCAATTATCAAGAGGCTGTCATTAATGTAGACAAACATTCAAAGCATTTGGAAGAATGCTTTTTTATCAATTTAAATAGTTATGCTGAGGATCAAGTCTCTATTGTACTCGATATCTCACCAACGATGCTACCGAAAATTTCAAACCAGCTCGATGGCTACACAGATATTATTGAGCAAATGACGGATAAGCTAAAGCAAGCAAAAAGTCTAGAGAAAGCCTGTACGAATCCCAAATTTCTTTATAATACGCAAAGCAACAAAGTTTTTCATACCCCTCAGGAAGTGTTGGATTATTATTTTCAAGGATAGGAGAAGCCACCCTAAAATTTTAGGGTGGCTCATCTATTTTATAGGATTGGAAGCCCGCTTTCTTCCATTATCGAATAAACTTTCTCCCGCCAAGCCACATCATCAAGGATAGACCTAAGAAATAAAGTGGCATTGTTAGTAAAGAACCGTTGTGCAGTAAGCTCATGCCAGATGTGATGGCACTGACGAGTAAGTAATAGCCGAGACTAAAAATAGCGCCTGCTGTGCCAATCACATCCTGAAAATCTACTAACGCTAAACTTAAGCAATTAGGAAGTGCAATGCCCGAGCCTAGCAGTGTGATAAAAATAGTAATCAGCATACCGATGGCCATCATGCTCGCGTGTAAAGGTAGCGTACAGACGATGGTCAAAAGCAAAGTGCCACCAAGCATTACCAAACAGCCAACATGGATGATTTTTTGAGGCGGATGGCTGATGACGAGTCGCTTTGAAATCATAGCCCCTATTATGGAAGCAAGGGCAACTATAATGCCAAGAAATCCGTACAGGCCAGGTGACAGTCGGAAATGCTCAATGAATATAAAGGGTGCTTCGGCATAGTAGCTAAATAGAATACCATTGATGCCTCCAATTAGTAGACCATAGACAAGCACGATGGGTGAAGCGAAAATGCGTTTGACGACAGGCAAAATCGCAGTTCTTTGTCTTGTTGCAGGATTGGTTGTTTCTGGAAGTCTGCAATAAGCATAGATAAATAACAAAATACTCATGATGACAAGGACAAAAAACACGGCTCGAAAGCCTAGTGCTTGATCCACCCAACCACCAATCAACGGCCCTACCGCTGGGGTAAAGGCAATGACGGCTGAAATTTGAGCAAACATTGCATGGCGTTGACTTCCCGTCACACTTTCACGCAAAATGGTTTGCGTAATAATGGAGCCAGTGGCAGCGCCGAATGCTTGTAGCAATCGACTTGCTAATAGAAAAGGAATTGTCTCTGCATAAAAGCAGAGTAGGCTACCTATTCCATAAAAAATTAAACCGCCTAGCATGGCAGGTCTACGGCCAATCAAATCAGAAATCCATCCCCAGCAGAAAACGCCGAATGCAAAGCCAATAAAATAGATACTTAATGTTAATTGGACAGAGCTATTGGTTACACCAAGTGCAGAGGCAATGTCCGGAAGTGATGGTGTGTATATCGTTTCACTAATCTGTGGAAAAGCCACAAGAACAATCATTAATAATAAAGATGGTACTGCCTGTTTTTTCAACATATTGCCCTCCTACAAGCAAAATTCTACTTTGTTAGATACAAGTAGATTGCGTAGCTAGGGAAACGGCGGGACCATTATAAGAATACGTTCATAGGATGTCATGTTGAAATCACCTTTATATGCTTGAAGTAGGAGTGCATAGTCTAGCAACTATTATAGGCTATTTTACAATAATTATATAGTAATAATTGCTAAAGCTAAAAGATATTGCTTGTATATGGAAGGGGGATTTTGTAAAATGGAACATATGTTCTTTTGAATTTGGATGACAGAGGGTGTATCTAATTGAATTTTGAGCTAACTTTATTTACTTCTACCGATATTCAGGGATTAATCGAGCTATCAGCTTCCGTTGGATGGGATTACGATGCCTACGAAATTGAAACGATTATGGCAGCAGGTAGAATAGTAGGACATAAAAATAGGGAAGGAAAAATAGTTTCCTGTGCAGCCATTATTCCCTACGATACAAATGTAGCTTCCATTGGCATGGTGATTGTGCATGAGCAATGCAGAGGTTTTGGCTTAGGTAGAATTGTTATACAAGCCTGTATCGATAGTGTTTCAGTGGAAACAGCGATTATGCTCGTAGCTACAAAAGAAGGACAACCTTTATATCAAAAGATGGGCTTCACGACGGTTGAGCATGTACATAAATATTTGGCAGACAAATTTGTTGAGACGACAAGAGAATCCGATTTTTTAGGCACCATCAAAGAATTTCAAGAACAGGATTTTGAACAGCTTGCCAAACTTGATGCAGCAGCATTTGGGGATAGTAGAAGAATCTTTCTGCGTAAAAGAATACAGCAGGCACAGCGCTGTGTTGTTGTGAAAAATCAAGACAATCAAATGATTGGCTATGGCTTAACGATCGCGGGGCCGATTTATCTTCTTTTAGGACCAATCGTCGCGCCAAGTAAAGAAATAGCGCATGATATTATCAATGAATTGGCTAAGGGCTATCAGGGGAAATTACGTATCGACTGTCCATCTGTTCAAATGGAGCTTGGTCCAATTTTACAACAGAGTGGTTTTACGATGGCTGCAACACCACCTGTCATGATCCGTAATGCCAAAAAAATACCTACAAGAAATCAAACATTATTTGCTCTAGCAGCACAAGCCTTTGGTTAATCAAACGTGCAAGCCTACTTTGAGGTTTGCACGTTTATGTTGCTAAAAAAGGATTTTGAAGGAAGAGTAGAGAATGATATGGATGGTAGAGGAGGGGAACAGCATGTTTCCAGAATTAGAGACAGCAAGACTGAGATTAAGAGAACTCACAGAGGAGGATGTTCCAGCAATTTTTCGTTGCTTTTCCAATGAGGCTTTAACACGCTATTATGGGCAGGAGCCTTTTGCCGACTTAAAGCAGGCCGAGCAATTAATCAAGCAATTTGCCAAAACCTTTGAGGAAAAGCGCGGGATTCGTTGGGGAATTGAACGAAAAGACTCGAATGAAGTGATTGGTACAGTTGGCTTCCATTTATGGTCAGCGGCACATCAGCGAGCAGAAATTGGCTATGAAATTCATCCTGATTACTGGCGGCAGGGTTATACAAAAGAAGCTGTGCAGAAAGTAATTGCTTATGCTTTTGGGGATATGAACTTAAACAGGATTGGAGCCGTTGTTTTTTTAGAGAATGAGGCATCTTCCAAGCTTTTAATTCAGCTTGGATTCCAACAGGAAGGTATATTGAGGGACTATATGTTTCAAAAGGGACAAGCACATGATACATTTATCTATTCTTTGTTAAAAAAAGATGATTAACGTAGCTTTAGCGCTTTTATAGAATAATCATTTACTTGGAAATGGATAATAAATAATAATTTAGATCGAGTTTTGAGGCTGCTTTTTTCGGTTATAGTTCTTATATGAACAACAATTCATAAGTTCGTGTAAAAAAGTAACAGATGAGGGGCTGGGTGTTATGGAGCAATATAGCACAGCTTATTTTCAAAAGCTAGATTTACTGTCAAGCTTATACGCAGGACAGGCTGCTTTAAAGGATTCCATTCCAACAGAGAAGGTCAAGCGAATGGAGCGGTATCAACAAATTGAAGCGGCGATTACAAAACTAAATAACGAAATTAGAATAATTGAACGGACCATATTAAAGTCCTCCCATCCTACTAGAAATAGTTAATGGTAGCTCAACCCATGCATAACCTTGCATGGGGTTTTTCATTTGATAAGGTAATCTTATGAATTTTTATAATAATTATAGATTTTTCTTATGGGTGATCTACTAGTACACTAAAATAAAGGGGAGTGTGAAGAGAATGGGGATTGATTTCCACAATCAGCAACATCGTACGTCTTATACAACAAGACAGGCAGATAGCTTATGGAAGGCAGCGTTAGCGAAACATATTCCTTTTCATCGTATGGGAAAGGCCGTAGATATCGGCTGTGGCGGAGGAATTTATGCCAAGGCACTTGTCGACATGGGGGTGGCATCTGTAACAGGTGTAGACTTTTCACTAGCCATGCTAGACGGAGCGAAAGAAAATTGTCGAGCATATCCGCAAATCACATTTGTCCAAGGAAATGCTTTCAATACAGGGCTTGCAGGGGATACTTTTGATATCGTGCTTGAACGAGCCTTAATTCATCATATACAAGATGTCAAAACATGCTTTCAAGAGGCTTTTCGGCTTTTACAGCAAGGCGGTTATTTTATCGTACAGGATCGCACCCCAGAGGATTGCTTACTTCCAGGGGATGCTCATCATATAAGGGGCTATTTCTTTGAAAGTTTTCCTTCGCTTATTCAAAAGGAAGTAGAGCGCAGACACACTAGTCAGTTGGTGACAGAAAGCTTACAAGAAGTAGGCTTTCAAGAAATGAGTGAGTTAAAACTATGGGAGACGAGACAGGTCTATGCCAATAAGGAGCAATTATTGGCTGATTTACAGGGCAGGGTGGGGCGTAGTCTATTACATGAATTGAATGACAACCAATTATCGACCCTTCTTGAGGATATAAGGAATGCGATCACAACAGAAGGTTCCATCATGGAAAAGGATCGATGGACGATTTGGATCGCTAAGAAAAAATAATAACCACCTTCTGGAGAGGATCAACCCTCTCCATTTTTATTCGATTGCAGCATCAAAATCTTCCTCCGCTTTCACAGAGCTATCCGTCACTTTAGGATTGCTATCCACTACTTTACACATTTTATCCGCTTTCCCAGAGCAAACCCTCATTATTTAGCAAGTGCTAGCAAAAATTCATCGCGGTCTGCTTCTTCCTGCATTTTACTATCGACAAGCATTGCACCTGATTGAATACTTGTGATGTCGTTGTCTACAAGAAACTGTACATTGACCTTGGCTACTTCATTGTTAACCGTGCAATCACCCTCAAACTCTACAACATCCTGTCCCTTTTGTGTTTCAAAATAGACCCAATATGGATTTTCACAGGCAGAGGCAAAGGCACTCTCCAAAGTTTTTGTGCTATTTTCATAGGAATAGTTTTTTACGTATGTAATATATTCATTGTCGGTAATATCTTTTTGTGGACCATAGAAGTACCAAAATACCGCTAAGATACCGATTGGCACAATCCACAATATATTTCTTTTACTTAATTTCCCCATATGTTATATCCCCCTCTATGTGAATATTTTAACATCTTCTTTTGCATTTTTGCTAGCTTACGATAATATTTTCTATTGAAGGCTGCGATTCTGTAAAACAGCGTGCGCTTTGAATTCAGTTGACAGTTATGATAACGTTAGTTGATAGATTTGTTTCGATGTCGCCAAATGGCTTGGTGAAGGAGGTTTTACATGCATAAAAGAAGACGTGGTGTGCTGCTAATTCTTGTGCTGATGTTAATGGGTCTAGCCTTTTTTATCGGCATGAAAATGAGACCAGTCACACAACCGACTAGAAATCCTGAGACAACGCCCGTTCAAGAGGATGCGTCCGAACAGGAAGGTGGTTCAGAGAATATAGAGGTTCTCATACAGGATATTGCTCAATTCGCACGAGAAGGGAAAGTACCTGATGTGCCATTTGCAGCAGGAGATACAGAACAACAAGTGGTTCGTGAGCAATGGGGAGAACCGCAGCAAGTTACTGAAATTGCCAATGGACAATATGAAGATTATGAGGATGTGACGATTGGTTATCGAGGTTCACAGGCCTTCGATATCCGTTCATCGAAAGAGACTATCAAAAGCATTCGTTTAGCAGATATTAAAAATAAGTTGGGTGAAGCTGATGAAGTTCGTTACTATCAGGATCCGACGACCAATCAAATTATTCTTGTCTACCAAGTAAATGCCAGCTATCAATTAAAGTGGATTTTACCAAAACCGACTGACAGTGATGCCAATCCTACTGTTCATCATATTTCGATCTATACGGAACTGAAGCCACAAGCGACAGATACGGTGGAACAAATGACATTGGACGAGAAAATCGGTCAAATGATGTTTGCAGGTGTTTCAGGCACGACGCTTCAGCCGGAGACAACAAGCCTTATTCAAAAGGCTAAAGTAGGTGGCTTGATTCTTTATGGCAATAATCTTGAAACACCCCAGCAAACGGTCACATTGATGAATGACATAATGGCTGCCAATTCGAAGAATCAGCTACCACTTTTCCTTGGCACCGACCAAGAGGGTGGAAAAGTAGTCAGATTACCAGGCGCTTTAAACAATTTCCCAACGAACCAAAAAATTGGGGACATTAACCAATCCAAGTTTTCATTTGAAATAGGCCAATTATTAGGGGAGCAATTAAGGGCATTTGGCTTCAATCTGGACTTTGCGCCTGTATTAGATGTCAATAGCAATCCGAATAATCCAATTATCGGGGATCGTTCGTTTTCCAATGATCCAGCTATCGTCAGCCAATTGGGCATTCAAACAATGAAGGGTCTGGAGTCGGAGCAGGTTATTCCTGTCGTGAAGCATTTCCCAGGGCATGGTGACACATCTGTGGACTCCCACTTAGAATTGCCAAAGGTGACAAAAAGCTTGAACGATTTGAATCAGCTAGAGCTTGTCCCATTTAAAGAGGCCATTAACAGTGGTGCAGATGTCGTCATGGTCGCACATATTTTATTGCCAAAGATTGATCCCCAGTATCCTTCCTCAATGTCGAAGGAAATTATCACGGGTATGCTAAGAAAGCAACTGGGCTTTGATGGTGTTGTGATGACTGATGATATGACGATGAAAGCCATCACGAATCATTATGCGATCGGGCAAGCAGCTGTTGATTCAATCAAGGCTGGTAGTGATATTATTTTAATCGCGCATGAATATGCCAATATGACAGCAGCGATAGAAGCGGTGAAGGTAGCTGTCAGCAATGGGGAAATAACAGAGGAACGCATAAATGAAAGTGTCCAAAGAATCCTAAAACTAAAAGAAAAATATCAGCTTGTCAATCAGCCCGTGCCAGCAGTCGATATCAACAAGCTTAATACAGACATCGAAAAAGTTTTGAATACGTATATGAAATAAACGCTAAAAGGGACATACAGCTACCAGTGTATGTTCCTTTTTGTGAATGATGGATAGGGTGAGAATGTGGATAAGGAATTCAAATATGAATTCGTTGCCATGCTGGACTTCGTTAAAATCCAAGATAGCTTCAGTGAGCGTACAGCAGCGATTGTCTCTGTTTTCCTCATATCCTTTGCTAACGTTGGCTCGATTGGTACTATCGTAGATGCCGTAAAAGGGTTAAATGAAAAGCAGGGCAATGTGGTGGCACGCTTTGGATTAAAATTGCTATACGGTGCCTCACTTGTAAGTGTAAATAGAAGAAATTAGAAGAGCATATTTTAGGCGTATTAATCCCTAAAATAGGCTTTTTATTGATCTTTTGACGGGTGAAAAGCATTGTAACTTTCTTCCACAATTTTCGTTTGATATAGTATGAGGTTTAATTGTACCAATAGTATAAGATTCAGAAGAGGATGGATTAGAATGAGAACTTTCTATCATTGTTTACTCATGTGGATACCTTTTTTAGTGCTGTTTGCCTTAGCAGGATTTGGCTTAGAGGTTTTAGAAGGAAGAAAAATCAGAACATCAGAATATATGATGGGATTTCGTGATTTAGGCGTTGGTTATATGTTCTTAATGGGTTCTTTTGCTTTTATTCTCTATCCGATTTCGTTTTTACCGCTAACATTTATTGTGGGTCGTTTTATGAAAAATGGGCTGTTCAAAGTGGTTCCCTTTACTTTATTTGGTGGGGCAATAGGGGCTTTTTCTTTAACAATCATCTATGATTCGCGATTTATAGAAGAATATAATGTAAGTATTGTTAATTCCATGCTTATTTTTGGGATTGCGGGTTTACTCTACGCTTTAGTAGAAAATGCGGTGAAGAAAAATATAAAATTTGTTTAACGAATAAATGTGTCTTTTTTCATCTAGCGGAATATGGAAAAATATTTCTACTCATTTCAGTCTAATTACCGATAGCATATTAACGGATTATCCTTTATGGTTAATAGGTCGTAAAAGACACTATCAGGAATATCCTGCAAATATTGAAATGATAGGTGGAAAACAATGAATTATCAAGTTTTATTATATTACCATTACACGAAGATTGAAGACCCAGAGACGTTTTCAGCAACGCACTTAGCAATGTGTAAAGAAATCGGTTTAAAAGGTCGTATTTTAGTAGCCAATGAGGGCATTAACGGGACTGTTTCGGGGACGATTGAGCAAACAGAGCAATACATGGCAAACATGCAAGCAGACCCATTATTCGAAGGCATTGTCTTTAAAATGGATGCGGCAGAAGGACATGCATTCAAAAAAATGCACGTTCGCCCACGTCCTGAGTTAGTCAACTTAGGCTTAGAAGAAGACGTCAACCCCCATGAATTAACAGGTCGCTACCTGTCACCAGAACAATTCCTTGCTGAAATGCAAGATGAAAATACAGTAGTATTAGATGTGCGTAACACGTATGAATACGATGTCGGCCATTTTCGTGGCGCGATTCGACCAGAGGTAAAAAATTTCCGTGATACACCAGAATGGGTCCGTGCAAACCGTGAGCTCTTCGAAGGGAAAAATGTTTTAACCTATTGCACGGGTGGTATTCGTTGTGAGAAGTTTTCAGGTTGGATGAAACGTGAAGGCTTTGGCAATGTTGGTCAATTACATGGTGGTGTGGCAACATATGGAAAAGATCCGGTTGCAAAAGGTCAATTATGGGATGGGCAAATGTACGTTTTCGATGAGCGTTTAACAGTGCCAATCAATCAAGTAGAGCATGTGATTGTCGGTCGTGATCACTATGACGGTGAATCTTGTGAACGTTACATTAACTGTGCAAATCCTGAATGTAACAAGCAAATCATCGCATCCGAAGAAAATGAAGCAAAGCATTTAGGTGGCTGTACAATCGAATGTACAAAGCATGCGCGCAATCGCTACATCGTGCGTCACAATTTAACAGAAGAGCAAGTAGCTCAAGCAATTGAGGCGTTAATTTAAACAAACAAAGCGTTATTAAATATCTTTCATACCCTAGGTTTATAAAGGTTCTTAAAACACTCAATGTAAGTGTTCAAACTATCCATTTCAACATTGGACTAGTCTGCTCGCTTATATAGGGTGTTTTTTCTTTTGTAAGAAGAGTAAATGACTCAATCATTGGTTCTGATGCTGTTTAAAGTAAATGTTCAAAGGGTATTCAACAAAATGTAACAGGATTTAAAGAGTGCAAGCACGCAAAGTGTTTGTCACTAACTATTCAAAATAGGAGATGATAGTTGATGGGAAACCCACATCTAACCGATCCACGTAAAAAATTTCATACCGAAAAATTCCCAAATCAAGAACAGAACACGCCAGCACTACAGCATGGAATGATCCCCAAACCTGACTGCGGAGAAGAATCATATAAAGGATACAATCGTCTAGAAGGGCGCAATGCCTTAATTACAGGAGGCGATTCTGGGATTGGCCGTGCTGCTGCTATTGCCTATGCACGTGAAGGAGCCAATGTAGCCATCCAATTCTTCCCTGGTGAAGAGGAAGATGCCAACGTCGTTAAAGAATTAATTGAAAAAGCAGGAAGAAAAGCATTACTGCTACCGTATGACTTGCGAGAAGATAACGCAGCGACAGAGATTGTTACAAAAACCGTGAGAGCCTTTGGCGGATTGGACATTCTTGTATTAAATGCTGCGCAACAGATCGCACAGCCATCCCTAAGTGACTTAACAATTAAACAAGTGCAAGACACTTTCAAAGTAAACATCATCAGCATGTTCGAGACCGTAAAAGCTGCTGAAGAACATTTGGAACCAGGAAGTGCAATTATCACCACCACATCGGTCCAATCTTTCGATCCATCCTCATCTTTAATGGATTATGCTGCGACAAAAGGTGCAATAAGCAACTTTATGGTATCCCTGTCCTCCTATTTTGCTTCGAAAGGGGTGCGTGTCAATGGTGTTGCACCAGGACCAATTTGGACGCCATTGCAGTTGGATAATGGAAAATTGGAAGGAGAGATTCCTGAGTTTGGCCAAAATACGCCCCTTGGCCGTGCGGGACAGCCAGTAGAGCTTGCACCAGTGTATGTTCTGCTTGCCTCCGATGAAGGAAGTTATATCACGGGTCAGATTTATGGAGTGACAGGTGGTAAGCCGATAGACTTGTAAACTTAATAAAACCTCTCTCGACATCAGTGATCTGAGTATGGTAGATAAACAGCTTAAGATTGATAATGAAAACGAACTAAATGATATGCCCCCTACAGTTAGTAGTTTGTCTCTAACTTTAGGGGGCATCTGCTTTTCAATCACCAATTGGAATCATCGTTTATAAGTAGGAGCGCTTAGCTGGCCATGAACCTTGTAGTTTACGAAGTTGAACAATTTGTCCTGTATGGTAAGCGTCGTGCAAAAGGATATTTAGATATTGTTGCCAAACTGGAAGAGCGGGACTAGGTTGATCTAATGCCTCTTCTTGAAGGGATGCTAATGAAGATTTTAAGGCATCATGTACGTGAAGTGTTCGTTTCACTGTTTCTTGCCAAGCATCTTCATCATGGGCTTCTCCTTGGACAAACGTTTCATCATTATTTTGTGGAGCAACAAATGTCTCATCTTTATGTAAGCGAGAAAGTAAGCGCTCTTTAAAGATTAATAAATGGTTTACATTTTCCCAAATCGTATTAGCAGCATTACCTTCTGGTTGCCAACTAGCTTGCGCAGCAGTGAGATTCTTTAATGCGTCTGATAACGGTGGGTACCATTCCTCTTCGTAAAACACCTGATTGACTCCATTTTGCAAGAGCTCTTTTTTACTCATTTGGATAACCTCCTTGTTGTAACGCTCAAAACATTCCTTACTATTAATTTATCAAATCTTCCAAAAATAGTACATAATAATAGATCGACATTGTTTAGCTTTTAATGATCTTTTGAATCTTGGTGTTATGTCTCCTAGACATTTTCTAATTAAAAATTAAATTGTAAAGTGTGCTTGACATATGTAGTGATGTAAAGTAAACTTTACTTAACATTAAATGTATAGTTTGCTTTACATTTATAAAGGAGGCATTATGAAAAACAGAATTCGAGAATTACGAAAATTGAAGAAGATTACACAGGAAGAATTGTCGAAACAAGTTGGCGTATCACGGCAATCGATCATTGCTATTGAATCAGGAAAATTCAATCCTTCCTTAGAGCTTGCCTACAACATTTCCAAAGCGTTCAATAGCACAATTGAAGAGGTGTTTATATTTGAAGAGGAGGAGAATGAGTGATGGAGATTAATATCTGGGGTATGATTGGTTTGTATGGGGGAGTGATTGGTGGACTCCTTGGATGGTGGTTCGGGCGACAGAAAGCTAGAAAAAACAGAGGATTAGACGAGCTGTACTACCATATTTGGCAAAAGGCCAGGTCCTATTCTTGGTATGTGACATTAGGAGCGCTGTATGTTTTCTTTACGTTACTCAATTTTGGGATTCAATTAAGCACTGCTATGGTTTTAGGTATCCTTTTATTAACACACGTAGCGAGTTGGGGAATCATTGGGATTATTTTGACCATCAATATGTCCAGTGCAGCCCCGTTACAGCCCTCGCGTGTGAAGGTGGGCCTATTCGTCTTCATGACGTCCATTATTATATTCACGATCATCTCGATCCTGACAACAAACTGGCTGTTTTTATTATTTAGTATTCCTCCTAATTTAATTGCGCTTTTTACGGCACTTACGCCAAAGCGAAAAGATTCTGAGGTAACCTACTAAGCTTCATATAATATCGTACCGTTTTTTCCCCTATAGATATGGTGGTCTATAGGGGTGTTTTTTATATATGACATTAAAAGCATCTAAATGGAAAAATGGTTTTGACTAACATTGTTAAAATAAGTAAAATGATAGTTGTTACAAAATTTAGGAGGTGTTTACTTGCATACAAACTATGTTCTATATAATATTGTTCCTTTCGGATTTTTAGTGTTGTTGGTCTATATTTTTATAGATGTATTTCTTGATTACTTTAGAAAGGAAATCAAGCCTAATCAAAGACGCGTTACTTTATATAGCTTTCTCTTCTATTTACTATGTTTACTTCAAATTAAAGTAGGGGGAATAACACTTTTACCTCTAAATCCAGCAGACAAAAGTAGGAGTTTTATTACAGCTAATGATTGGTTTGGAATTTTTGATGGTATCCACTTCAGTATGTATTTGTGGAGCTATTCAGCTATAGTTTATAATTTTTTATTATTACTTCCTTTAGGGATATTTTTATTCGTTCTTTTCCATTTTAACAATAGAAATAAAGCCATTTTTATAGTGATATTGTGTTGTTTAGGAATAGAGCTTTTACGTCTACTATTAGGGGCGTTTAGTTTAGTTCCTAGGAACATTGGTTCTCTAGATGGTATCTACTTATTATGTAATATGCTTGGTGGAATAGTTGGTATATTAATAGTGAAAATATTTACGCAAATAAAAGTGAAGCGAAAAGATAAAGTTTATAATGGTAGTTTTAATTGAATAATAGTTTTCGGCAATGGGCGCGTTTATTAATCAACGTGTCTTTTTCTTTTAAAGGGCAATATTGTTGAATAATACAGTTATTTGAAACCTTTCCTACAATTTACCGTTAAGTATTGTTAAACAGCAATACAAAATAGAAAGAGGGATTCGTTATGATTGGTTGGCTTAATATTGGCAGTCTCTTACTAGGACTAATCGCTTGGATACTTCCAGTTATTTATCTCATGGGAAATAAAAAACATGAACATTCTAATTGGGGCATCCTTTCCGTTCTCAGCATCAGTGCCTGTGCTATTTCAATTAGTTTTCAGATGTTCTATAATTATCATTTAGTAAAAATTGAGGATTGGACGGCACTCATGGACACGACACGTGCAGTCGTGATAGCCACAGCAGTTCTTCTCATTTTTACATTTATATTAAATGGACTTACTTTTATTGTATACAGACAGAACAAAAAGTAGGATAGTAGATTCCAGTGTTTTAAGTGGGAGCACATTTCGCTAATAAGTAATGCTCTCTTCATTTAAAGAACAATGGGTTTATTGTTATCTTTGTAGAATCTAATTATTATAATAAATTGCGGTGAAATTCAATTATATAAAGGGAGTGTATAGGTGGACCTACTACTTTTGATAACTATTGGTTTCATAATAATTGGATTTGTTGTGCTCGCCTCTATGAAAAAAGATATGGAAAGTAAGGTCGCTTTTATAAAATTGAATATGGAAGAAGAGGAAAATTCATCAAAAGCTAAATCTGTAGTTTGGTGGATATGGAGTACCACTGCTTGGGGGATCGTAAGTCTGTTTCTTGTTGTTTGGTGTTTTCATCATTACTTTGGGTAACTTTTAGCTTCAAATGTGCTTAAAAACAGGTACTGCGCATTTCTAAAAAGGAATGCGTGATATTTTGTGGCAAAATAAATTAAAAGCAAAGGGTGGGCATTTTGCAGATAATCGAGACGGAACGATTATATCTTAGAGCGTTAAAAATGGACGATCATCATGAATTATCAAAAGTGCTTTCCGACCCAGAGTCTATGCAATATTATCCTCATCCCTTTAATCAAGAAGAGGTTAAAAATTGGATCAGATGGAATGAGAAAAATTATAGGCAATATAATCACGGACTATGGGCAGTTATTTTAAAAGATGGGCATAAATTTATCGGTGATTGTGGAATAACCATGCAGAACATTGACGGTGTATGGTTACCTGAAATCGGGTTTCACATTATTAAAGCGTATTGGAATAAAGGGTATGCCACAGAAGCGGCGTGTGCTTGTAAGGAATATGCATGGAATGTTCTGGGCTATTCCGAAATATTTTCATACACGACCTTAAAAAATATCCCATCCCAAAAAGTTGCGGAAAAAATCGGGATGGAAAATTATAAGATTTTTGAGAAGAATGGTGAACAACAAATCGTTCAAGTTGCCTACAAAAGTATATGAATATTGAGTAATTCATTTTTTATTCCAGAAAAGGGCGCGTTTATATATAGGAACGTGGCTTTTTCTTTTAAAGAGTTGAATAGCATTCTTTTTGGGAATTTAATATTTATGCGAAAATTTGTCAAAGGGGGATGGAATGAAGAAGCATATAAAAGGTTTAGTACCTTGCATTTATTTGATGTTGTCGTTCTTTGTACTATCTGGCTGCAATGCTCAAAAAAGTGGTAATACTTATTATTTATTATTGATGGGTGAAAGTGAAAGCTGGAATCTAACAGGATATGAAATTGTTATCACACCAGAAGACTTTAAAGCAGGATTTGGAACCTTAAAAATGAAAAACGTCAATACGTATATGACAGATTTCTTCCACTTTGAAACGCATGTGGTTATCGATAGTGATGATTCAGTGGTTCATACTGGTTCAGTTACTGGTGAGACGAATATAGCAGAATATACAACTGGTGCTATTGCAGGGCCATACATCAATAAAAATGGTGACTTTATTACACTGAAAGATATACATGAGATTTATGTGGTGGTTGAATGGTGGGATACTAGTAAGAACGAAAGTATAAAAGAAAGAATAGATTTATTTAACAAATCGAAAAAAGAACAGTCCTTCTTGAACTAACTATAGATAAAGTTGAATAACGATCTTCTCGGACGCTTTTCTGAAATAATAGGAAAGCGTCTTTCTTCATGAAAAGGGCCATTATCAGTAAGCCCATCTAATACATAGGTACTGTTGCATCATCTATAAGTGCATTGCATACTACTGCAATCTTGATAAAAAGGCTATTCTAAAATATTTCCAGGAGATTGAACAATTTTTTAGAAAACGAGCGTCTAAGTAGTAGGATTGAAACGAGGTGAGTTGTTGTTGGAACAAATCGTAGAACAATATGGTGAATATTTGTATCATCTTAGCTATTTATATATGAAGGATTTTCAGCTTGCAGAGGAGATTACACAGGACGTACTCATGAAGTATTTATTACATAAAGACGATTTTAGAAAAGATGCTTCATTGAAAACGTATTTAACTCGTATCGCTATTAATTGCTGTCACGATGAACTACGTAAACAAAAGAGAAAATCATTTATTTCAAAACTTTTACCACTAGGCAGAACTGAACCCTCAGTTGAGCAAACATATATAGCAACTGAGGATTTTGCAACTTTAAAGCAAATTGTCTTTGCATTACCACTTCATTATAGGGAAGTCATTGTACTGTTTTATTATGAAGAATTTGATGTTTCTGAAATTGCTAGTTTATTAAACATCTCACAAAACACCGTTCGTACAAGGATTCGTCGAGCGAGAGAATTGTTGAAAACAAATCCGGAACTGGAGGCAATATTTTATGAAGGAATTTAAAGACAAGCTAAAAGAAGAATTGCGACAAGATGCCCCATTTACAAACGACATAAAGCAACGTATATTGCAAAAGAAACCCATAAAAAGAAAGTTTAACTGGCAGGTAGTCTCTGTATCTATTGCAGCCTGTTTCATTATTGGGTTAATGCTATTCGTCGAATTTTCTCAAAAGAATAACCTACAAACCGCAAGTCAGCAAACTGAGCTACTACCGATTGTCGATGATGTTTCTTCGTTAGACATCATTCAACCGCAATATGCTCATCTACTTGGAAAACAATGGATGCTGCATTTTTTGCCAATGATTATCGATAAAGAAGCCCCCATTACGTATGGAGATTATATTGCCTTTTATGGAACGGATGGGCTTGTCGTTTCAACTGTATTAGGATTAGGTAATGATCATGTAACAATGAAGCAAGGGCAAATTTTAGTAGATGATATCCCATTAAAAGTTCATGGATTAAATGAGCAAATAAAAAAAGAGGATATCAATGACCCATTGAAAAACCCTTACTTTTTTCATAACTTTGGAACAAGACCAGCGCTATTCAATGACAAATCGATTTCTGCGAAAGAAAAAGAAATGGTTGTTTATGACAGTGACGAGGGCCATACGATTATGAAAATTAGTGAGGGACAATTAGTAGGTAAGGTCGTAGGATTCCAAAATTTTGAGCTAACATTTGAATTGACTGAACAGGAGCAGCAAGTTTTTAATGCCTTTAAAGAGGATTATAATATGGAAAAGTTAAAAAATATGACACCCCAAGCGATTACTAAAATGTTTTTAATGAGTGATATGGAAAAAGATTATGAAACATATGAAGCATTGTTCACAACAAATAGGAACGATGAAACAGAAAGTGTTAGAAGACATTATGAGAAAACGAAAATCGTACGACAGGAGTTGTTTACAAAGGAAATAAATCGCCTTATTATCGCAAATCTCTTTGCGGGGTTAGAACATGCAGAGTTTGAGCAGCAAACAGATACAACAGGGGTTATAAAATTTATCTCACTTGAAGGACCAATAGAGCTAAGTATGGAAAAAAATGCCCAAGGAATTTGGCAGCCAGCCTTTAGTAGAGGAATTTATTAGCTTTTTAGAAAGAACATCAATTTACGCATGAAGGCAAAAACCTTCCTAAAGCGTTATTGGATAATTTTCATCAGTATCCTTATCTAACAATCGGACGCGTTTATTTCGAAACGCGTCTTCTTTTAATAGGTCATGTAGATTGAATAAAGAATAGAATAGTTTAACGATATATGTGGATTTTTATGGTAAAATATTTAGTGAAATGTATTTTTGGGGAGAATAGTGAGTTTTAAGAAAAGGAGTGTTCAAAGTTGAAAAAAGTGTTCTCAGGAATTTTTCTTGTGTTGATTCTAATCATGACTTCATCACCTACATATGCAGCCGATTTTCAAATAAAAGTTGACGGTGTTACCATTGCATCCGATGTACACCCAGAAGTTAAAAATAATCGGACAATGGTTCCATTACGTGTAATTAGTGAAAATTTAGGGGCAAATGTTACTTGGACAGATGCTCAAATCACACTTACTAAAAACGATATGCAGGTCATACTAAAGCTTAATCGTAATCAAGTGATGAAAAACGGTAAAACAGAACTGCTTGATGTAGAGCCATACATGAGGAATAATCGTACTTTTGTTCCGATGCGTTTTCTTGCCGAAACATTTGGCAGCAATGTCACTTACAATAACGGTACAGTAACAGTTGAGACACAGCCTCTCTTTATTGATGGTATAAAAGTAAAAGCATTGCAATACGAATATCATATGACATTAGGCGGAGTCATACAGCAAATTAATGGGAATGGTTATAACGAAGCTATTTATAATACTTTTATAAAAAATAATAGAAGTAAAGTCGAAGCACCTACTTATAATCCTTGGGATGCTCATCCCATTCCAGTAGGGGACTATGATAAAAATGCGCAATTTGATTTTTTAGACCAAGACTCGAACAGTATCAAACGGTTTGATATTTATTTTTCAACAGGGGACTTAGGCGGAGTATTGGTGCATGATACTACTGCAAATCATTGGTATGCATACAGTGATACCGCAAGACTAGGCATACTTCAATTAATTGATAATGCCTCGATGAACGGCTTTGTGACGGTTATGAGTAATACAGTTCCATAAGGTGGATAATAGTGTTTTACTATTGTTTTAACGGAATTACTTTAATAAGGAGTAGAGCCTTTTTCTACTTAAACAAAATTGCAACTTTGTTTGTACCATTACGCAGGTTTATATTTTCATGTTGTCAGAAGAAATGAGGTAATTTATTTGGATGAATGGAAGAAAGTTGTACTTAGTTTACTCGAAATCATTGTAATTCTATCAATTGGTTTACTTTTTACAACTTATATTTTAAGACCTATATACGAGAATTTTGGAATTCAATTTACAGGTAACGTATGGGTAAACTGGTTTGGATTATCGTATATTTTATTCGTCTTATACTCGTTGATTGTCGGTATTTTTATTTTTCAGGAAAGTAATATCTTTAAACAGCGACGTACATCCGTAATCTTTTGGCTCATTTTTATTGGTTCAATTTATGTAGTTTTTATTCCTTTTATAAAAGGTGAAAATCCATTTTAAGACTTCTATTATAGTTCGTTATTTCAACAATCCCAAAATCTATTACCGACACAAAGTAGGATAAAAATCAAAAACTGCATCCATTTAGATGCAGTTTTATTTTTTTCTAATCAATATTTCACCAAGTGGGATTCCAACCACAACAACCAAAACCGTTAAAATTAACAGCGCTCTAAAAATAAAATATGCAGCTTCATCAAACATCGTATCCCTCCTTTTTTTACAATACCTACCCCATCTTTAGAAAAAATTATTGTTGTGTTTTAATAATATAGTTTACGCAAGGTACGTATGCAGTTTTTTAAAAAAATTTGTGGTCTTCAGACATTTCTTTAGTAAGGTCATTTTAATCCTTTAGAAAATGGAAGAATAAAAATTTTGTAATGCTATAAAAGATCTTCAATCGTTATTTGCTAAAGAATGAGCTAAAGGTTAATAATCCTTTACCCGAGATAATAAATAGTAAACGATACATAAGTAAATTTAATGGAGGTTATGATGATGAGGGTAGCGAAGAAGATAGCCAAGATAGCAGGAATCCTTCTAGTTATACTGACTTTGTTTATGGGGATTGGATACGCTATTCTTGTGATTAATCCGTTAGGAAATAAACCAGGCAAGCCAGTTGCGGATATTGAAGACAAGGTGGAGATTTGGGGAGCAGAAGTGGCAGGTAATCATTCGGGAAGCAAGCTAGACGATATGAATATTAAGGGCAATCCTAACAGACTTTTGGCGACATTCAAATTTTCCACTGGCATTGTGGGAGAAGACTATAAAGACAATGAAGTGGCCATTGATACCTTTACCTATATCCATGAAATTGAAGGGGGCTATGAAAAATCAACCTATGAAGATGAGCCCTATCTGATTCCTTATACGGTCGCGAACAGTGACAGTGCCGTCATTATTATGCCAGGTGGTGGTTATGGCTTTAAGGAAATGGATGGAGGAACAGCGGAAGGAAAGGAAGTAGCTGCATCATTAAATAAAGCAGGTATTAATGCATTCGTTCTCCACTATCGTTCCAATCCCTATGAGTGGCCTATTCCACAGCTAGATGTTCAGCGTGCGGTCCGTTATCTACGTTACCATGCCAATGATTATGGTCTCCATCCAGATCAAATTGGTTTAATAGGTTTTAGTGCTGGAGGTTATCAGACGGGTAGCTTTATTAACCTTATTCAGGGTGAAAATCTGTTTCCTACTAGTTATCAGCCTGACGCCATTGATGCTGTTGATGATCAAGTAGCATCCGCTGCTATGATTTATCCTGCATTGACGTATCGCTATAATGTGCCCATGCTCTTTGCTTCTTTTAATGATGAAGATGTCAGAAATCCAGAAAAGCGGGAAGAGCTCTTGCAGCAGACAGATTTATCTACGCATTTCAGGACAGCTCATATACCTCAGTTTATAGCTTATGGGACAAAGGATTTAGCAATTGGGGTAAAAGGTCCGCAGGAATATATCCAATCTGCACGAAACGCAGACGCGGATGTGACTGTGATAGTAGCAGAGGGTCAGAATCATGGCTTTAAGCAGGAATACTATATGCGAGCGTATCTTGAATGGGTAAAGAAAATTTTTGATTCTTTATAATTTGCTTTAAAAGTGGTCAAAGATTTTAGTAAGTGCTATTTTATATGGTTTAAAGTAAAATAGTAGTAAGGTATTTCAAAATAAACTCAACTAATGTGATTAGTTGGGTTTTATGTTTTTATAGAAAAAGCTACTAAAATATTGTAAAGAAGATGTGATGATTAATGGGGAAAATTGCTATATTAGCAGAGAAACCATCTCAAGCAAGAGCATATGCAGACGCCTTTAAAGTGAAGCAAAAAGAGAAAACCTTTATTGAACTGGAACCTTGTTCTACTTTTCCTCATGGTGCAGTTATTACCTGGGCGGTTGGTCATCTTGTTGAATTAAAGGAGCCGAAAGAATATCACAAGGAATGGGAGAAGTGGTCGCTTGCTTCATTACCGATCATTCCGCAAAAATTTGAAGATAAAGTGGTCTCTAAAATGTATCCACAATTCAATGCAGTCAAAAAAATCTTTAGTGATCCCCAAGTAACAATGATTTATAACTGCTGTGATAGTGAACGGGAGGGTTCAAATATTTTCTACTCCCTTTTGAAAATGACAAAAGTCAATAAGCCAGTTAAACGTTTATGGATCAATTCATTAGAAGTGGAGGAAATCCGAAAAGGTTTTAATCATATGCAAGGTAATGAGCGGGACTTGCTGATGTACCAAGAAGCTAAAACGCGTCAAATTAGCGATTGGTTAGTGGGTATGAACTGTAGTCGCCTCTATACGCTACTGTTGCAGAAAAAGGGCTTCAAGGGCAGTATCTCCATCGGACGAGTACAATCGCCAACCGTCTATTTAATTTATAAAAGACAGCAGGAAATTGAACAGTTCAAACCTGAGAAATTTTATGAAATCGAAGGGGTATTTAAAGCTCAACATGGTGTGTATAAAGGGAAGGCAAAGCTAAAGACAAAAGAGCGGGCTGAGGCAGTGCAGTTATTGCAACAGCATGGGATTGAACCGCATGATACAGGTCTCATTACAAGTGTCACGAACAAAACGAAGCGGATGGCACCACCTAAACTACATGCGCTATCAACTTTACAAGCGGCTGCCAATAAACGTTGGAAATACAGTCCATCACATGTGTTGAAACTTACGCAATCACTTTATGAGAAAAAGCTCGTTTCTTACCCACGTACCGATTCACAGCTCATTACGCATAATGAGTTTCTCTATTTAAATGAATCATTAGGAAACTATCAGCAGCTCGTGGGAAAAGCATTTCAGCCAATCAATCGAGGGAAGAACAAGCGCTATGTCGACAGTGCCAATGTTGGGGAGCACTATGCGATTATTCCAACGAAAAAAATACCGACGGCCAAAGCGTTGCAATCCATGAATGCGGATGAACGAAATATTTATTTTGAAATCCTCAATACGACACTCGCTATGTTTCATCAGGATTATGAATACGATGAAAAAACGATTATCACGAATGTCAAAAATGTAGAGTTTAAAACAGTAGGGAAAACAGAGCTTGTCAAAGGTTGGAAAGAATTATTTTCAAATGAGACAGAGGTGCAGGCGCGTGAGGAGTCTTTACCTGTTGTGTTCCAAGATGAGCTGGTACAAAGTAAGATTGCTATACTAGAAGGCACGACAACACCTCCGAAGCCCTATACAGAAGGTCAACTCATTACGATGATGAAAACCTGTGGTAAATCGGTTGAGGATGAAGAGGAAATCGAGGTGCTGAAATCGATTGAAGGGATTGGGACGGAAGCAACTCGGAGTGGCATTATCGAGACGATTAAGAAGCATGGATTTATTGAAGTACGAAAAAATATCGTGAGCATTACACCTAAAGGGGAGCTTTTATGTCAGGCAATTGAAGGGACATTACTGTCAAGCCCTTCCATGACGGCTAAATGGGAAATTTACTTACATAAAATTGGTAAGGGGGAAGGCTCTGCCAAGCATTTTATTGAAAGCATAGGCAAGTTTATTCATCAATTAATAGCAGAGGTGCCTAAACAGTTAGAGTCTCTGACAATTGAAGCAGAGCAGTTTAAACCAGCCGTGGTAAAAGATATTGCCATCTGTCCAGCATGCAAGGAAGGGAAAATAGGCTTGCGTAAAAGCTTTTACGGTTGTTCGAATTATAAAAATGGTTGTAAGCAAACGTTCCCACAAAGGCTATTAGGAAAAAAACTAACGGAAAAAAACATTCATGATTTATGTAAGAGTGGTAAAACTGCTTTGATGAAAGGCTTTAAATCACAGAGTGGCAAACCATTTAATGCAGCCCTACGTTTGGTAGAAGGAAAAATTGAATTTGAATTTAAAGAAAAGTAAATGCTGATAGTTTCAAAGGACTTCCAACATGAAAGTAGGTTAGTGTGTTTGTATAGGACATGCTATCCTATTTTTAAGTAAATCAGTCACCTAAAAGGAGCGATGTAATGACGACTATAAAAGAAATTGGCAGCTTATGTCTGACAGATCGTGATGGATACATTATTAATCAAGCAGATTGGAATAAAATCAACCCTATTTTTCTTCCTGTCATCAACGATGTGGTTCATACCTATCGCACCCTTCTCCAAGATGACTTACATAGCCTATATATAAGGGGATCAATTCCAAAGGGGATAGGTATTGAAGGGGTAGCTGACTTAGACACCATAGCGGTTACGAAGCAAAAGCCTAAAAAACAGCAGGTAAAGCGGATAAAAGAAGTAGAACAAGCGTTAACTCAAAACCATCCTTGTGTAGATGGGATTGAGCTAAGTGTATTCGGCAAAGAAGATATTTTAAATACGACATCTTTTTCAATCATTAGTTTCATCCTCCAAACCCATAGTATATGTGTCTTTGGAGAGGATTTAATACCTCGATTATCAAGATATAAAGCGGACGAGGCTTTAGCGAATGACCACCTTATTCATTTGCAGGGGCAAATAAAAAATGCCTGTGATGATCTTCAAGATAATGCGGATACAGAGGATATTAAAGATTGTTGCAAGTGGATTATGAAAATTATTGTAAGAGCAGGGCTTGCACTTGTCATAACGAAGGAAAACACCTATACAAGGGATTTATACCCCGCCTACAAACGGTTCTCGGAATATTTCCCTGACAAGGAAAGCGACATGAGAAGGGCACTTGAATATGCAATAACACCCATAATCGATACGAACGTTTTGTTATTGTTTTTAAATGAATTTGGAACGTGGATGGTCAGTGAAGCTGAGAAATGGTTACAATTCTATAACCCTACTAGAGAATTAAACATGAAAATCGTATAACTTTCGAGACAAATAGAGAAAGGTAATCACATATGCGTTGTGATTACCTTTTGTTGTTAATTGGAATTTGGTGTTCTGCTTTATTTTTCAAAAGGGTTGTCAATATAAGGGCCTTTAATGGTAATACGCATTAACTGGGTCGCCATAAATTTGGGGGTATAGGGCATATCATTTTCTAACCACCAGACGATTACTTCAAGAAAGGCGGCTGCATAAAAACGGACGGCCATTTCGCGCGGCACGGTCAGCTTTTGGTCGTCAGGCTCCATCATTTGAATGCCGCTCGAGACAAAATTGATAATAATGTCTTTAAGGCCATCGGAGAAATAAGGGATATTTTTTTCCGTGAGATAGACCTTGTATAGCTTACTATTCAGCGCTATTTGTTCAAATAAATGCATAAATGTCTCATGTGGCTGGTCATAATTTGGTAATAAATCAAAATCCTTCTTCTCTTCGAAGGGTGGATGAATACTACTTACAAGCTCATGCAAGGCTTCTTCTGAGCTTTGATAGAGAAGGTCTAATTTATCACGGTAATGTAAATAAAAAGTGGCACGGTTTAATGTAGCCCGTTGTGTAATATCTTGTACCGTAATCTTTTCATAGCCTTGTTCATCAATTAATGCCACTAGTGCATCTCTTAATAATTGGCGCGTTCTGATGACGCGAGGGTCCATTTTTTTCGACATGTTGAAGCTCCTTGTATTAAATTTTCTATTTAAACAACAGTCCGATTGCAAGTGTTGTGAAAGCATCATGATGGGCTTTGGTGTTGTTTGCCCTTTTTCAATTGCGCGTTATAATTATATTAACGACACCGTGTCGATAATACAACTAGTTGTTAACGTATTCACGAATTGTTCATTTATATAGAAGAAAGGGAGTTTTATGATGGGTCGTTTAAATGGGAAAGTAGCAATTATTACAGGAGCAGCAATGGGAATGGGCGCTTCTGAGGCAAAACTATTTGCACAAGAAGGCGCAAAGGTCATTGCAACCGATGTACAAATCGAGCCCTTGAATAATTTAGTAAAAGAAATTAAAGAAAATGGTGGCGACATTATTGGTCTTCAACATAATGTTACTTCTGAGGATGAGTGGAAAGCAGTGATTGCCGAGGCTGTAAAGGCATATGGCAAAGTGGATATCCTCGTCAACAATGCGGGCGTTTCATCACCTAAAACAATTGCCAACATGGAAATGGCTGAATGGAATAAAATTATGGATATTAACCTGAATGGTTGTATCATTGGCATGAAATATGTGATTCCTGAAATGCAAAAAGCTGGCGGTGGTTCAATTATCAATATTTCTTCGATCGGTGGAATCGTGGGAATGGCTGGTACAAGCCCTTATACAGCAGCAAAAGGAGCGCTTCGTGTGCTTTCTAAATCGGCTGCAATTGAATATGGTAAAGATAAAATTCGTGTGAATTCTGTTCATCCAGGCATTATTGTAACACCAATGACAGCGCCTACGATGGAAGAGGGCGGTGCATTGCCATACTATCAAGCTTACACGCAATTACCATACTTCGGTGAACCTGAAGATGTAGCTTATGGCGTAGTGTTCTTAGCGTCAGACGAATCCCGCTTTATGACAGGCGCAGAGCTCGTAATCGACGGCGGCTGGACAGCCATTTAATCCAATAGCAAAATCAAAACTAGGCATCACTCGACGTGAGCCTAGTTTTTTTATGCAGATGAGTGAGAATACCCGCGAATCGAGTGAAGATACACGCGGTAGAGAAATGAATACCCGCGAATCGAAGGGAAAAACACGCGGTAGAGAGGCAAATACCCGCGATTGATCAATAACCCCTCGATACGAGAGAGAACCCTCATAAATAAAAGAAAAAGCTTTGCTGAAGGAATCAACGATACATACAAAAATAGCACAAACATAGTGGATATTTGTGCATATCATAAATGGAGAAAGCGTTTTCTTCATTATATAGAAGAAAGTCAAAACGAGAAATTTCACGATTATGTCAACGTCACGAAAAAAAATTCACAAAAACCTTAACTATTTCATGTGAAATCCGTATAATAAATCAAACAGTACGAAAATTGTCCATATTTCTCGAAAAATTGCGTGAATTTTTTAAATTGTATTGACGTAGGAAACGATAATTTGTACACTGTGTACAGTCAATTGTTTTGTGGAGGAATACAATTAATTTGAAAAAGTTAGGATTTGATAGATATGATCGTGTGTAAATTTGGTGGAACATCTGTAGCAAGTGCAGAACAAATACAAAAAGTAGCAACCATTGTAAAATCTAATCCGGCGCGTAAGATTGTTGCCGTTTCAGCACCAGGGAAACGTTCTGGTGACGATATAAAAGTAACAGACCTATTAATACAATTAGCAAATGCAGCGTTACAACAAGAGAATACAGAGGAAAAATTGCAGACTGTTGTGGATCGTTTTAGAGCGATTGCGGACGGTTTGGGGCTAGATAATGCCATTTGTGACGTAATCACAGAAGATTTACGTGAACGTGTACAAGGTGACAAAACAAATGTGGAATTATTCATCGATAGTATTAAAGCAGCAGGTGAAGATAATAACGCCAAGCTTATTGCCGCTTACTTTAATGCCATTGGTATGCCCGCACGCTATGTCAGTCCTAAAGAAGGTTTAGTGGTCAATGATTTACCAGAAAGAACCTTTGCATTACCTGAAGCGTATGCTAATTTAGCCCCTTTAAAAGACACAAAAGAAATTATTGTGTTCCCAGGGTTCTTCGGTTACACTAAAGCGGGCGTATTGCGAACATTTGACCGCGGTGGCTCTGATATTACAGGCTCCATTTTAGCAGCAGCCGTTGAAGCGGAGCTGTATGAAAACTTTACGGATGTGGATTGTGTGTTCTCCGCGAATCCGAAAGTCGTCAACGATCCAGTGGAAATTAAAGAAATTACGTATCGCGAAATGCGCGAATTATCATATGCAGGCTTTTCAGTGTTCCATGATGAAGCGTTAATGCCTGTCTACAAGATTGGGGTGCCCGTTAACATAAAAAATACAAATAATCCAACAGCCCCAGGTACACGTATTGTACCAAGCCGTCCTGCAACAGGTCGTCCAGTTACAGGGATTTCGGCAGACAGTGGCTTTTCAACTTTATATGTCTCTAAATATTTGATGAATCGTGAGGTAGGCTTTGGACGTAAGCTACTCCAAATTTTAGAAGATGAGAATATTTCTTATGAACACACACCATCTGGTTTAGACGATATTTCTGTCATCATGCGTTCGAATCAACTAACACCAGAAAATGAAGCACGCATTCTTAGTCGTGTGAAAGAAGAGCTACATGCAGAGTATGTAGAAATGCGTCACGGTTTTTCCATGATCGTGATTGTGGGCGAAGGGATGCGTCATAACACAGGATTAGCTGCCCGTGCTGCCACAGCGATTTCAAAAACTGGCGCAAATATTGAAATGATTAATCAAGGTTCTTCTGAAGTGAGCCTCGTGTTTGGTGTCCTTCAGGAATATGAAAACCGCATTTTACAAGCGTTATATGAAGAGTTTTTTGCCCATGCAAAAGCATAATGACACAATCATCACTAATCCAAGTGTTTCTTGCTTGGATTAGTGTTTTCTTTTTGCTGAGAATACGGTAAAATCGAGGGCGTACATAGTTGGGAGGGTTATTCGTGAAAAATTTAACAATTGGTATGCTTTTTTCAGTCATTGGAATACTTTTTGTCTGTTTAACGATTATGGATATTTTACCGTCATCGACAAAAACAATGAAAATTGTTTACATAGGCATTGGGTGGGTCTTTATTATCGTTGGCTCTGTTATCCGCTTTAAGAATCTCAAACAAAAGCAGCAATAACACTTTGAAAATGGAATTGTGACAATCGCCAAAGTTGTGATACAATTTCAAAGAAAATAAATAATTTGAGTATTATGAAGTTGTTATGCTGTACAAATGTTCAGAAGGTTCAAATTTTAATAAAGAATCGACCGTACAAATTCTTCTTTGTAAGAATTTGTTTTTTTATGTTCCGTCATAACTTTATCGCGAGGAGGCGATTGATTGCCTATACTTACTAAGGACTGCATTCATATTTTTGACGATTATGTTGCCCTTCAAACAGCTTCAGCCATGAAGGTTGTATCCTCAGCCATGCATAACCCAGGCTTTGGTTATTATACGTATCTGATGAATCGAACGGTGCCTATTACCTATGATGAACGACAGCCACATCAGGAATTGCTGCAGTTTTTGCAGGCACAGCATTTCCCGCATGACAAGACAGTGGCTATGATGACGGCTGTCCAAGCTAAGTTTGCGACTATTCGTGACTTTACATATGAGGGAATCCACCTTGTCATTATGATTACCGCAGGGCTTGGCAATGCGGTGGATATTACCCGTGCTTTTCAACGAGAGGAGCAGTACCATGCAGGCACCATTAATACTTGGGTGCTGATCAATGGCAAGCTGTCTGATGAGGCACTTTTTCAGGCAATGATTTCAACTACGGAAGCCAAGGTCAAGGCTTTAGTAGATGAAGGTATTACAGATCCAACGACAGGCACACAAGCTACAGGTACATCTACTGATAGCTTACTTATTGCCTCGACAGAAGAAGGGGACTTCCATCAATATGCAGGTCCCATCACCATGCTGGGCAAGGTCATTGGCTATGGTGTTTATGAAACGATGTGTGAGGCGGTTAGGAAATACAAAAAAGATAAAGAGGAGAGGTCTAAATGATTGCTATCGTGATTGCCTGCATCATAGGGCTTATTTTTGATTTAGTAGTAGGGGACCCTCCGAAGCTTCCTCATCCTGTACGCTGGATTGGACACTTGATTCAATCGCAAACAGCTTTATGGAA
The DNA here is from genome assembly GCF_016757845.1 of Lysinibacillus sp. HST-98. Taxonomy (NCBI): domain Bacteria; kingdom Bacillati; phylum Bacillota; class Bacilli; order Caryophanales; family Bacillaceae; genus Lysinibacillus; species Lysinibacillus sp. HST-98. Next base: position 407,325 of record NZ_JAENHX010000003.1, read on the forward strand.
TAAGGGTAAATGGCGCAAGCTACGTGGGACAGTGATGGCACTTGCTGTTGTTGGCACGACCATGTTTGTAGTGACGCTGGCTCTATTATTAAGCTATCAGGTGAGTATCATTTTTGGCATCCTTGTAGAGGGTCTTCTGATTGGTATCGGACTGGCACAGCGGAGCTTGAAGGAGGCGGCGATGGCTGTCTATGTGCCGCTTGTCAAAGGGGATTTTGCCGAAGCACGTGTTAAGCTGTCTTGGATTGTCGGACGTGATACCGATAAACTAGGCGAGGATGAAATCGTGCGTGGTGTGGTAGAAACGGTTTCTGAGAATACAAGTGATGGTGTGACAGCTCCACTCTTTTATGCCTTTTTATTTGGGGCAATTGGTTTATGGGGCTATAAGGCTGTCAATACATTGGATTCGATGGTGGGCTATAAAAATGAAAAATATAAAGACTTTGGTATGTTTTCAGCCAAGCTTGATGATGTACTGAATTTTATTCCAAGTCGCATTACAGGCTTACTGATCGTGCTTGGTACGAAAAATGAAACAGATCGTTCGCTTGGCAAGCGCTTAAAGCGTTGGGTACAGGACGCAAAGAAGCATCCTAGTCCAAATAGTGGCTATTTAGAGGCAGCGACTGCAGTGCAGCTTGGTGTACAGCTAGGAGGAAAAAATACGTATCAGGGCGTTGTCTCTCATCGAGCAATTATGGGGGAAAAATTAGTGCCATTAACGAAAGAACATATTGCAACGTCCATTATTCATATGCGTATTGCCACAGTGCTGTTTGCGCTTGTTATGTTAGCGGTGGAGGTGTTAATTTATGCAGTTACCTAATCATGGTGCAAATCCGCAAAATGTTTATCAGCAATTAGGCTTAATGATGCCTGAGGTGGTGTATGATTTCAGCGAAAATGTCAATGCGGCAGGACCACCAGCCTTTGTGGAGGCACGTTGGCGTACTTTTTATCCACTAATTCAGCGCTATCCAGATCCAGATGGAGAACCTTTTTTAACAAAGGTCGCTGCTTTTCATCAAGTAGCGAAGAATACGATTTTACTAGGCAATGGGGCTTCAGAGCTTTTTAGTGTACTAGCAAGACGCTATGCCAATAAGCGTGTCATCATTGTGCATCCGACTTTTTCAGAGTATGAGCGAACATTGCGTGCAGCAGGTGCTACGATTGTTCCTATTGTCGTGACGGATTTTATCGATTACACATTGCCATTAGAGCAGCTACAGCAGGAAATGATGACGGCAGATGCTGTTTATCTTTGTACACCTAATAATCCGACTGGCGTACTGCCAAATAAGAAAGATTTACTCGCCTTAATGGCACACGGAGCAATCGTTAACTGTGAGCTTGTGATCGATGAGGCATTTATGGATTGGGTAGATGAGGCGCATTCGCTGATTCCGTTTAGTGCACAAAACCCACATGTTATTGTTGTTCGTTCGATGACTAAAATGTATGCGATCCCAGGTTTACGACTTGGGTATTTGGTTGCACAACCTACTATTGTGAGCGCCTTAAAAGATCTGCTGCCGCATTGGAATTTAAATGCCTTTGCGCTTGTAATTGGGGCAAGCTGTTTAGACGAGCAGCACTATTGTCAGCAGGCAATTACCTATGCCACAGCGCAAAGGGAATGGCTGCATCGTTACTTACAAGACAATGGCTGCCAAGTAACGAATAGTGTGACGAATTATGTGTGCTTCTCCTTACCGAAAACACAGCAAGCCGATGCCTTTTTCACCTATTGTCTTGCACAGGGTGTTGTGCTGCGTCACACAAAAAACTTTCAAGGTTTGCAGGGTGAGTGGTTCCGTATTGGCATAAAAGACATTGCAGCCATGACATCTTTACATAATTGTCTACAAGCGTGGTTTAACGTAAATAAGGGGAGAGAAAAGTGACAACTTTTTATCTAGTAAGACATGGGGAAACGAAATGGAATCAGGAGCATCGACTACAGGGGTGGCTGGATTCTCCATTAACGGAAAACGGTAGAGCAGCGGCTGAAAAACTTCACAAGCAACTGCAACAGATTCCTTTTACCGCTGCATATTGTAGTTCAAGTGGTCGTGCAAGAGAGACAATGGCTATTTTGATGGCCAATCGCAAGCTGCCTATTGCCTATGAAGATGATTTACGGGAGATCTATTTAGGGAAATGGCAGGGGCAGACAATCGACGATATACTGGCGACATATAAGCTTGATTATGAGCTATATACGAACTACCCTGCGCAGTTTGTTGCGAGTCATACAGAAAGCTTTGGAGCCGTAACAGAAAGAGCGATGTTTACATTAAAAAAAATAGCAGCCCAACATCGCAATGAAATTATCCTCATTGTCTCCCACGCTGTAACGATTAAATGCATCATCAATGCTATTTTACAGCGCAGCATTAGTGAGCTATGGGCAGCCCCGTACATTCATGGGACAAGTGTGACAGTGATTGAACGGCAAGGTCAACAATGGCTTGTGAAGGATATTGGTAATCTACAGCATTTACAATAGGAGGTGTCCTACATGCCGCTTATTTTTATTACAGGTGGTGTACGTAGTGGTAAATCCCATTTTGCAGAGCAAGCAGCGCTTCAGCATTATGAGGCGCAGTCAAGTACAGCGAAACGCTTGCTCTATCTGGCTTCGGGTATTGCCTTAGATCATGAAATGGAAAAAAGAATCTTACGGCATCAGGCAGATCGCCAGGCCCAGCCTATTCAGTGGCTGACGGTGGAGGCTCCCTATGCAATTTCTGAAGTATTTGAGACACTTCAGGAGGGAGATGTGGTGCTGTGGGATTGCGTGACAACGTGGCTGACCAATGCTTTTTACGAAGGCTATGACAAGGGGACACCCTGTTTACAACAGCCTGGGTGTTTAGCTAATAAGCTACAGGCCGTCAAGCAGGCGATCTTGTCACTACTGAAGAAGGATTTGACTTTTTTTGTGGTATCCAATGAACTGTTTGATGAACCTCCTTATGCTAGTGATGAAGTAGAATTATACCGACAAACGCTCGGACAGTTCCATCAATGGTTGGTTTCTATGGCACAGGAGGCCTATGAAATGAACTATGGCATTGTAAAGAGATGGAAATAATCAAGAAGGAAGGCAAGAGGATGAAAAATTTTTGGCATAGCCTCCTACTGGCATTTCAATTTTTTACGGTATTGCCAGTACATAAAGAGCTTCCGTTAACGAGGTCCACCATCACAGGCATGTTTGCTTGCTTACCATGGATAGGTGCTTTAATGGGAACAACGGTGGCAGCCGTACTTTATAGTCTTATGCAGTGGACAGCAAGCAGTGAAGTGATGCTAGCTTTCACTGTGATAGGGCTATTTGCTTTATGGACAGGTGGTTTGCACTTAGACGGCTTTATTGATATGGGCGATGCCTATTTTTCCTATAGAGATCGAGAAAAACGATTGGAGATTTTAGATGACCCTCGTGTGGGAGCGTTCGGAGTATTGGCTGTGGTGTTTTTATTAATGGGGAAATTTGTTATTCTACATGAGCTTTTTGTGCAGCAGAGGTTCGCCTTGTGGATGGTACTATTCGTCCCATTTCTAACAAGAGTGGGCATGAGCTTTTATTTTATGTCACTCCATTGCTCAAAGGAAAAAGGTCTTGCTTATTTTTTTAAGTCTCATATGAACGCTAATCGATTAAAAGTGATCATGCTGTTATCGCTCGTATTGGCGATGACGGTTGTTTTTATCAGCACGCAGCTCTTACTTCTTCCCGTTGTCCTAGTCGTCGTTTTAGCTATTGCACTTTTTATTTTTCGACAATTTACGTTGCGTAATTTTGGTGGAGTATCTGGCGATTTACTGGGTGCCTCCATTGAAGGAATGGAGGTTGTACTATGGGTGACATTGTTACTGTGTGCTTAATGCGGCATGCGCCTACAAAAGAGAATCTTGAAAAGCGTTACCTTGGTTGGACGGACGCACCATTAGCAGATACAGCCAAGCTTGCTGTTGTGGATGCAAATGTTAAAAAAGTATATGGCAGTGATCTACAGCGCTGTCGACAAACGGCTGCTCATTATTTTCCCAATGCTAGCTACCAGGCAGAGGCATCCCTTCGAGAGACGAGCTTTGGTGCATTCGAAGGGAAAACCTATGAGGAGCTAAAAATGGATGCTCACTATCGGGCATGGATAGATGATCCAATCCGTACACCCCCTCCACAGGGTGAGGCATTCGATGATTTTATGAAACGTGTTGTAGATGGATTTCATTATTTACCGAAAAATGAGGATAGCTATTATTTAGTGGTTCATGGTGGGGTTATTCGTGCCTTACTTGTTGCCTTTGCACCAACAGAACAGCCTTTTTGGTCCTATCAGGTGCCACATGATAAACAATTTGCTTTAACATTTACAAGAAAGGCTTGGGAGGAGGGAGTACGATGCATGTCTTTATCGGAGGTGCCTATAACGGCAAAACCGACTATGTGAGGCGCTTGTATGAACAGCAACAGATGGTTATGATTGCTGGCGAACTACCTGAGGTAGCGCCCGCCTGTGATGTCCTTGTCCTAAAGAACTTAGAAAAATGGCTTGTGACACAAAATTTGGAGGAAGATGAACTAATCGTTCAAAAGGTGCTAGCCACATTACAAGAGATTGAGCAGCATTGCACACTCGCACTTATTGTGACGGATATGGGGCGTGGAGTTGTGCCAATGGAAAAACAAGCCCGACAGCTACGCGATACCTGTGGTCGTCTATACCAAGCTTTGTTCAAGGAAGCAGAGCAAGTTGTACGGATTTGGTATGGAATAGCTGAGCCATTGAAGTAAAGTAGACATTCAACAGAAAAGAGGGAATGAAATGGAACGACAAAAATTAAGAAAAATGGTTTTGACAGCAATGGTAGCGGCCATCTGTGCAGTAGGGGCAATGATTAAGGTACCAACGTTTATTTCAACGGCTGCACTGGATTCGGCTCCTGCCTTTTTAGGTGTTGTCTTTCTATCCCCCATCTTAGCAGGGGTTGCTGGATTGATCGGGCATTTTATTACGGCATTAACATCTGGCTTCCCATTAGGACCATTACATATCATTATCGCGGTAGAAATGTGGATTGTCGTATGGGTCTTTGGGGTGATGCATAAAAAAGGCTTACACTTTTGGAAATGGCCTGTTGCCTTAGTATTAAACGGTATTGTAGCGCCACTCCCATTCTACTTTATTATTAGTCCAGCATTTTTCTGGGGTGCTTTAGGCAGTATTCTGATGGCAACGGTGATCAATTTAATTATTGTCTCGGTAGTTATGCCCATTCTGTCAAAGGTTTTTGTGCGTAAGGAAGGTCGTGTACAGTGAGAAATGCGATGAAAGTTGGCACGTTCATTGCAACAATGGATAATGCCGCAGCCATTGGACAAAAACCGCAAGATGTTGTGTCAGCACCCGATCAACTAACGGCCTATATGACAGCACGTGTGACCTTTTTAGAACAGCTAGCGGCACAGGCACTACCTGTTCAAGTTCTACTTGCGAATTTTTCTGGAGATGCCGCATGGTCTCGCTATGAAAAAGGTATACAGCAAGTGTTTACAGAGGCAGATCTTACATGTCCAGCCATTGCGGGGAGTACGGAATCCAATATGCCCACATTGCAGTCAGGCTTAGCTGTTACAATGCTTGGAGAAATCCAGCAGCGTCGAGCATTTGACCACGATCAGCTTAGCTGGTACACCTATGGCCTGCCGCTTGTAGGGGAAGAGGTGTTGGCACAACCTGAAGATGTGGCGCAGTTGCTGCCTATATACAAGGCATGGCAGGCAGAAATTGTTCAGCAAATATGGCCAGTCGGATCAAGGGGGCTACAAGGAGAATTTGCCCGTCTGTTTGGGGAGCGACATGTGGAATGCGCCCTTGATGGTGCAAAATCAGCAGGCCCCTGTACGGTCATTTTGCTAGGAATTGCTGCAGACAATGAGTCACAGGCACAAAAAATTTTCCTGCGAAATTTTGAGAAACTACACATTTCTGAAAAGTGATGGGGCTTGGTTTGAGCAAATGATTGTTTCTTGGGACAGGTCCAGATAATCCAGAGCAAGTGTTATTTTACTTCGATCTAATCCTTGCTCTGGGTGGTTCCTTACTTAATTAACAGGATGACGCTGAATCTAAAGTAGCTGGCTGTTGCTTGTAAAGGAAAATGCCCGCTCTGAAAGGTGAGGAAGTCGCTCCTGAGCATGGTAACCACACTCCAAAGTGGAAGAAAGCCGCTCCTAAGGAGGCTAAACTCGCTCCAAAGCTGATGAAAGCCGCTCCTATAGAAGTGGAAATTCGCTCTAAAAAGTCACCCCTCTCCAAAATCTGCATAGAAATCAGATTTTTTCTCCTTATGAGACTCTTCAACTCAATTAAACCACTCCAATAATATTACGAGACCCGAAAAATTATTTATCAAATGGGAATGATTTTCAGTTATAATGAGGAACGAATGGGATTTAAATAGAACGGAGACGAATGTATGCAGGCAATTAAACAATTAGGGCAGTATTTAGGGCCTTATAAATTTTTCACCTTGATTGCACCGCTATTGATGGTACTGGAGGTGACGATGGATTTAATTCAGCCGACTATCATGCAGCATATGATTGATACGGGGATTGCCAATGGGGATAATCGCTACGTATTGACTATGTTTGTGTGGATGCTTGGCAGTGCAGGGCTCGGACTTATTGGTGGGGTTGGTTGCTCGTATTATAGCTCAAAGGCGGCGATTCATTTTGCGTCGGATGTTCGACAGGCTCTTTATGAGAAAATGATGACTTACTCAGCCAAGGAGCGAGATGCTTTTACAACAGGGAAGCTGATTACGATTTTAACGAGTGATGTGGAAAGTATTCAGCGTGCTTTTATGATGACGCTGCGTATTTTTGTGCGTGGGCCATTGCTCTTTATCGGCGCAGTGATTATTGTGTTTGTCACAGCGCGTGAGCTTTTTTCCATATTGCTCATTATCGTGCCATTGTTGATTATCGCAATGTACTTTTTCACAAAGTATTCGGGTGTATTGTATCGTCGTGTTCAGGAGGCGATTGATGCCGTCAATACGAAGTTACAGGAAAATTTGGCGGGTATTCGTGTTGTTAAAGCCTTTCGCCGTGAAAAACAGCAGGTAGCACAGTTTGGAGAATTAAATGAGGCGTTGACGAAACGTTTTATTACAGCTGAGCAAATTGTCGGCGTGCTTGTACCCTTTACGATGTTTGTTGTCAATCTAGGGATTGTAGCGGCGCTTTGGCTTGGAGCCATTAAGGTAGATGCGGGTACGCTTCAAGTGGGCGTTATTCTTGCGTTTATCAACTATTTAACGATTATTTTAAATGGACTGATGTCCTCTAGTATGGTGCTGATGCAAATAGCGCGAGCCTTGCCTTCAGGAGAACGCATTGTGGACGTAATAAACAAAGAGATTGCTGTTAAGGAAGCGGAACATACGCTGACAGATCCAATAAAAGGGGCCATTGACTTTGATCAGGTGAGCTATCGTTACTATGAAACAGCTGAGGATGTCCTTAAAAAGATTTCATTTTCGGTCAAACCAGGGCAAACGGTCGGCATTATTGGGAAAACAGGTAGTGGTAAATCGACGCTGGTGAAGCTATTACCTCGCTTATTTGATCCCTCTGGTGGCGAAATCCGCATAGACGGAAAACCGCTAAAATCCTACTCACTCGCAACCCTACGTGAGCATATCGGATTTACCTCTCAGAAAGCATTATTGTTTTCTGGGCCGATTGAAAAAAATATTCGTCTCGGTAAGGATGATGCCACAGCTGAGGACATACAGCAGGCATTAGAGGCCGCCTGTGCCAGTGAATTTGTAGAGCGACTTGATGAGGGCATAGCGCATGAATTGTTACAGGGTGCTACGAATCTTTCGGGTGGACAGAAGCAGCGCCTTGCATTAAGTCGTGCGTTTATTCGAAAGCCTGCCATTTTGGTGCTGGATGATACAACGTCAGCGCTCGATAGTGCATCGGAACAACATGTGCAACGAGCTATTGCCACCTATTATCAAGACACAACGACCTTCATCGTAGCGTCGAAAATTGCCTCCATTCAGCAGGCAGATGTTATTTTGGTACTAGAGGATGGCGACGTTGTTGGGCAAGGAACCCATCAGCAGCTTCTACAATCCAATGCGCATTATCAAGCAATTTATGCGTCACAGCAAAAGGCTGGTGAACAAGAATGAGCCAAAGTCAACCAAAGCAAATGAATTTTGGACGTGGACCGCGTATGGGTGGACCAGCTGAGAAGGCGAAAAATCAAAGGGAGACATTGTCACGTGTATGGCACTATGTCAAGCAACAAAAAGTAGGGCTGTTTTTCTCTATCCTTTTTGTCATTGCCTCGACCTTTTTAAGCCTTGCGGGGCCCTATATGATTGGACATATTATAGATGATTATATTATGAAAAAGGATATCGACGGAACGATTCGTTTAGGCATCCTGTTGGCCGTTATTTTTACAGTAGCCTCTATTCTGACATGGCTGCAAACCTATGTCATGATTCATGTGGCGATGAAAACCATTCGGACATTGCGATTGGAACTATTTCAAAAGCTTCAGACGCTGACATTACGTTTCTTTGATCAGCGGGCACTTGGGGATCTAATGAGCCGTGTGACCAACGATATTGATAATTTAAATACCGCACTTGCGCAAAGTGTTACGCAAATCGTGTCGTCCATTTTAACTGTAATTGGTGTCAGTATCGCCATGTTTACATTAAGCTGGCAATTAGCAATCGTGACATTGATTATTATTCCGCTGATCGTTTTCACAACCAAGCAAATCATTAAACGCAGCAGTAAAAATTATGCTGCACGGCAACGGGATCTTGGGAAGCTAAACGGCTATATTGAGGAAATGATTACAGGTTCGGAGGTACTTACGCTTTTTGGTAAGGAACAGCAAACGATTGATACGTTCCATCAGCAAAACGAAAATCTACGAAACTCTGCCCAACGAGCAGAAATTACCTCTGGCTTACTAGGTCCGATTAATAACTTTATGAATAATTTAGGCCTTGCTGTCGTCATCGGAACAGGTGCCTTTTTAGCAGTAAAGAGTATTGTTACAGTGGGGATTATTGCCGCCTTTGTGACCTATACACGGCAATTTTTCCGTCCGCTTAACCAGCTATCTAATCTATTAAACACCTTCCAGTCTGCTATTGCTGGGGCAGAGCGTGTTTTTGAGATACTAGATGAACCCTCAGAGGTAGCCGACAAGCCTAATGCTATCAAGACGGCATCGCTCAAGGGGGATGTTGTTTTCAAGCAAGTATCATTTAGCTATGAGCCAAATAAGCCTGTGTTAAAAAACATTGACTTCCATGCCAAGGCAGGAGAGACATTTGCTCTTGTTGGCCCAACAGGCTCAGGCAAAACAACGATTATCAATTTATTAACACGTTTTTATGACGTCGATCAAGGTGAGATTTTAATTGATGGGCATAATATTGAACACTATCAGATGGCGACGATTCGCCAAAGAGTCGGTGTGGTTTTACAGGACACCTATTTGTTCTCGGGAACGATTCGTGAAAATATTCGCTTTGGGAAGCTAGATGCGACAGATGAAGAGGTTGTGGAAGCGGCAAAAATTGCGAATGCCCATCATTTTATAAAATATTTACCAGCCCAATACGAAACGCCCGTACAGGCAGGGGGAGCCAATTTAAGTCAGGGGCAGCGTCAGCTTATTGCGATCGCGCGTGCGATATTAGAAAATGCAGATATTTTAATTTTGGATGAAGCGACATCAAGTGTGGATACCCAAACAGAGGTGGATATTCAAAAAGGCTTACAGCATTTAATGCAGGGACGCACAAGCTTTGTCATTGCCCATCGACTCAAAACAATCGAAAATGCCGATCAAATCCTTGTGATTCAGCAGGGAGAAATTGTCGAGCAGGGCAATCACCAAGAGCTGATGCAGCAGCAGGGGATCTATCGTCATCTTCAACAAAAACTATTGTTAGAGCAGGTAGAATAGGGAATAATAAAGGTACATCTTCCGGAAGGCGAGGGATTGACATGTATGAATTAAAGACCAAAGAAACCGATGTAAGTGTCATTGAATTTATTGAAAGTGTAGACCATCCAAAAAAGCGAGAAGACGCCTATCGATTATTGGACATCTTTACAGAGGTCACAGGCTATGAAGCCAAAATGTGGGGACCGAGCATTATAGGTTTTGGTAAATATCATTACAAATATCAAACAGGCCATGAAGGAGATGCCCCACTAGCTGCCTATTCCCCTCGCAAAGCGAAAATTAGCTTATATTTTGCTCCAGGGGATGAACGTGAGCAATTATTACAACAATTTGGTAAACACACAACAGGAAAAGCCTGCGTTTATATTAATAAGCTAGCTGATGTGAATGAAGACATCTTAAAAGCCCTTATACAACAAACGATCGATTTTTTACGAAAAACCTATCCAGATGCTTAATCAAGAGAGCTGCCTATTAGTTAGGTAGCTTTTTTTATGAAATTTATCTATTTTCTCCAAAAGTTTAGTAGAAATTTATTTTTACCGTGTATCCTTGCAAGTATCAACGAAAAGAGGAGATACGTATGAAAAAGAAAGCAAAGAAAATGATTGTCTATATGGGGGCATTGATTGTGCTTGGAATGGTGATAATTTGTATTTATCACTATAGCTTAATACAGAAGGAGTCAACTATTTTACAACCTAACGGCACATTAAACAATGTAGATGGACAAAACATCCATGTTTATCAGGAGGGGGCTGGCGAGGATACATATATTTTTATGGCTGGCTCAGGTATCGCAGCACCCGTATATGAGCTAAAAGGGCTGTATCGTAAGTTTTCACAGCATCATCAAATTGCGGTAGTGGATCGAGCTGGCTATGGCTATAGCGACGTAGCCCATGATGATAGAGGAATCGATACGATTGTAGCGCAAACACGACAGGCACTTCTGCAAAGTGGGCTTGAACCGCCCTATGTTCTTGTGCCACATTCCATTTCTGGACTAGAGGCCATTTACTGGGCGCAAAAATACCCAGAGGAAGTAAAGAGCATCATCGCTCTGGACATTGGCTTACCTAGTCAATATGTAAAGCATAAAATGGGGACGGTCGATCGTTGGATGGTAAGGGGAATGCATCTCGCTACTAAGCTGGGCTTACATCGACTTATGCCATCTCAGGTCTATAATCCGCAAGTATTGAACATGTCCTTTTTAACAGCACAGGAAAAGGAAATCTATCAGGCATTGTCCTTTAAGCAATTTTTTAATGAGGATATGCAAAATGAGCTGTTGCAGGTCTACGAAAATAGTTTACAATCAGAACAGCTCAAAAAGCCGCAAGACACGCCTATCTTACTAATTGATGCGATTGCGGAAGAAAATAAACATTCGAAATATACGAAGCAAAACCGACAGGATTATGCTGACTTTGCAAAGCAATTCACTAATGCACAGGTGAAGGAGGTCAGTGGGACACATAGTATTTATCTCTATCAGCCAGATGCAATCTATCAACTGGCAATGGAATTTATGAAAACAACGGGTGATGAGAAAGGTCGATAAGTATGAAAGGATTTAGAATCTTAATTATAGAAGACGATCACATGATTGGTGATCTACTACAAAAAATAGTGAAGCGTGAGGGCTATGAGGCAATCTGGAAAACAGATGGCAAGGATATGATGGCGCTGATTCAGCAGGTGGATTTAGTCATAATGGATATTATGCTGCCAGGAGAGGATGGCTATCAATTAAGCAAAAATATTAAACGATTAGGCTTAAATATTCCAATCATTTTTCTATCGGCACGTAACGATATTGAAAGTAAGCTAGAGGGGTTGATGGTCGGCGAGGATTACCTAACAAAGCCATTTGATCCGCGAGAGCTGTTGCTAAGAATGCAAAAAATGCTAGCACAACAGTATGGTACATTTACGCAAATTCAGCATTTATTGATTGATGGGGAGCGCCGTCAAGTATTTCATCGTAGTATCCATGATGAAATCGCCCTGACAGCGATCGAGCGAAAAATTTTCTTTTATTTATTTGACAATCGAGACAGAGTGTTAACAAAGGAACATTTTTTTGATTATCTTTGGCCGCTCGATGAACGCAATCATAATATTTTGAATGTCCATATTAAAAAAATTCGAACAAAGCTACAGGACCTAGCAGGCACTATTGTGCAAAATATTTATGGAGAAGGGTATCGTTTAAATACCTATAATAAAAAATGACATTAAAAACAAAATACCGTACTTTATTATTTGTAGCCATTGGGAGTGTGCCGGTTGTACTATTAGGCATTAGTGTGGCCATGTCAATTTTGTATGACAAGGCCTTTAAAATGAAAAATGACGGTATTCCGTTTCATGAGTCTTATGCCTATCCTGTGATGCTGATTGCGTTTGTGCTAGCGTTAGGAATGCTCGCATGGCTATTTTCCACATCGATTCATTCGTTACTATCCAAAATCACACTACTTAATAAAACAATACGAGAACTAGCGAGTAATGAGCGAATACCTGACACGTTAACGATAAAAAGTGAGGATGAAATCGGGCGGCTTAGCCAATCTGTCAATCTCTTAATTGAGCGTACAACTTACCGAGAATTAGAGCTTGCCCAGCAGCAGGAGCTTCAAAAAGAGCTGCTACAAAAGTTGCGACATGACATCCATACGCCGTTAACGGCTATCCGCTTGCAACTGTTTTATCTAGAGGATCAACTACAGGGGCAGCCCAAATTAGTGGAATCCTTACATGCACAAATTCAATATATCACGAATTTAACAAATGCATTTCAGTTACAGTCCTTTGATACGAGTGAACAGTCCTATGTCATGCAGGAGGAGGTTCAACTTGTCCCATTGTTACAAATGATGATAAAGAAGTGGCAGTATCTATATCGTATGCAGAATATTACGCTGCATTTTCAGCATGATGATTTACAAGCAACTTGGCTTAGCAATGAATTGTGGCTACAGCGTTTATTCGATAATGTCTTTCAAAATACATTAAAGCATGCCCAAGCATCCAAGCTAGAGGTAACGATCAAGGACGGGCAAGTTGTCATGTGTGATGATGGTATTGGCTTTACGCCTGAAGATGAGCATGGCGGACTTGGGCTTAAAATCATTCAGGATATTGCTAAAACACTGAATATCGAAGCTCTCTTACAATCAAACAAGCAAGGCACGACCTTCTACTTTACACACCAATAAAAAACAACGGCAGCCTTTGCCGTTGTTTTTTCTTTTACACTGATTTTCGTTGCTGCAGTAAGAACAGGGCAAGTCCTAGTAAAATGACCAAAATACCGATCCCCTGTTGAACGGAAATCATCTCATCTAAAATAAAATAAGCTAATATACAGGTGCCGATTGTTTCGCCTAAAATACTCATGGAAATCACCGTTGTACTTAACCATTTCAACAGCCAATTAAAAATGGTTTGCCCGAAAATCGTTGCAATGACAGCCAGCCCTACAAGGGACCACCAGGTGGAGGCTGAATAATCGAAAAATGATTCTTTCATAAAGAGGGCATAAACGGCTAAAAAGATCGAGCTACTGCCATAGCCGATAATGGAATAGGGAATGAGCGATAAATCCTTGCGCACTGATTGCCCAATAAAAAAGTAGGCTGTAATAATACCTGCCGCAATAAAGGCAAGAATATCGCCATAAAGGGCTTGTCCACTAATCTGGAAATCTTGCCAGCCAATAATGAAGCAGCCGATGATCGCTACGAAGCAGCCAACAATCGCTCCTTTCGAAAATCGCTCTTTAAATAAAAAATAGCTACCTACTAAAGAAAATAGTGGCTGTAGTGTCACAATGACGGTTGAACTAGCCACAGAGGTGTAGTTTAATGATTCAAACCATAACACATAATGACAGGACAAAAATAAGCCTGATAAAATGCCAAGTCCCCACTGCTTTTTCGATAGGCTAGCAAGCTCCTGCCGCAAGTCCTTCTTTGCCAATAAAAATGGAAGAAGCACTAGCATCGCAAAGAATAGTCGATAAAAGGCCGTAATCGCTGGTGGTGCATCAGCTAGCTTAACAAAGATTGCTGAGGTAGATAATGCAAATACTGCAAAAAATAACGAGATGTAATAAAACATGATGTACTCCTAAGCATTTACAAGATTAATAATGACAAACCTATTATAGTGTAGTCCGTGTGAATAATATAGGGTTTTTAGAATATTAGCACCAAATAGGTTTATGGAGCTAATTCTGCTCAAGCAAGGATTCAATGACCTGTTTTAATTGCAGGATGAAAGGCTGCTTACTGTCATCTTTTTTATAGATATAAACTGTTTCGATCGCATTGTGAAGCCCGTCTAAATCATAAAAATGCAGGTCAGGACAAGGATAAAGTGCTAGTAATTTGGTATTTAATACAGCCAATGTGTGCTCGATTTCAAGAAAATCTAAAATACTACTAACCGATTTAATCTCCTTCATCGTAAAAGGTACCTGTTTGTCAGTGAGCCATTGTGCTAATGCATGGGTATACATGCAGCCCTTACTTAACACAAGCAATGTGACAGGTGTTCGTTGTTCAAAGTCGATGATAGGAGCGGAGCTTGAGATAACTTCAAATGTCTCTGTGGCTAGTACATCATAGTGTAGATCGCTATAATGCTTGATTGGATTACTTGTTAATGCGCAATCTATTTCCGCCAAATGAACTTTGTGATTTAAGGCTGTACTTGATTCCACAGTGAAATCAATATCTATCGGACTTCGACTAGTTTGCAGTGCGTTCATGATGGATGGACCATATATTTTTATGGTTGTATGAGATGTACCAACCAAAATGCTCGTTTGTGTAGGGCCGATGGTATGTAAAAAGTCTTCATATTGCTCGGTAACTTTCTTTAAAAACTGTAAATAATGTTGACCTACCTCTGTCAGCTTTAAGCCTTGGGGTGTTCGTTTAAAGACGTCCTGCCCAATTTCACGCTCCATTTTTTTCACCTTTGCTGTTAAGGCAGATTGTGTATAATTGGTGATTTCAGCCGATTTACTCAAGTTTTGCCTCTCTAAAAGCTCCATTTTTAAGGCAATTTCTTCAATGTTCATGTTGTTCCTCACATACCTATAGATTTTTTTAATAGCCGCTATCATTTTCCTCCATTTTACGTACGCTAGCTGTCCACGTACACTCTAGATAATGAAAAGGTAGACTGCAAAAGCAGTAACCTGATGGAGGGTTATGATGCATACATATTATCGATGGGTCGTATTGCTTGTGGCTACACTTTCGCAGACAGCCGCAACCTTTGTGACCTACGGAATGGGGCCAGTTGCCTCTTTTTATCAAATGGAATGGCACTTAACGTCCTTCCAAACAGGGCTAATTGTTTCAGCCGTCAATATAGGGCCAATTTTCTCCATGCTACTATTCGGCTATCTCATGGATAAAAAGGGAGAAAAGCAGATTATTGGATGGGGCTCGATACTACTGGGCCTGTCAGCCTTATTGCTAATACCCGTGAATCATTATACGACATTGCTTCTCGTATTAATAGTTGTGGGGATATGGTATGGCAGTGCGCAAACAGGTGGCAGTACTGCTATTGTGAAATGGTTTCCTAACAAGCATCGAGGACTGGCTATTGGGATTCGCCAAACAGGTATTCCGATTGGAGGTGCATTGGCTTCCACTTTGCTGACCTATTTGTATCAACATCATCATCTATCCTCTGTCCATTTAGCACAGGGCTTGATGGCGGTTGGTGGGGGACTATTATTTTTATTGCTGTACAAAGAACCAAAACAGCATGACACCGCTACGGCACCTCTCATTCCTTTTAAAGAGAAGATGCGTGCTATTCGGCACAATCGAGCGCTCTATCCTTTATTTTTTGTGGGCATGGTCATGATGTCCCTCCAAATGATTATCATTGCTCACTTTATGAGCTATTTACATCATGAAGGTGGGTATACATTAACCGAGGCAGGGCGCTATTTAAGTCTGATTTTACTTGGTGGGATGCTTGGGCGAATTGTACTTGCTTGGATGAGTGATCAATATTTCGCTCAAAAACGAGAGCCTTTATTAGTGCTCGTCATGGTCGCTACATTTCTGATGGTGGGCTGTTTGCCCTTTGTCATACATAGTAAGGGCCTCATGATTATTTTTTGCAGTGTATTTGGGTTTTTAGCGCTTGGCTGGTATTCCATATATATCACTTGTGTCACGGAACAATCCGATTCGCAAGCAGTAGGACTGACAGTTAGTGCAGCGTTAACGATTAACCAGTTCTTTATTGTTTTGGCACCAACAGTTTATGGATTATTGGTTGCTGTTTTTTCCAGCTATCAGCTCGCTTTGGATGTCATCGCTGTGATGGTCATACTGGGGGCATTTCACTTATACAGAACATCCCAAAGTAGTATAACTACTGAAAGTTCGGTAAAATAATGGAAAAGAGGAAATGGAGGTTGCTGCGAATGACCAGTTCGATTTGGATTGAGGCAAAGATTGATAAAGTATGGCAAGCGATTACAGAGGAGCAATCCCTCTCCCAATGGTACGCAACAGGCTCCACATGGGACATCCCTATTCTAGCAGCTGGAGAAAAAATGACATGTACTTTAATGCCAAATGCACATAATCAGCTTTCTGAAAAACTGCCGATGGAGCTAACGATTCAGCAAGTGAAGAAAAATAAGGAATTTTCCTTCTATCTAGAAGTGCCTGAAACATTAATTGCTATTACGCTAGCCGAACAGGGTAATGGCACTACAGTGAGCTTTAATTCGCCAGGCTATGCTGCCTCTCTTGCGAATTTAAAGGCATTGCTTGAGGGGCATAACATTCCTTATCAGTAAGCCTCTCTACGTCTTAGGTCTTAGATGAAATTCAAGCGTAGGGTCGTATTTTAATTTCCCTTCTCCTATATAATGAAATTATTGGTAGATTATACGGTGGGAGGAAATAATAGTGAAAAAATTAGTAGGTTTAGGTGTCGTGATGGGCACGTCAGCATTGGTATTATCGGGGTGCTTTTCCTTTATTCCAAATAAAATGCGAGAGGAAGCCATTTTGGTGGAAAAGGATAAAGCGAAAGCATTAGAGGTAGATATTGATTTAGGTGTTGGCGAAATGAATGTATCGAGTGGTGCAAAGGAATGGGTGGAGGGCAACGCAGAATATAATGTAAAAAAGCTAGCCCCTCAGGTAGACTATGATGTACATGGCGATACAGGAGAAGTGGAAATCAAGCATAAGGGCTCAACAAAGCTGGGGCTCTCCAATATTAAAAACACATGGGCGATTCAACTGAACGACAGCATCCCGATGGATCTGACTGTGGAAACGGGTGCCTCTCTTGCCAACCTCGATTTACAGGGTCTTCAGCTGGAAAAACTCGATATTGAATCGGGTGTCGGTGATCTAACGGTTAATCTAGGTGGCGACTGGAAGAAGAGCTTTACAACAACTATTGAAACAGGTGTCGGTCAAACAACAGTTATTTTACCTTCAAAGGTTGGCGTGAAACTAACGACGGAAAAAGGCATTGGCTCGTCTAATGTGGAGGGTCTTATGTCAAAAGGGAATGGTGTCTATGTCAACGAAGCTTACGACAAGGCAGATGTCGTGCTAGAGGTCAATTCGGAATTGGGCATCGGGGAAATTACCTTTAAGTTAGATCGATAGAAAATGGAGTAGGCCACTTTATTGAAATAGCCGCAATAGGAGCGTCAAATACATCCTTTGTATTTGACGCTTATTTTATGGTAGCTTTAAGAAAAGCAATTGTTTCAAAGGAGCGAATAGATTGAAGACCTATACATACAAGCAACCAGCGGCCATTGAGTCAACAGAGACCGTTACGATTTTAAATGAAGCGGGGGAGGAATCGTCCACCGTTCAACGCGTGTATGCCAATGCACTAAAAAAAGCATTCGATAAAACGATGGACTATCGTTATTTCGTTCGTTTTGATGTCCACGATCGCAATGGTCAGCCACTTTTTACGTGTAAAAAAGTATCCCGTCGTGGGCGTGTCCATTTCCGTGGCAAGGATTTAGTAACAGGTAAAGACTATATGATTGCTTACGATGGCTGGCAAATCATGATTCCCGATTTAGTCATTACCGATGGCGAACAGCAAATCAAGCTTAACAAAGAAATGGAGGACTGGTCTGTTTTTACTGTGAATGAACAGCCTATCGCACGCTGGCAAGCGACTTTCTGCGAGACACATTTTGACATTACGCTGCAAATTGAAGACAGCAGCCCCATTCAGCAGGAAGCCTTTTTTATTGCCATCGGACAGGCAGTGCTGTTTGTTGGGGCTTAAATAAAGGTAGATGGAAGAAAGGGCTTGATGAAGTGCTAAACATATTACCAGCAAAAGAGATTTATTTAGAGGGAAATGAGCATGCCCTATTGCTTTTACATTCCTTTACAAGTCATACAAGAGATATGAAGAAAGTAGCCACTGCACTACATAACCAAGGCTATACTTGCTATGCACCGTTATATCGTGGACATGGCACTCATCCAGAACAGTTATTACACGATCAGGTAGACGACTGGTGGCAAGATGTCATGAATGATTGAAGGCTATCCGATAATTTCGGTCAGTGTTTTATCCAGCGAAACATTTTGA
Source organism: Lysinibacillus sp. HST-98 (assembly GCF_016757845.1). Lineage (NCBI taxonomy): Bacteria > Bacillati > Bacillota > Bacilli > Caryophanales > Bacillaceae > Lysinibacillus > Lysinibacillus sp. HST-98. Next base: position 426,008 of record NZ_JAENHX010000003.1, read on the forward strand.
CATTAAAGCTTACCCAATCAATGGGTAAGTAGCTAGAGCAATTTAGAAAAAAATAGGTGCACCCAATCGTTAGGGAAAATCTAATGACGAGGTGCACTTTTTATATAGTAAGTTTCATACTAAATTAAAGAATCTTTTGTTTTTGTTTCTCCAGTTGGATTCTTTCGTATTCCACCTCTAATTCTCTGTGTTTAATCAAATATTCTTTTTTTATTTGATACACTTTAATCACACTCAAAATCGCAATAACAAAAGCAAATACAAGCATTAATAATTGTATATTTGAGAAATACAAAAAAACACCTCACTTTCTTTATATATTATACATTTATCTGGATTATATGTATAATAAAGATAATGTTACATTATCCATAAATGTAATATTTTAACATAAATAAATAAAACAAGGAGGTTTACTGTGATGAAGAAGCTTCAATTTTTTATTTGCAGTTTGATTGTTACGTTAATTGTTGCTACAATTTTTCCGAATTTTGCGAATGCTGATGAATATGGACGTAAAGAAAGTGTTTTAGCCGAATCCATCTACTATAACTTGGCTACGCAAACATTAGCGTTTGATGAAGAAGCAGCTCAGAAATTATATCATTTCACAGATGAAGAATTAAATTATTACGAATCTCTTGAATCACTATCTCCTAATGAGGTTCATCATAAACTTTTAACCTTTGGGCTAGACATGAACAATTATGAAGGCACAATTATTTATAAAGAAAATGAAGATGGAGAAGTAACACCATATGCTGTTATAGCATGGCTTGCAGGAATTGGTTTGGTTTCTTTCATAGGCTATTTCTTCTGGGACCGATACTTGACACATAAAGAAAAAATGAATTATATGAACAAATGCTTTGCACAGGGAGGGAATCCAATCATTGACTCCCGAGAAGATGCTGGTTTAAATGGACAAACCAATGCTACTGAGGCTAGAAAAATTGGTGGATATAATTTTGCGTGTCAAAAACCATAACATTTTGTAAAGGACCCTTCAAGACCATAATTTTGAACAGGAAAAACAACAGCCCTTCTATTAATAGAGGGGCTGTTGTTATTTAAATTTCTAGCTTGGTCGGCTCATCCCATAGACTCTGGAGAGTGAATGAGTGTAAGAACATAAAGGCATGCTCTTGATGCCTGATGTGAAGAAGTAATCGGACATGGGTATACCATTATCAATAAAGCCTAGTATTCTCGTTAAAACTATTTAAAAATATAGTACAAACGATACCATTAGACTCAAGTCATCTTTTCGATTCAAGTTTTTTATTTTTATTGAGAAACGTAATTTGCATACCCATTTAATAGAAGGTTATCAATTTACTGCTATAATGATAGTGGCTTCATCAAAAAAGGAGTGAGTTTATGAGCAGAAAGCCTATTTATGTCGAGATAGACATTCAGGCTCCTATAGAGAAAGCGTGGGATTATACACAAAATCCTCAGCTGCATGAGCAATGGGATTTACGTTTTACATCGATTACATATAGTCCGAAAAAAGCAACTGAGGAGCCACAGCGTTTTACCTATGAAACGAAGGTCATGCCAGGCTTACAGGTAAGCGGCTGGGGAGAAAGCAAGGGGGAGCATCATAAAGAAAATGGCACGCGAACATCCTCACTGCATTTTGGTACGCCTCAAAAGCGCTCACCCATAGCGGAGGGAAAGGGCTATTGGCAATATATCCCGCATCAACAGGGGCTGACATTTCTGACCCAATATGATTATGACACACGCTACGGCAAGCTTGGCGTATTCTTTGATTTACTTTTTCGTCCATTAATGGGGTGGGCGACGGCACTCAGCTTTGATGTTTTAAAAAGATGGCTAGAAAAAGGAGAAAATCCTGCTGCACAGTATAGACGATTCTTTTTAACGATGCTCATGCGTCTATTCTTTTGCTTTGTCTGGTTCTATCATGGTCTTGTACCGAAGATTATCCATTTACATCCGCAGGAATCAAAGATGACGGCTTCATTACTAAATCATGCAGATTATCTGGTTATTTGGATAGGGGTTGCGGAAATTCTCTTTGCTTTATGTTGGCTTTACCCGCGAGGAAAACGCTGGCTCTTTGGTATGCAAATTATCATTTTTCCGCTCTTGACGATAGCTGCTACTGTTGCGGACCCGACAAGTGTACAAGCACCCTTTAATCCACTTACCTTTAATAGCGCTTTATGGGTGTTGTCGATTGTCGGCTTTAGCTTAAGTAAGGATGTACCCAGTGCTAAAAGTTGCAAAAGAAAGCGAGGATAACAAGGATGACGATCTATCAATCAATATTAGGGGATGATTTTGCGAGACTTCATCCGATGCTACAGCAACGTTATGCGTTACCAATAGATGAACCATTTTTTGCTCAGGGCGTGATGCATCAAATAAAATCTGGTGCTAAATGGATGCGTCCCTTCTATACACTGGCTGCGAAAACGCGATTTCTGTTCCCAGAGTCAGGGGAGGATATCCCTTTTACCATTTCGAATACATGCAGAGCCCTACCAAGTGGGGAACTAGAGGTACTATGGGAGCGCACCTTTTATTTCCCGCAGAAAACAAGACATTTTGATGCAAGGATGACCATTGATCCAATCCAAAAAATTGTGAGAGATTATTTAGGCACACCCGCTCTTTTTTATTCTGATTTGCACTTTACGGTGACACGAGCGGGGACACTAGTCATTCGGTCAGGTAAGCAGCGGTTAGTCCTCTCGCGTTTCGAATGCCCGATGCCTAGACTGTTAGAGGGCCGAGTCATTGTAGAGGAAGGCTTTGATGAATCGAAAAATGTCTTTACCATTCATGTCTCCATTCATAATCCATTCATAGGGAGGCTCATGTTGTATGCTGGTGAATTTACGCAACAATCGAAGTAATTTTATTTTTTTACTAGGGATTTTGTTTACGGTGATGTGCTTTGTGCTTAGTGGGCAACCCAATTACTTATGGTTACTAACCGTTGCTCAACTAGTTTTCGTTCCCACCATGGTATCAATGGTTGTGGATGTTCAGAAAGTCGGCACAGCCATTATTTTGGCGATGATGCTAGCCGTTACACTGCTGCATTGGTCGACGGATGGCTTATTGGCTAATGTTTTGGCAGGCATGTATTTACTGTATACCTTCTATATTGCCATACAAGGCGTGAAAAGATTTTTACAACGAGGCTTTACGAATATTGCGGAGTTTGCTATCGACATGGGGCTTTTCTACCTAGCTCTTGGTGGTTTGTGGTTTTTCGCCTATGTCGCTAACATGGATACGGGTTTTTCACCATTAATAACGTGGTTAACAGCGATTCACTTTCATTATTCAGCTTGTTTATTACCCATTTCCGTAGGACTTTTAGGTCGATTACATGATAGTAACGGGTATCGTGTCATGGTGATGATATTGCTAGCAGGACCAATCCTTGTTGCGATAGGTATTGCCTTTTCCGTTCTCATCGAAATCATTGCCGTTGCTCTTTATATTTTCGCCATTTACGGCTTGTTTTTCGTAGCGCTCAAAACAAAGCTTCCGTTTGGACAGGGGCTATTGCTGAGGATTTCCTATGGAGCGCTCTGTCTGACGATTCTTGGGTCTTGTCTGTATGTTTACAGTCGTGTCAGCGGAAACTTTTCCATCGGCATTCCAGAAATGCTTCAATTCCATGGTGTGATCAATGGTGTTTTCTTTGGGGCTTTAGGGGTCATCGCCTGGCTAATGGCTGTCCCCCCAACAACACAGCGTCCGTTTGAGTTCCCTGTAAGCCAAATTCGCGGGAAGCTACATCATGAGAATATACCACACCCTGGCTTGGTCGATGCCTTACAGGATTTTGTCAATACAGCAAAGCTACCGCCTGTCATTCCACATTTTTATGAGCATACAACGACCTATCGTCTGTTTTCGAGGGTGCATTGGAAGACTTGGTTTCGACCTTTTGCCTTTCTTTATCAAGGCATGGGTCGTTTTCTCCAACAGCTCAATTTACCCTTTTCCAGTAAGCCAGTTGAGATGACGGGTAGCATTGTTCAGGTCGATTCTGCACAAGATAGCCGTCCGTCTCCACGTGCATGGATTCGGACAATTCATCAGCAAACCGTTTTTGTCGCGATTTATTCGAAGCACACAAGCAACGAAACGACCTATATGAATATAGCCTTACCACTCCCGTTCTCAACAATGGTTGGCATTTTGTATGCCTACGAAGAAAATGGTCAACTACACCTAACAAGTCGCCATGCTGGAGAAGCAGGAATTTATTTGGCGATAGGAAAAAATGTGATGAGGCTACCCTTACAGGAGCATTTTCAAATTTCTGCGGTAGATGACAAGACATTGTCAGCTCTTCATCAGATGACGTTATTTGGTATTCCGTTTTTACAAATTGATTATCACATTAAAAGAAATGCATAGATTGGCAGGAAATGCCTCATCCAAACGAGAAGGTCCTATATAGAGACAAAGAACAAGGAGTGATGGATGACTTGCGTTTAACAAAAGGAATTTCTGGTTTCGATGCAGCGCATTTAATTGAGCAGGACATGCGCATGTTTCAGTCGATGGTGTACCATTTAGTGACAAGCGAACAACGAGCGAAGGTCGGCAATTTATCGATCAAGCGCCCTTTGTTTATATGCAGGCATTGATCGAAATCGATGGAGAAACACTGACGATCCTTCATCATCGTTTGATGCCGTACATCGCCTTTACCAGGCAGGAGGAGAGTAGCTTTACCTTTTTATCCAAGCCTCACCTGCATAAATATTTTCCTATGCGAAAATGCTTGGAAGCGGAGACACTTACAACATTACTAATAAAGGATGAGGCGTTCCATAGCCTATCTACTACAGAATGGAAATACGTCTCTTATTTTAATAGCCAAACCATTGGCGATGTAATGTTCAATGGCTGGGATTAAGAATAGTACTAAAGGCGTACGATAAAAGATGCTATAAAAAACATTATATTGACCAAGTTATTTCTGGAAATATAGCAAAAATTCCTAAAACCGCTAATCGCCCTTATTAAATGGTAGATTTTTAATGATGGAATAGATTAGGAAAATAAGGGGTTTTTGCAAATGAAGTTCAAAACAATCAGTAGACGCATTGTTTTTTCTTTTAGCATTGTGATTGCAATCGTGATGGGATATATTGTTTACAATTACTTTGCCATCAAGCAAAGCAATGATGCGACAGAGCAAATAGTACAGCAAGAATTACAACTATTAATCATCGATTACGAGCAGGCACAGTCCATTGATTTAAGAATAGCGGCAGCTAGAGGCTATGTACTTTCTGGGAGAGAAAAGTATAAAGAGATATTTCAGGATAATGTTGCAAAGGAACTAAGCAATGAAGAAAAACGATCAGCATTCTCTTCCTCAGGCGAATTCGGACAATTTGCGGAGATGTCTAAGGAATGGAACCATTATATTGAACAAGAGGTATTTGCGGTATATGACCAAGGGAACACCAATCTGGCTACTCAAAACCTCACAAAAATGGATGACACAGCTACAACTATTCGTGAAGGCTACGAAGGCTTAGCTGAGCAACGAAAACTAGCCATTAATGAAGTAGGGAAAAACAGTGTTGCCGCTGGGGAACAGAAACAGCGAATTGCCATTATCGTAGGTGTGGTGATTGTTCTTCTAGCAGTGATAATTGAGCTATTAAGTGCTCTTGGTATTTCAAGACCACTCGTGACGTTAACCAAGCGTATGCAACAAATGACCAATGGCGATTTAAGTGAGCCGCCTTTGAAGGTTCAATCGAAGGACGAAGTGGGACAACTGATGGAAGCGACTAATACGATGTCAGCTATTTTAAATCGTCTATTAAAGCATATTCAAACGGTGTCCAATGATGTGGCGGCACATGGTGAGGAGCTTCTTCAGTCGACCTCAGAGGTTAAAACAGGAACAGAGCAAATTGTTCATACGGTTACAGAAATGGCAAGTGGGACAGAATTACAGGCAGGTCACGCCTCTGATGTCGCTTCCTCCATGAGTGATTTTGCAAGCAAAGTCACTACGGTTCATCACGGCAGTAAAGATGTTCTACAGTATTCACAGAACGTAAAAGCTTTAACGCAAGAAGGTAGAAGCTTAATGACCACTTCCACAAAACAAATGGAAGCCATCCAGCATACAGTGAAGGACGCGGTGAATCAGGTAAATGGCTTAAGTAAGCAAACACAGGAGATTTCTAAGCTTGTGGCGGTCATTCAAACGATAGCTGCCCAAACCAATTTACTCGCATTGAACGCAGCGATTGAAGCAGCTAGAGCTGGGGAACAGGGGAAAGGCTTTGCCGTGGTGGCTGACGAGGTTCGAACGTTAGCCGAACAGGTCGCCTTTTCCGTCGATGATATTACAGCGATTGTTAGAAAAATCCAGGATGATTCCGATACAGTAGCCTCCTCGCTAGAGCAAGGCTATGAGGAAGTAGAAAAGGGCACAACGCAAATGGCCGCAACCAATACGACATTCTATCGAATTGCGGATGCTATAGAGGCCATTGCGACAGGCATTGAAGGTATGTCAGTGGAGCTAGCAGAGGTTGTTCACAATACGGTCACGATTAATAAAGCAGTCGATGAAATTGCTGCTGTCTCCGAACAATCAGCGGCAGGCATTCAGGAAACATCGGCTACCATTGAGCAAACGGCAAGCTCCATGGCGGAAATTAAACATAGTGCCGAGCATTTAGCAGAAATGGCTGAACAACTAAACGCCCTGATTTGTCAATTTAAGCTATAAAAATTACCTGTGGATTTCAAACTTCCCTCACATTTCATCTGTATACTAAGGGATTGGAAGGTGGAATCATTTTGAGAAAATATTTACTTTTATTATTGATGAGTACTTTATTCATGGCACCCGTTGCCTACGCCCATACGATGGATAAAAGTACACTATTCACGGATGTCCCTGAAACAGCCGCCAATATTCAGGACATTATGGTACTACACAGTATTGGGCTTCTTGGGTACAATGGCAAGGATATGGCCTTAAACCCAACAGACAATCTTTCACGCAAGGACTTTGCAGGCTGGGTAGGTGGCTTTTTCGGCCTTGAGGGAGCCACAGTGGATGAGCTAGCACAAGCAGCTCAAAAAGAGGATTACGTGTCTTCGCTAGAGGGAGATATAACGTACAAGGAAATAAATACAGCACTTTTTCATCATAAACTTGAGCTAGCCAATCCTGACGCAACCATGACGAAAGAAGAGTACATTGCATTCTTAACAGAGCACCTTACATTTGATATGGGCGGACATACGCTTATTCAGATGGGCGGCTTTGCAGAAGGACCAACGGGTACGATTGAAGACGTAGTCACAGGTGACCAAACAGGAATCATCATCGACGGTAAAACATACATGCTGTCAGGACACCCTCGCATCTTTGCCGATTCAACAGATGCCAAAAGCTGGGTAGGGCAACAGCTAGAACGTTCTATTTTTACAACAGGAGCGGATCACCATCATGGACATGACGGTGGGCAAGAGGAAAGCCATGGGGATCATGCAGAAGGCCATGGCGACAGCCACGAGCATGAAGCATCCGCCTCGAATGAAGCAACACTACAATATGTGCAAATTAGCACTGCACAAGTGGTGAAAGAGGATGCCAAAGAAATGGAGTCTTCGAACGCTACTCCAAAAGAAGAGCAACAAGCAGCCGCAGCAGATGACACAACATCCAACTCAAACACAGTATGGATGATCGCCATCCTAGCAGCACTAGCCGCTATTTTTGTTATTGTATTTGTGAAACGCAAGAAATAATGTAAATGAAAAGAACCAGCAATGACCGAGGGGATTGGGTTGTTGTTGGTTTTTTTAGCGAATAATAGATTGCAAGGGTTTAAATGCCACTTGCTAATAAAAATGCCTTCAGTTGGACAATATCTTCCTAACCTATTTACTTATTATAAATCCACTTAGTTAATGAAAACCCCCTGCTGTTTTCATCATATTGATTAAGTTACCTTATTTAAATTCCACTTAGTTAATGAAAACCTCAGACTTTAATTCAGCATCACGCTCTGGTGAAACATTTAAATTCCACTTAGTTAATGAAAACCGGAATTTAAGGGAGCTTGCATTAGCATTAGAGCCATTATTTAAATTCCACTTAGTTAATGAAAACCCAACCTAACGAGTTTGCGATATGACTTGCTGTTGTTACTGATTTAAAATCCACTTAGTTAATGAAAACCACAAATGCTCAAGTCTCAATCCTGCTTGAAATTGAATTTAAATTCTACTTAGTTAATGAAAACCAATGTCGTACTCAACAAATCGCTCCTCAAATACTTATTTAAATTCCACTTAGTTAATGAAAACCGTGATTAATCGCATCATATCTAATTAAAGTGCCATCATTTAAATTCCACTTAGTTAATGAAAACCCAGAAGTACAACACATAAGTGATGTTAAACAAGTCCATTTAAATTCCACTTAGTTAATGAAAACCGACAGGCAGTGACAGAGCGTGTCGATCAACTGTGTAATTTAAATTCCACTTAGTTAATGAAAACCCAGATCAAACTCTGGGAATTCATACTCAGTTTTAGCATTTAAATTCCACTTAGTTAATGAAAACCCAACTCTGATTGAGATAATTCTTTTGCTTTTATCACATTTAAATTCCACTTAGTTAATGAAAACCCGTTTACGAGTAAACGACTGCACCGAGCTAATTCATGATTTAAATTCCACTTAGTTAATGAAAACCCCACCTTAAGCATAATCAAAAAAACCTTATTTTTCAACGCTTTATCAGGTTGTACTTTGAGACTAATATCATTTTTTTGCAGTCAATCTGTAGTTTGAAAATTTCCCTTTGTTATTCAAGTGCCTCAATGCTTGGCATGGAAAGCATTGAAGGGATTTAATGTTGTAAAATGATTCACTGCAATTTTTATAAAGAGGAGAAAATCCATTTTATTCAAGTAATAGGTCATGTCGACCACATTCTCATAGGGAGTTTTGTATCTATGTTAAATATTTTCATGCTTTATAAATTTGCCTTACTTGTGTTACATCCTCATCATGTGTAATCGGCGTTTAGTGAAGAGGGTAAAGGAAATTAAATGAAGTTTGTTAGAATTACTAAAAGTAATCAGCTATGTAAAAAACCTACTCGAAATAGTCTCAAGTAGGCTCTTTTGTAGTTTTTTTTTAAGAAAGTAAGAACTTGAAGTAAGTAAAATTCCACATAGTTAATAAAAAATGAGATAGTTTTCTAAAAAATTAAACATTATTTAAAAATATATATTTAAATTCCACTTAGTTAAACATGATTTTCCTATCTTATCAATAAAAGCTAAGAAAATAAATGAGAATAAAATCACAAAATAAATAGTTATCCTATATAATTTTAATAATAATTTAATTTTTAGAAAATATTGACTAAATGTGAAAAATAAATTACTATAAATGTAAATTAACTCCTAAAAATATCCTTACTATATCTAGGAGTAGTCTATGAAATAAAAAGGAGGTGAAGCCAAATGAGGTTGCAGATCATTATGGAAGCGGAGAAAATACCTAAGCATTATCATTTTTTAGCTGGGAGTGTAGTTAAAGCCGGACTATCTTCTGTCAATCCAGAATTAAAGGAAAGTTTGTATAGCTTTGAGGAACATCAAGCTAACAAGGCGATGCGTCCTTTTACAGGAGCGATTTATTTAAATGGTTATACGCTAGAAGGTGATGAATTTATCATCCATCAAGACATTCGTATGACCATTTCTTCTTCTGATATAAATTTTATGATAACTCTGTATAATGGCTTACTTGAGCATCAGCAAATGCAATATAAGTCATACACCCTACACATTAAGCATGTTAAATTTTTATCTGAAAAATTACCTACAAAATCTCAAGCTCTATTTAAAACAAACAGCACCATCGTTATTAAAGATAAAAACAATCAATATTTAAATATTGATGATCCTGATTATGAGAAGGAATTGAATTATGCAGCAAATGAATGCCTAAAATCTGTTGCTGGGCGGACATTGCATCAGCCACTAGTTTTTACATCAGTAATGATGCATAAAAAAGTTGTGCAGTTAAAGCATGACAAGCTTAAAAATTTAAATGAAAAAGGAATTCTTTATTTGAATGGTTTTGAAGGAAGCTTTGTACTAGGAGGACATCCAGAAGATTTAGCTTTATTAACGCAGACGGGTATTGGTTTTAGAAGATCACAAATGCTAGGCTGCATTGAAATGGTGAATGAGTAGGAGGTGAAGTGAATGATTGAACTACAGTTAGATGAAACAATTTACAATGCCAGTATTTTGGGACTTTGCCGTGTATTTGACTATGCAAAGCTAGAGTATAGTAAGAGCGATTATCAGACTATTAGTTTTCCAGAAAGCAATTTAGCGAACTTTGAAGAACATTATTTTGCCTATTTATCTGCTCAATATGGACATGAAACAAATTACTATAAAATGACTAATCCTACTATTGTAGAGTTTTTAGTAAGAGCGAAAACTGACATTGGAGATGAAAAAAACTTAGAACGGCTCAATGCCCATATTGAAAAAGTGAAATACTGGCTGTCATCGAATAGTTATAAGAATGTCTATCCATTTCTGTCTGCGATTCCATTTGATTTTTTAGAGGCTGCAAAAAGTTTAAAAAAGGTAACACAGAGGAAAAAAGAAACCTTGGAAAAAATTCAGCCTCAAATTGGAGACGCTGTGGACGCATTACTACAAATTGTCGAGCATTTAAAGCATAAGGATGCAAAGCGATTTATCATCCCACGTGTCCTTACATATCAAGTTATTCAAGGTTTTTGGTCCAATGTCTCCTTCCTAAATAGCAATGCAAGTAAAAAGGATCTCTATGAAGAATATTTTAATTACTTCATCAAACCTGCTCAAGATTTTCTAACGTCAAAGAAAGATGAAAAAAAGTATGGAAAAAATAAATTAACATGTGCGTGCTGTGACAATAAAATGAAGTCTATCTCAGAGGCATTTGATCTTACTTGGGTACAAAATTTAGGGGTTGATGGGGCAAGAAAATCCTCGCATTATTGGAACCATCAGCGCAATCTATTTATTTGTCCAATCTGTAATATTGTGTATAGTTGTCTGCCATTAGGCTTCACATTGAAAAATGGGATAGGTCTCTTTATCAATAGCAATCAATCCATTGTCGAGTTACTAGCTTACAATAAAATTCAGTTACGCAACGATAGAGGAGAAGAATATACACGCGATAAGCTGGAGGAAATGGCATATTCAAAAATTATCAATGAAATGTATCAACACGCAGAAAACAAGAAGAATGTAGAAATTGACAATATCCAGATTGTTAAATATGACAAAAATAATGAATCCAGACCTTATACATTCAATATGTTATCCCGTGACAAAGCACAGCAGCTTTATGATAACCGGAATGACTTCCATTACTTGACGGGGAAATTTGTTAAGGAAAACGGAGACTATATAAGCCTCTATCAAGAAGTTATTCGACGTTTTTATAATGGACAACGCTTTAGTGATTTACTCTATCGTTTAATACGTTTAGTAATCGATGATAAATATACGGATACTTTTTCTATCTATAAAATTCTGAAAATTTCAAATTATGTATTAAATGGAGGTTCACATTATATGACAGATAAAGAGTTAAGAAGTATTCGGATTAGCGGCTACGAATTAAGAAAAGTATATCGAGGTCAAGAAACAAAATTAAATGCTATTTCACACCGTTTGTTAAATGCTTTAAAAGTAAAAAATCCTAATAAATTTATGGAAACAATTGTACAGGCGTATAGCTATAAACGCCATGAAAAATTAGGTATCCCCCTATTTTTCACAACAACACTCAGTGATATTGAAAAATTCCAAACAATTGGCTACGCATTTTTAATAGGATTAAATGGAAAAGATTTCAAAAAAGAGGATATGGCAAAGGAGGAGCAAGTAAATGAATAAAAAAGGATTAACAGTCAGTATGATAGTTGAAGCAGAAAGTGCCAACTATGGTGAGGGTGTTGGCAACGTTGCTTCTTTGAAAAAAATTTCCCGTGGAGATCATGAAGTGTACACGTATATTTCACGTCAAGCATTGCGTTATAACATTGTCGAACAAATGGATATCAATCACACGCCATTGGGTATGGATGGCTCCGTTATTCAATTTCACCCAGATGCAACAATCGCAGATTATCCTGAAATTGATTTGTTCGGCTATATGAAAACGGTAAAACCACCGAGAACTCGTGCTGCCGTGGTACGCTTATCCAATGCTGTCGCATTGGAAAGTTATAATACAGATTTAGAATTTTTAACGAATAAAGGGTTGTTTGACCGCCATAAAAGTGCAACAGCTAATGAGGAATTAAGAGGTGGAAATATTGCACAAAGTGAAATTCATAAATCCTTTTATGCATACACACTAACGGTGGATTTAGATAAGATTGGGATTGATACAAACGATCAAATTGAAATTCCATTAGAGGAACGTGCTAAACGTGTTATTTCTTTATTACGTACATTAAAATTTTTATATCGTGATATAAAAGGGCGTCGAGAGAATTTAGCTCCAATTTTTGCGATCGGTGGTGTCTATGATTTAAAAAATCCATTTTTCGAAAATCGGTTAAAGCTTCAAAATAATAAGCTTGCCGTTGCAACGGTTGAGGGAATTTTAGCATTGGATTCACATATTCAACAACATACACATGTTGGCTTAGTCAAAGGATTATTAGCAAACGACGAGGAAATTGAGCAAAGTTTACAAGCAAAACCAATGGCAGACTTCTTCGCGCAGCTAGAGCAGTCTGTATCAGATTATTATAAGTAAGCAGGTGAACATATGAAGGGGATTCGGATTGAGGCTTATCAGAACCTAGTGAACTACAAAAAGCCTACGAGTTTTCAATTAAAGGAATCATATCCACTGCCCCCGTACTCAACTGTTATTGGCATGGTGCATGCGGCATGTGGCTTTACAAGTTATGTGCCAATGCAGGTGAGTATTCAGGGGAAATATCATGCAAAGGTCAATGATTTATGGACGCGCTATGAGTTTGCTGGTAGTTCGTATGAGCAAGGTCGCCATCAGTTGAAAGTGGAGTTATCAGATGGGAAATCACAGGGGATTACACGCGGTGTTTCCACAACAGAGCTATTAGTAGATGTCGAACTAGTATTGCATATTGTACCAGAGGACAAGCAATACATTCCAATCATTATTGACGCACTAAAATCACCTGCTGAATATTTATCACTAGGTAGACGCGAGGATTTATTGCAGATTAATGTAGTGACGGAAGTGGAGTTAGAAATTCAAAAAATGGATGAAGACAAGAGAGTTGATTTTGATATTTTTATTCCGCAAGCGATGACCAAGAATGATATTTATGGAAAAGTCGGTACATCCTATCGTTTAAATAAAACATATAAATTATTAGAAATTGCTAAAGGAAAGCACATTCGTCAGTGGGAAAAGGTGATTGTTTCCCATGTACCGGCTTCTTCAACTAACTATCTTGCTGCATATGAAAACGTGCTTTTCGATAAGGATGGCTATACCGTATTTTTAGTATAAGAGTGGGGGAATGTTCTCCATTCTTTTTTTATAAGGAGGTTTGTAGATGTTTGAAAAGCTACTAGCAAAATCAGCAACAAAAACATCCGCCGCACAAACGATTATTGAGCATACAAACCATTTAATTAAAAAATGGGAAATATTTCGTAAGATTTATCCAAATGCACTGTCAAAGAAAGATTGGGACATTTTATTACAAGCGGTGAAGTACCATGATTTAGGAAAGGCAAATACCAAATTTCAGAATAAAGTACGCACAATAGAAGAGCGTATAGAGGATTTATTTCCTGAAATAGATGAAATTCCTCACAATTACTTAAGCTGTGCTTTTATGCCGATTAAAAATCTAATCACTCTCTATGGTAAAGAGGATGCTACGTTATTAATTTTAGCTGTTTATTATCACCACGAACGAGCAGAGCAAAATATGTACGAGAGTGGTGATGAGATTAAAAAGGATTTACAAAAATATGTGTCACTATTAAATGATGATTTTAATATTCGTGAAGAACCTAAATTTGATTATCGAAAATTTACCGATCGAACATTTCTTAAAAACCGTGAGCAACTGTATCGTTTCGTTCGCATAAAGGGCTTTTTAAACAAGTTGGATTATGCGGCAAGTGGAGATTATGAAGTTGAAATTCCTCCTGAAGATTTACCGCAAAAAATGAAAAAGTATTTTGATAATAAAAAGCGCACTAGGAATGAGTTGCAAGACTATTTATATACTCTCCAACAAGAGAATCATATAGTCATTGCGTCAACGGGGATTGGGAAAACAGAAGCAGCTCTTTGGTGGCTTGGTAATGACAAGGGCATTTTCACGCTGCCATTAAAAGTGTCCATCAATGCGATTTATGACAGATTGATTAATGAAATTGGTTGCAGCAAAAAGAATACAGGATTGCTACATAGTGGTATGCATGCTGAATATGTCAAACGTGCAGATGAGCAAGACCTTGATTTAAAAACGATTACACATGCGAAAAATTTATCTATGCCGCTTACAGTGACGACAATCGATCAAATTATTGATTTTGTCGGGTTATATCCAGGCTTTGAAATGAAACTTGCCACATTAGCCTATAGCAAAATTATCATTGATGAAATTCAAATGTACAGCGCAAGATTAGCTGCCTTTATCGTATTAGGGTTGAAGTATGTTACGGATATAGGCGGTAAGTTTTTAATTATGACTGCCACATTGCCACCACTTTTCATAGAAGCGTTGAAACGATTGGAAGTGCCATTTGAAAAACGAGAAGACCCATTTTTAAAATTCGCTGCCAATAATCAGCCAATTAAGCGTCATTTTATGCAAATTGTTGAAAAGGATTTGACGATAGAAGAAATTTTAAAGCATCCAATGGAAAAAAAGGTATTAATCATTGTGAATACGGTGACGAAAGCACAGCAATTATATAAAGAATTTGAAGAAACAGGGGTAAAGGCTTCTCTTTTACACAGTCGTTTTATCACCAAGCACCGTCAAGAAAAGGAAGATGCAATTTTAGCATTAGGAAACAAAGATTGCCTAAACACGGGAATATGGATTACTACACAGTTAGTAGAGGCAAGCGTTGATATTGATTTTGATATTTTATTTACTGAGCTTTCAGAGGCATCAGGTTTATTTCAACGTATGGGACGTATTTATCGAACGCGAGATTATGTAAAAAACATACCAAATATTTACGTTTTTACAGGCGAGCCATTGCCATCAGGTATTGCGAACAACAAAAAATCTGTTGTTGATTTTACAATTTTTTCTAAATCCAAGGAAGTGCTACTGCAATATAACAATCAGCTAATGGATGAGAAAATTAAAATGGAAATTGTGGAGCAAGTGTATAGTAGAGAAGCTTTAGGAGCAGAGTGCGAATATATTCAAACATTCGATGAAACATTAGCCTGGTATGAGGATTTATTACCTTATCAAGAGGAGAATAAGCCGACCTTAAGAGATATTCAAAATCAATTGGTGATACCATATGGTGTTTATAGGGAAAATGAATTAGAAATAGAGAATATAAAGAATGAATTATCTAAAAGATTAGCATGGCAGGCGAAGATTAATTTGTTAATTGAATTGCAAAAATTCACAGTGCCTATCGCAACTTGGGCATATGATAATGCAAGAAAACGAAAAAATGGAGAGGTTACTTCAACAATTAGAGTTGATCGCTATACAGAATATCCAGTTGTGACCTATCAATATACAGAGGAACTCGGCTTAATTTTTGTAAATGATGTAGATGCCTTCTTTCAATAATTATGGAAAATACCATACAAGGAGTGAAAGCATTTGCAATGGGATGATTTAAAGGCAACCGGTTTGCAAGTCCAATATTTGAAAGTATGCGAGCGCAAGCTATGGTTACATTCACATCAACTTGGCTTTGAGGATGAGGACGATAAAGTACAGCAAGGGAAGGTATTGCACGATACGTCCTATCAACGCCAAAAATCAAAAGAAGTATGGATAGAAAATTTAATTCGGATTGATATGATGGACAAGCATTATGTAGGAGAAGTGAAATCTAGTAGTAAAATGGAACAGGCTGAGTGGAATATAAATGCGTCACAGGATGATGGAGATATTTCTGCCGCAAGGGTTTTACATTAACTAAGTGGAATATAAATGTAGGTTTAGCGGTTGCAGGAGTGGCTGCATTAACGTTTTACATTAACTAAGTGGAATATAAATATGACTGTTAGTCTGGCTGTACAAGGTTACGCTACGTTTTACATTAACTAAGTGGAATATAAATGTTGGTGCAGGGCTGATGAACATCGTCAATAATAGTTTTACATTAACTAAGTGGAATATAAATATTACAGCAGCAATTGATTGTCGCTGATTATATAGTTTTACATTAACTAAGTGGAATATAAATTACATCACCAATGATGGAACTAAAGGTTTCAACAATTGTTTTACATTAGCTAAGTGGAATATAAATCGTAAAGTTAATGATGTAATTGTTGGATGTGCAATGTTTTACATTAACTAAGTGGAATATAAATAATGAATTATCATGAACGACTTAGCGTCGGTAAAGTGTTTTACATTAACTAAGTGGAATATAAATGATGATTGGACATTTTATAACGAGGAAATGCAGCAAGTTTTACATTAACTAAGTGGAATATAAATATGTTCTTGCGGGGTGTCGAGAGAATGCATTCATGGTTTTACATTAACTAAGTGGAATATAAATGACGTAACTGCTCAAATTTTCTGGTTAAAGAACCGCGTTTTACATTAACTAAGTGGAATATAAATATCAAACTACGGCAAGTGGATTTACAAATGGTGGATGTTTTACATTAACTAAGTGGAATATAAATCGCTTCACCATTTCGTAGTCGTCTTACCGTATTTTCGTTTTACATTAACTAAGTGGAATATAAATAAATCAACTTTAGCTAACTGATCAGGGATTACAGGCGTTTTACATTAACTAAGTGGAATATAAATTTGACATATTCGGTTGTTGGTACTAAGTGACTTCCAGTTTTACATTAACTAAGTGGAATATAAATAGCGTACCAACTAATTCAGTTAAAAAATTCCAAATAGTTTTACATTAACTAAGTGGAATATAAATAACGAAGGTACTCCAGAAATAATAGTTCAATTGCGGTTTTACATTAACTAAGTGGAATATAAATATTTCACCACGTTGAAATTGAGCCTCCACCTGTGACTGTTTTACATTAACTAAGTGGAATATAAATGGAGCATTTACTCAACCATCTGGCAATCTCGAAATGTTTTACATTAACTAAGTGGAATATAAGTTGCTGAGGATTCGTCATTCTCAGCAACTTCAATAAATACCGTCATTGTTTTACATTAACTAAGTGTAATATAAATAGACTCTAAAACCCCGATACCAACCCAAAAAACGAACAGCATACCCTTAACCGCTTTTCATATTTAAGCCTAAAACCACCCCACTTTCATTAAACCGTCAAACATTCCAAATAAACGCCTGCATATTCCAGCAATTTTACACAAAATTGAATAAGCACAAGCATGTTCGGTATATAAATAGGGTACGAACATTTTTTGGTTAGGAGTGTGTAAATGGCTGTACTTGTGGTGAAGAGGAGTATTATGCATCGTTATCAAAGTATCGGGCAGGCGATTGAAGAGGCGGCGCCTGGGGATATGATTGAAATTCGGGATGGGATTTATGAGGAAAGCTTGGATATTGCCAAGCGGCTGACGTTGTATGGGGTTGGCAATGTGACCATCAAGGGTGGCGTATTTATTCGCTATCAAACACCTGTCGCGATGCGTAATTTACGGTTCCGGCAAGGGCAGGGGCTGTATGTGAAAGGCGATTTACAGCTTGAGAATTGTGTGATTGAGGAGCAATTGATTCGAACGCAGATGATGGTGAGCTATGGTAGTTTGCTGATGAAAAATTGTGCAGTGCTTGCTACGCCACTGAATCATTTTGGTTTGCGTGTGGCGAATGGTTCCAGTGTTATTCTAGTCGACACGACATTTGAGCATCATCGGAAGGCACAGATTATCGCTCAAAACTGTGAGCTGACCTTGACGAATTGTATGCTGTTGGAAGGGAAGAAGCATGGTATTTTTGCGATTCGCCATGTCAAGCTGACAATGGAGGACTGTGAAATTCATGGTCATGACAAGGCACAAGTAATGGCTGCGTCGAGTGAGATTGCGATGACCAATTGTCTAGTTCACCAAGGGCAAGGGGTAGGCATTCAATTGTTTGATAGCACGACTTTCAGGATGGATGGCTGTGAAATAAAAGAGCATCTTGATACCAATATGGTGGTTCATCGCAGTGAACTAATGGTATCTGATTCTATTTTTTCAGATGGTCAAAGTCATGGGCTGTATCTTGGAGAAAAAACCGAAGCTAAGTTCTATGATTGTCAAGTTTCTCGGCATGTCAAGGCGCAGGTGTTGATTGAAAATAGCAAGGTGGAATTTCATACATGTCATGTTCGCAATGGCATGGCTGTCGGGCTTACCATTGTGGATGAAGCAAATGTTTCGATGAACCAATGTAAAATTCAAAACCATCAGCAATTTCATATTATTGTTGATGCTAGTGGATTAAAGCTACAGCAATCGATTATTCAATTTGGGCAATCAGGGGGTGTTTATGGTAATGAACATGCCAAAATCATGATGCATCATACAACGATTCGAGAGCTGCAAAGCCACCATATCTATATCAACAATGCCCGATTATTTACACACTATTGCACCTTTGAACAAATGGAAGGAAACGGAATCACGTGCATTGATGCAATTTTTGAGATAGCTAATAGCTATTTTAAAGATGGTCAAGAAAGCTCTTATGCCATGATTTGGTCAGATCAATCAATGGGGCGTATTGAAAATTGTAGGGTGGATAAGGCGGCTAGACCATTTTTAGCGTTGTCCAATAAATCCTTATTGGAAATGCGTCATACAGATATAGCTGCAGTAAAGGCTCCAGCGGTGGTCCAGGAAAACAGCCAATTATTTGTGCAAGGACATGTACAGTCAGCGACATGGCAGAAGGATACAGTATCAAAGGTTTCCCAAATTGAGGACATGAAAATAGAAATAGTGAAACATGATATTAAAAAAATAATATAAAAGCCGATTATACAAATAAGACAAGTAGTTTCAATTTTGAAATTACTTTTTTTATGGATTCGTGTATTGATGTTTTAAATATGTGAAAAATGGGTAAAGGAATACATTTGAGCTGTAAATTAATTTTAATTTGTGCAAAAAAATCTATAATTCGACAAAATGCAAGAATATTTTTATAATGGTATAGATGTCTTGTTGCAATTACTGCAATATTTTGAAATATTCCACAGGAAAACTTATACAATCTTTGTATAAGTTATAACCAACATAATAAAAGTTTTTACTTAATGTAAAAAAAATATTAAATAAATATGGATAATAGATTGATTATTTTCCATGTTTAAACCTATAATTAGTAAAAATGGTTCATGCAATAAGATAAATTTTCGTTAATTATGAAATGGGAGTAATGATTTTAAAATAATAAATAGAGAGAGTATTGGGGTGATATGAGTATGTTTGGGCTGACAAAAGAAGAAATTATGTTAATGCTAGAGGAGATGGAATTAGCAGAGAAGCAAAAGAATGTAATTGCTGATATCTTACATCTAAATAATATGCGAATCGAACAACAACTCGCATTAATGATCCATTTAATCATAGATGAGCGCGAACGAAATATTTCCAACAATACATATCTAAACTAAAAAATGTCGAAAAATCACAGGTGTTATGTTTGCAACGCCTGTGATTTTTTTGTCAGCCATTTTTATAATTTTTTTGTGAAGCAAATGATGCGATTGGCTTCTGTAAAGCCGAGCTGAAGATGAACCCTTAGGCTTTCGTCATTGCCCCATTCACAGTCACTGGCAAACTCTAGACAGCCCCTATGCTTTGCCCATTGCTCACATTTCTTCACAAGCAGTCTTGCATAGCCCTGCTGGCGATAGTCCTCCCTCACGAAAAGGCCTTCTAAATAGCCCACTGGACTCGAGTCGGTGCCTTCTACATAATCTGTTCTTAACTGGCATTGGGCAAATCCAACGGCTTCGTCATCGTCACAGGCAAGGAAAATAGCTGCGTTTTCTTCCTTTAGCAGCTGTGTCATCTCTTCGGTAAATTCCTCTAGTGTATGATTGGGCCAGAGTAGTAGGGCTAATGAGGCTGCAGCATGAGCGTCCTTCTGCTTTGCTTGTTGTATCATGAAATCTTCCTCCTTTGTAAAAAATGAAACAAATTGTTTTGAAGTACGTACAAACTAGTAAGCGTTTTTATTTTAAAGCTCTAATTTCTATTTTAACAATTTTACTTGAAGGGGGGAGTCCAATCATGTCACTCTTGCAAACGTTAATTGAACAAGCGAAAAAGCCAAATGGATGGATTGGCTCAACGATGCTACAAATCATGAATTTTGCCCATCGTGGTATGAATGCATGGTTCATCAGGCAAGGAGCTATCAATGACGGTGATCGTGTATTAGACATAGGTTGTGGTGGTGGGAAAACGCTCCAAATTTTATCCAAATTGAATCCAAATGGTATAATATATGGGATAGATTTTTCCACACAGGCAGTGAAGGAATCGATCAAATTGAATAAAGCAAATGTTGCCAGTGGTAGGGTCTTTGTGAAAGAAGCAAGCGTTTCAAACATTCCATACGATGATCAGTTTTTTGATGCGATTACGGCCTTTCAAACGCACTATTTTTGGCCATCCTTGGAGCAGAATGTAGAGGAAGTATGGCGGGTTCTGAAAAACGGTGGGAAATTTATTATCATAGCAGAGCTCTACAAGATGAACTATCATATGAAAGCCTATCAAACACCTGAGGCAACGAAGCAATTATTAGAACGTATCGGTTTTCAAACCGTTTATGTCACGGAAAAATCAAGTAAAGGATGGCTTTGCATTACAGCTATTAAGTAAAGGATACATAAAATGGAGGGTATAAAAATGAAAAGATGTGATTGGGTCAAGCTAGATGAGCCTTTGTATGTGGAATACCATGACAAGGAGTGGGGTGTACCGGTCTATGATGACCAGTATTTATTCGAGATGCTTTGCTTGGAGGGGGCACAGGCTGGCTTGAGCTGGTGGACGATTCTCCAAAAGCGTGAAGGCTATCGTGAGGCATTTGATCAATTCGATGTGGAAAAAATTATCCATTATACAGCAGACAAGCTAGAGGAATTGCAGCAAGACACACGGATTGTTCGCAATAAATTAAAAATAGCTAGTGTGGTGACAAATGCTAAAGCATATCTCCAAATACAGGAAAAGCATGGCTCATTCTCAGATTATATTTGGGGCTTTGTAGATCACAAACCAGTTATGAATGAGTGGGCATCCATCAAAGAGGTGCCTGTGACGACAGAAGTTAGTGATCGTATGAGCAAGCAATTGAAGAAAGATGGCTTTAAATTTATCGGTAGTACAATATGTTATTCCTTTATGCAGGCAGTGGGCATGGTAAACGACCATACAACGGATTGCTGCTGTCGACAAAAGGAGCTAGCGGATGGCCATTGAACAAATTCGGGCTCAATTAGCCAAGCAGGCCACGATTTTTCAAACGGGTGGTATTCGACCTACACATGATTTATTGGAAAGCTGGATTGGCTATGTTGGCTGGTCCTTGCCAGAAGAGCAGCCAACATCTGGCTATCAGCCGCTCGCTACGTTCTTTCTAAAAGACCTACCCTACGTACCGATGGCATTAAAGCCTTTTCAATTAGTCACAGTCTTTGTTGATGAACGTCTATTAGATCATCTCATGGAGGATGATCTTTGTTCTTATTTTGATATTAGAACGTACACCACTTTGGAAGGCTTAGTGAAGCGCGAATGGCAGCATAAACAAATTCGTGCATTTCCACTCCTACCGCAACATATGACAAATGACTATCCAACATGGGATGGGGGTGGTATTCCTGCTCAATTGGAGGAAGAGATTCTGACATTGGAGCAGGAAGAACAGCTCGACTATTTTGAGGATATCGTTGAAAACCTCTATCCGTTCCATAAAATTGGTGGCTATCCGAGCTTTTGTCAAAGTGGCGTTGATTTTGGTGACGATGCGCCATTTGTCCTTCAAATTGCCTCCGATGCAAAAGCACGTTTGAACATTGTGGATCATGGCAATTTTTATTTTTTCTACAATCCAACCATCCAGACTTGGCACGTCTATTGTGACTTCTACTAAAGGGATGGGGGCTTGTCTCTTTCATGAATTGTTATCATGATGAACCGGTAAATCAGATATAAGCCAGCGTACGCCCCTGTAATCAGAAAGACTGGGTTTAAGAACACAGCATGAATCGTTGTCATAAAGACCACATCCTCAAGAATAATGTTCGTTATAGCTGTAGCGGCAATCGTGCTAAACAGAATCGCAGCAATGACGCCTAGTATGTTGAAAAGAAAGCGAAAGCTAACCCATTTGTGCTGAAGATACACCATAAGGCTTGGGATGCCAATCGTGGCAGTCAGCATGAAAAATATCATAATATCACATCCTTTCTTTCAGATTGCCCTTGTTCGTTCATGCATAAACATAGAAAAAGATAGGAGGGAAACCGATTGCGATGGCAAGAAGGAGAGTTAAAAAGCACAAGGAAGGTGAGAAAAGTGGAGCATAAAACGGTGGTCAAAAATGGCATTGGCTTTGGTTCGGTTTTAGCAATTACGATCTCATGGAGTGTGCATCACTCCATCATCTGGGCAATTATCCACGGCTGTTTTAGCTGGCTGTATGTTATTTACTATGCCATCATGCGCTAAGCCTGTAGGTCAACCTATCAACTAGAATGTTGTTTGAATAAAAATAACATTGGGTACATAAAAACAAAGCGTTCATAATTTTTAATGAGCAAGCATAAATAACAAAGTGCTCTTTTTCCAACGTACCAATCGTATGAACGTAGAAGAAAGGTTGATAGAATGACACATCAAGTAACGGCTTTAAGTAATGTTAATGGTAATGCTACAGGCGTGGAAGGTATATTACAAAATGTAGCATTTATTTTATCGACGTTTACGATTCCTTGTCCGCTTCGCGAATATGTGACAAGGACTGATATTCGTAAACCCTTCCAGCGTATGAAGAAAATAAACACAAAACGCCTCATTGAATGTATCCAACGTTTTGAGCCACGAGCTGTCGTAGTGGATGTTGATTATCTTGGCGATGTGAATAGAGGAAAATTAGAGCCCATTGTCAAAGTCATTGTCAATGAATAGCTGAAAAATATGAATTCTGCCAGGTATGGTTTTCGCGAACCTGGCAGAAGATTAAATGTGCTTATAGTGGTAGGATTATGGTATATGAATTGGTGTCAAATAGGATAATGGAACAGTTACGCGTTTCTAATGGCAATAATTTGCTGGCAATCAATGATAAGTGGTGTTGCTGCTGCTGCATCTACCTCTAAGAATGTAGCACAGCAAGTTTTAGGATCTAAGCTGATGAAGAAAATTCCTACAAAGCTACCGCCACCTGCTAAAATAACATCTACCAAAGTGCCAGGAGATAAGCATCTTAATTGATGACAAATACAGCCTTTACACTTGTGATCTTTGGAATAATCCATCTCGTAGTAGTACTCTTCCTCCTCTTTTTTGCAGGAGCAAGAATCCTCCTTATGTTCCCATTTACAATGGTCATCCTTTTCATGACACTTACATCGCTGGTGTTTCTGTTCCCATTTGCAATGCTCATGCTTCTGTTTGCATTTGCATTCTTCTTGTTTGTGTTCACATTTTTTTTCTAAATGACAATAGCATTTTACATATTGTTCACAGCACTTTTCTTTTTTATGATTCCAATTCATATATTGACTAAATCTACTATCCTGCATCTTTTAATCTCCCTTTTTGTTAGTTTTTTAGTAATGGTAGCGCTAACCTTTACATTTCTAATCTATGAAGCCACAAACAAAACTTCTTGGTAATTTGCCCTCTGTACAAGAAGAAAATTATTTTTTAATAATTAAAGAGAGAAATAGCCATACATAGCTGTGAGAATAATAACAATTTCAGGGCAAAAGATTGCTAGACTTCCGCCTGTAAATTTCATGGAGAAATGGAGCGAATGTATGAAAAGTGTTCTGCAAATCTTCTTTTTATTCATGTGCTTACTGGTTGTGATTTCATTGTGGAAGGCACAAAGGGAGCCTTCTATTATAGCCCCGAGCCCTGAAAGAGCAACTCCCTATGCAGAGGAGCTTGGCGAAAAATTACAAGCTACGAATTTTACAAAACAAGTGTTACAGGCCATACGAGCGGCAGGCTACTCACCTGATAGTACAGTCGGTTATCTAATAGACTCTCCAGCGCATCAAGTCATCACTATTCAATTACACGATGGGGAAGAAATTGATGTCAGTACAGAAAGTGAAATTCAATCGATTATCGATGAGCTGGCCCAAAAGAATAATATGCATTTATTTATGGTCGATGTTCAACTACTAGAGCGTGAATAGTCGAGGGAAGGCACTGTGATTTGTGCCTTTTTACATATAAAGGGAATTGTAATATAATAATAAAAGAGGTGAAAGAAATGAAAATATTAATATTAGGCGCGAGTGGACGTGTCGGCAGCCAGTTGGTGGAACTAGCAATAAAGGATCAGCATGAGGTCACCCTTTTAGTTCGAAATCCTGATAAATTACCGCACCATCACCAACAGCTGTGTGTAATGAAAGGTGATGTTTTAAACAAGCAGGATATCGAGCAGGCAATGCATCATGTAGATGTGGTGGTGAGTGCATTAAATACAGATGGAGGCACTACATTATCGGCTAGCTTACCATTGATTCTTGAAGCGATGACAAAGCAACAGTTGACAAGAATCATTACGATTGGAACAGCTGGGATCTTACAAAGTCGTGTAACGCCAACTCTTCTTCGTTACCAATCAACGGAATCGAAACGAAAATCGACCTTTGCTGCACAGGAGCACCAGCGTGTATTCGAACAATTAGAGCAATCTGCTATGGATTGGACAATTGTTTGTCCTACTTATTTACCTGATGGACCCTGGACAGGAAACTATCGAGCAGAACGCAACTTCTTGCCAGAGGGAGGTAGCGAAATTTCTGTAGCGGATACAGCAGATTTTGCCTACCAACAAATCTTTAGCGAGGAATTCATGAAAACACGTGTCGGACTAGCCTACTAGAAAAGAGGAAATACGGTGAAATATATTCTTGTCATCATCGAGATGGTAATCATTGTCGTTGGGTGTACCTTTCTCAGTATAACCATTGAAGAAGTGCCTGTAATGTGATGCTGCAAGTCTATGGAGGTATCATTGTTTTCACCGGGTCATTCTACCTCAAAAAAATTGCGAAATTTGGTAAGCAATAATCACTTTTACACAAGGATAGTCTAAATGGACTTATCGTTTTAACCTTTTTTCATCCTAAATCGTCCAAATGATAGCTATTTTAGTGAAAAAATATACTGTTATTTTCCTTTTTATAGAAGGTTTGCTATACTTTATGTCGAATATATCTATTGAAGAGGTGATTGTATGGACAAGGAGATAACAAATAACTATCAATATCCTAAACACCTAACAAGCCTTGATGGAATCGAAACGACAGAATTATATGTCATCAAGATAACAAAGGAACAAGTGGATAGGTTGATTGAGGATATCGATCAAACATTAAAGACGTCGACATGACGTCTTTTTTCATGCCAAAAAGGCCACCTTCCAAGGAAAGTGACCTCAAAACAGGAGAGCTGTGGAAAGGCTAGATTTGCTTTACACTACTATTTGTATGTAAAAGTAATCTTGTTAGCTAGCCATTTGCCTGAAAGATAGATGAAATTTACTCGATTTTCTAGCATCGCAGTTCACCATCCATATATGTACTACCTCAGTTCTTCTGACAGGAAAAGGAGTAATTCAAGGCCAAATAATCGCGTATGATAGTAGGCTGTCCGCCATTTTCGAGACATAGCTTACTGGCAATTTTAATTTCCTTCTGATTATAGTGAGATTGTACCCCAATTAAAAATATGCCTGACAGTATCAATAATGTACCGATGCCCAACACATATTTTATAACCCTTTTCACTCATCTTACCTCCATTCCGATACGTTTACTATTGTCTAACATATGTTGGAGC
This sequence comes from Lysinibacillus sp. HST-98, assembly GCF_016757845.1. Classification (NCBI taxonomy): domain Bacteria; kingdom Bacillati; phylum Bacillota; class Bacilli; order Caryophanales; family Bacillaceae; genus Lysinibacillus; species Lysinibacillus sp. HST-98. The sequence continues at coordinate 452,323 of NZ_JAENHX010000003.1, forward strand.
ATGAAAGCATTATGTTTAATTGGCAATTTGTATACGTTTGTACATAAAAGGGGTGTTTTAGAAATGAAGGATCTGGATTTAGAGAGCATATGAGAGAGGTACATCACCGTGGAGGGTGCCACAGAGGCATGGAAGGCGCGTTACAGTGAGGAGCAAAAGGCAAAGCGATTTCATTTTTAGAGATGTGATGCTGCATGTGAAGCGAGCAACCATTAAACAGCAATTAGAACAGCCAGAATTTCAATCCATTCAGCAAATTTTAGTCGGTGAATTAAAAGCCACCGATAAGAAAATGAAACAAACGACAGTCTACAAGAGGAAGATAACGCACATGAAATTATATAGATGAGGTATTTTATCAGTACGATGCCCTATTAGAGGATGTCCTGTCCTCCATTGACGAAAATGGTATGCCTGCTATTTCTGTGTCTCGATCATCAGGAAAGCTGTTGACGATGCTTGTATTGATTACTAGGTTAAAGGCTATTTTAGAAATTTGTCTAGCGAGAGGAATGGAAGGGGAAGGCAAAGTGACCTCCCTAGAGTTAAAGGAAAAATATGCACAGCTGGCAGCCAAGAATTTTTGCCAAGGCAGGCTTTGCTGAGCAGGTAACGTATAACAGATCCTGCATTGGAAAGCCTGAAAAGCTTCTGGCAACAGGACAGTGTTTTGATTTCTTTTTCATTGATGCTGATAAGGATAACTATGAAAAATGGCAACACCCAAGTGCCATTGGGGATGGCATGACGGTTTCAAAAGTTATAAAATAATGCATATCAGAAATTAACTATTAATGGTAAAATATTGTTAGCAAACGATAAGGGAGAGATGCTTTTGAAGCAAGCACTAGTGGTCATTGATGCACAGCAAGAATTAATCGAGGGAAATCAGGATGAACAAGCCGTCTATCGCAAGGATGAATTGCTTAAAACCATCAATGCCGTTATTCAAAAAGCTATTGAGGCAGAGGCACATATTATCTTTGTGCGTGATCAGGATGTAGCTGGTGGAGAAGGGGAAGGCTTTCAGGTACATCAAGCGATCCAAGTACCGACTACCGCTGTTTATTTTGATAAACTGGCTACCAACGCTTTTTATAAGACAGGCTTACTCGATTATTTACAGGCCAATAAGGTAGAGCATTTGGTGATAATGGGCTGCAAAACCGAGCATTGTGTGGATACAGCAGTTAGAGCAGCAACTATACAGGGCTTTGATGTCACTTTGGTGGGAGATGGCCATTCAACAAATGGTTCCGCTACTTATCACCAGAAGATACGGTTGCACACCATAACGACATCCTACATGGCCATTATAATGTGGATCATTTCTCACTTGTACGAAACGCCGACGAAGCATTATTTGAACCCACACACAATAGTTATCGCTAATTATAAAATGACCAAGAATCGAGGTTCTTGGTCATTTTTACATATAGAAGTGATTGAGCAACCAACCTATAACAGTACTCAAGATACCAACTACTATCAAGACCAGCCCATGGGTTGGTGCTTGATAATCCTTTTTAAGTACGATGCCCATACAAATTGCCATAAGCCCACAAAAAGCTTGGAATAGGAGAAGGGCAGCTACCACATTGACCCAACCTAATATTAGAAGTAATAGCTTACTATTCACCATTTATTGTTCTCCTTCATCTTTTCTATGTAAAAAAAGTGCCATACCTAACATGCCTAGTAGTAGGATTGAAAAAAATAATAGACATTATCGCTTGATACACAATGGCAGTTATAGCTAAAAACAGTAAAATAATCAATAGGATGAGACGCAGTAGAAATTTTGCTTTTTTACGAATGGCGAAAAACATCCTCATCATGAAAGGATTTTAAAATAATTATAGGAATGAGTATGCAAATGCTTGTACCACTGGAAAAGACGATTCATGTTACTGCCTTCAGCTCAATAGACAATTCTTACAAATATTGTAACGGAAATTATGGTGCGACACAATGATCTATTATTTTCATAGGGCCACTGTGCGAGCAGTGACCCTAAGTATCAAGTCAGGAGGTGTAAGGCTAAAATTAGCTTTACACTATTATATGTATGTGAAAGTAGCTTTAAAAGCTAGTTATCTGCCTGTTCGATAGATTATTTTTTGGAAGGCGACTAAATGGGGCACCAATTGTCGGATGGAGGGCTACTATTCCTGCTAAAGTAATGATAAGGAAGGTGATAGAAGTGGATTCTTTAACAAGGTTGAATGAGGCGATTGCGTATATCGAGGCCAATCTAACAGAGGAAATTGATGTGCAAGAAGCTGCGAGATTAGCTTATTGCTCGGAATATCATTTTAAACGTATGTTTTCCTTTCTGGCAGGCATCTCGCTGTCTGAGTATATTCGTCGTAGGCGTCTAACGCTTGCCGCACTGGAATTATCAGATTCATCTATGAGAATTCTCGATATCGCGATTCGTTATGGCTATCGCTCTGCAGATGCATTTACAAGAGCCTTTCAGCAAATGCATGGCATCACACCATCGGAGGCGAGGCAAAATGGTCAGCACCTAAAAGCGTTTCCACGAATGACCTTCCAACTTACCATACAAGGAGGTTGTGAAATGAATTACCGACTCCAACAAAAAGAAGCGTTTCACATCGTTGGTCTCATGAAAAGAGTACCTATCGTTTTTCAAGGAGAAAATCAAGCGATAACTGAAATGGCACGTTCATTAACATTGGAGGATATTGGGCACCTAAAAAAGCTATCGAATGTAGAACCAATGGGAATTATCCAAGCCTCCACTAACTTTTCCGAGAGCAGAATGGAGGAAAAGGGCGAACTTGATCATTATATCGGCGTAGCCACAACCGAAACGTCTCACTATTTTTCACAGTTGGATGTACCCGCTTGTACATGGGCTGTCTTTGAAGCAGTTGGACCATTCCCACAAACACTGCAGGAAACATGGGGGCGCATTTATGCGGAGTGGTTCCCATCATCTGGCTATGAACAGGTTGCTGGTCCAGAAATCGTGCGTCATACAAGCACGGATTTTTCCTCACCAACCTTTACAAGTGAAATTTGGATACCTCTTCAGAAAAAGAAGCCTCTTGCATAAGGTAGTGACCCCTTAAAGTTAGAGTTTTAGTTATGCAGCTAATTGGCTGGCATGAGTTCGGTATTTTACCGGGCTCATACCGGCCAGTTTTTGTTTAATTCGTTCATTATTGTAGTAATCGATATAC